>NZ_AP018664.1:3890882-4221764 GCF_003967075.1 Sphingobium amiense
GGCGATTTCCACCGGCTCGCTCGGCCTCGACATCGCGCTCGGCATCGGCGGCCTGCCCAAGGGGCGGATCATCGAAGTCTACGGCCCGGAAAGCTCGGGCAAGACGACGCTCGCGCTTCACGCCATCGCCGAAGCGCAGAAAAATGGCGGCACCGCAGCCTTCGTGGACGCCGAACATGCGCTCGACCCCGCTTATGCCAAGAAGCTGGGCGTCGACATCGACGAACTGATCGTGTCGCAGCCCGATACCGGCGAGCAGGCGCTGGAGATCGTCGACACGCTGGTGCGCTCCAACGCCATCGACGTGCTGGTGGTCGACTCGGTCGCCGCTCTGGTCCCCCGCGCGGAGATCGAGGGCGAGATGGGCGACAGCCATGTCGGCCTTCAGGCGCGCCTCATGAGCCAGGCGCTGCGCAAGCTTACCGGCTCCATCTCGCGTTCCAAATGCATGGTGATCTTCATCAACCAGGTGCGCATGAAGATCGGCGTGATGTATGGCAATCCGGAAACCACGACCGGCGGCAACGCGCTCAAATTCTACGCGTCGGTCCGCCTCGACATCCGCCGCACCGGCCAGATCAAGGATCGCGACGACATCGTGGGCAACACGACCCGCGTGAAAGTCGTCAAGAACAAGGTTGCTCCGCCCTTCAAGCAGGTCGAATTCGACATCATGTATGGCGAGGGCATTTCCAAGATCGGCGAACTGCTCGACATCGGCGTGAAGGCCGGCATGGTCGAAAAGTCGGGCGCGTGGTTCTCCTACGATTCGGTTCGCATCGGGCAGGGGCGGGAAAACGCCAAGACCTTCCTGCGCGAGCATCCCGAAATGGCCGACAGGCTCGAAAAGGCGATCCGGGGCAAGACCGAGGAAGTCGCCGAAGGCATGATGACCGGACCCGATGCGGAGGATGATGGCGAATAGGCCCGTCGCCCCGCGCCGGACGGATCATCCGGCAAGGGGCATCGGGTTTCCGCCCGCCTTGCGCATCACATTCCGAAAAGGCCCGCCGCATGTCCTTCATGCCGCGGGCCTTTTATCGTCATGAGTGCGGCACGGACCATGTTTCCGATAGGATCGCGCCAGCGCAACGAAAGAACAAAAGATGCGGGAAATATGCGAAGCTAAGCGTGCGGACGCTTGCCCCTTGCCAGCGCGCCGCCGCCCCCCGATGCTGACTGCGCCACCCGATTCGGCACCCCTCTGACATAGCGGACACCCCCTTCATGCGCGTCGCGATCGAAGCGATCCTCGACTATGAGTTTCCCGAACCGACCGAGGTGCTGCTCGCGGTCGAGGCCGCCGCCCTGCCGGACCAGCAGATCGTCGAGCAGACCCATGTCATCGACAATGCAGGCCCGCTGACCAACAGGTTCGGCGGCAGCGGCATCGGCCGCCGCACCTGGACCCGCACCGGCACCGGCCGGATGCTGAGCCGCTACCGCTCGGTCGTCGATGTCGTCCGCCCCCCGGTCGATCTGACCCGCCTGTCGCGCAGCCCTCTCCCCAGCCTGCCCGAAGACGTCCTGCCCTTTATCTGGCCCAGCCGCTATTGCGAGGCGGACCGCTTCGTCAGCTTCGCCTCCGCCCAGTTCGGCGGTCTGGACGGCGGCGCGCTGGTGCAGGCGCTGGTCGACTGGGTCCGCACCCACCTCTCCTATGTCTCGGGCAGCTCAACGGGCGCGACGACCGCCGCCGACACCTTCCTCGCCCGGCAGGGCGTATGCCGCGACTATGCCCATCTGACCGCCGCGCTCATCCGCTCGCGCGACATTCCCGCGCGGCTCGTGTCGGTCTACGCCCTCGGCCTTTCCCCGCCCGATTTTCACGCCGTGGTCGAAGTCTGGCTCGACGGCGCATGGCACATCGTCGATGCGACCGGCCTCGCGCCGGTGGAAACGATGGTGCGGATCGCGGTCGGGCGCGACGCGACCGACATCGCCTTCATGACCGTGTTCGGCAGCGCGACGATGAACGCCCAGTCGATCACCGTCACGCCCGCCTGACGCGCCCTCAATAATCCTTCGAATAGCGCAGGTTCGCCGAAGACCCGGCGTTGGTCCCCGTCTTCGACAAGAGGCTCAGCGTCCGCGACAGCGCGATCTCCAGTTGCGTGGCCGTGAACCCGCGCGAATCCGTCACCACCTCGACATAGATATTGTTCGAGATATGCTGCCCGACCGCCAGGCTCGTGCCCCGTCCCGTCGCCTCGTCGCCGCTGACGATGCCGATCCGGTCGATGCCCGACGCGCCCTGCAGCTTGCCCATCGGGTTGAGGCCGCCGCTCCCGCCGCGCAGCCCGTTGAGTGCCGCGGCAAGCTGCACCGCCTGGATCGGCGACAGGTTGGCGACATTGTCGCCGAACAGGATGCGCGACAATATTTCGTCCTGCGGCAGCGTCGGCGTCGAAATGAAGCTGATGTCGGGCTGCTGCGCGCTGCCGGTCACGCTTATGCCCGCCGTCACCGTGTTGATCCGCGTCGTCGCCTCGATGTTCAGCGTCGGATTGGTCATCGGCCCGTTGAAGCTGATGACGCCTTCATCCAGATTGAACTGGTGGCCCGAGAAGCTGTAGCGCCCGCGCAGCACCTCCAGCCGCCCGGAAACACGCGGCGCGGCGGTCGTGCCGGTGACGCGCATGTCGGTCTTCCATTCCGAATCCAGCCCCATGCCCGTGACGTAGATTTCGTTGTCGGCACGAACCCGGATGTCGAGCTTCCACACCGCTGGCGCCGCCGCCGCCTGACGCGCGGCCGTGCGCGCGGCGAGCGGGTCGCTGCCGTCGCCCTTGCGCCGCACGCCGGTCAACTGCCGGATTTCGGTGCCGCCCTGCCACGCCACGCGATAACGGGTCTCGGGCAGGCGCAGGTCGCCCTTGATGAGGCCGCCATTGGCCGCGCTGTTGGTGATCGACAGCGTGCCGCTCACCACGCTGGTGATCGCCTCGCTCCGCGCCAGCCGCGCGCGGTCGAGCTTCGCTGTAATGTCGATGGGAAAGCCGCTCGCCGCCGCCAGCCCGACCGTGCCCGACGCCTGCACCGTGCCGTCGCCCGCGCGGCCCGAAAAGTTGCGCAGCTCCAGCCGGTCGTTGGTAAAGCGTCCGTCGAGCCGCATCTGCGTCACTCGCGTGCCGAACGTCTCATTGTCGTAGGTCAGCGCATTGGCCCGCACAACGCCGTTGAGGCGCGGATCGTTGAGCCGCCCGCCAAAGTCCGCCGCGATGGCGATCCCGCCGCGCAGCGTCTGGTCGGCCAGCCCCGCGAAGGAGAAGGGCACGTCCGCCGGACCGGCATAGCGGATGCCGCCGCTAAATGGCGCATTCTGCAACTGCCCGGCCCAGCCCGCGCCCGCTCCGGGAGGCGCCAGCGTCGCCACGAACCGCCCCAGCGTCGTATTGCCCCGGCGGATGAGCCCGCGCAGGTCGCCGCCCGCCGAAGACAGCTTGCCCTCGATCGCCATCGACACGGGGTTGGACACGGCGGTCAGGCTCGACCGGCGGAAATCGGAGATGGCGATGCGCGTCGTCGCGGTGGGAAAGCCGCTGCCCTGCTGCGCGAAGTCCAGGCTCCCCGTTGCGCGCCCGGTGACGCCGAGGCCTGGCACCGCGATGTTGGCGATGGCGAGGTCGAAATCCTTGAACCGCGCCTGCATCGCGGTCGCGTCGCCGAAGCGCCCGGCCAGATCGACCTTGCCCTGCGGCAGCACCAGCGTCGCGGGTTCGAGCCGGTATCCGCCCTTCTCGACGCGGACGATCGCGGGCTGCGCCAGACGAAAGCCGATATTGGCGGCGCTCCCCTGCAGGGCGACGGCATAGAGGTCGGGGCGCAGCGCGGCGTTGGCGGCGATGGAGAAGGGCACGCCGCTCGATCCGTCCGCCACCAGTTGCGCCTGTCCGCGCCCGCCGCGATAGTCGACCCGCGCCCGCGCCTTGCGCACGACATAGTCGCCATAGGCCGCATTGGCGATCTGCGCGTCGGCGCGGATCTGGGGCTGCTCGGTCAGCAGCAGCGACGCGGTGACGATGGCCCGGCCGATGACGACATCGGCCTCGCCCGGCAGTTTCGCGTTGCTGGCGGTCGCGTTCACGTCAACGCCCTGCACCTTGCCCACGGCGGCGAGCCGGACCTGCCCGCTAATGCCCGACCCGTTCATGGCAAGCTGCCCGGTGAAGGGACCGGTGGCGCTCTGCTGGAGGCGGCCGTTCATGTCGACCCCGGCAAAGCGCGCCTTGGTCACATCAATGGTCAGCGGACCCTTGGCGGTGCGGATCAGCACATTGGCGAAGAAGGGGCCGTAGGGCGACCCGCCCGTCGCTTCCAGCCGGTATCCCGCCGCCTCGCCGTTCAGCTTCGCGACGACATCGGTCAGTTGCACGCCGACATTGGGCCGCGCCGCGCGCAGCACCGCCTGCGGACGGTCCATCGTGCCGCGCACGGTCAGCGCCAGCGGCCCATATTGGCGCGACGATGCCGTCGCGTCGAACGCGATCCGCCCGTCCGTGTCATAGCTGCCAGACCCCGACCGGATGGTGAAGTTTGGCGCCGCGCCCTTGAGGCCTTCGAGCGTGAACCTGCCCTCGGGCGTCATGCCGATCCGCCCGCTCGCGACCGCATTGCCGCCCAGGAAATCGCGGACCGACGCATTTTCCCACCGCGCCGTGCGCACGCCGAACCGGCCCGAAAGGCCAAAGCCGCCGCGCGGGCCGGGCACCAGCTTCACATCGGTGTTGAGGTTGACGATCCCGACCCCGTCGATCTTATAGTCGTTAACCCGCCCCTTGAGTGCGCCGCGATAGATGGCGTTGTCGAGGTCGGCGAGCACGATGGCGGTCGCATCCACCCGGTCGCTGTCGATCTTCAGATTGTCGCTGATGAGCTTCCCGCCCGCATAGGCGAAGTCGCCCTTCACCCGCAGCCGGTTGAGCAGGCCGCCCGCCGCCGCGTTGAGGCCGGTCACGCGGCTGGCCGTCGCGCTCACCGGAATGCGAATGCGGTCGCTGTCGATCACCGCGCGCCCGCTGGCCTTCAGATTCTCGATCCCGGTAGCATCGAACGCCAGCGCTCTGGCCGTGATGTCATAGTCGACGAAAGGCGTCGCCATCGGCCCGTCGAGGATCACCGACGCGCGCACGTCGCGCCCGCGCACCTTCTCCATGATCGCGCCTGGGGTCAGCAGCGCGGCATTGATCCGCAGGGCGCTGAACCGGCTCGCGCCAAGGTCGATCAGCCCCTGCGCCTCCGCCGCCAGCGCGGGCGAACGCAGCGTGCCCCTGATGTTGGCGCGCCGTTCGTTGAGGCCCACCAGTAGGTCGAGGTCGAGTTGCGGCGCGGTCAGCCGGCCGACCGTGCCCGCGAACACCAGCCCCGGACGCAGCGGGCCTCTGACCGCGAAATTGCCGTACCGCGCCGCCAGCGACAAGCTTGCAAGCTCTCCCTTCGGGCTGGTCGCGACCAGCTTCCCGTCCCACGCCTGCCATGTGCCCCGCCCGTCGAGCGTCGCGGTCACGCCATCCGTCAAGCCGGACATGGCGGCGATGACGCCGCCTTTCGGCGCGGTCAGCGTCCCGCTCATCGCGAGGCGGTTCTGCGACGGCACCGCGTCCAGCTTCGCCTGCAACCGGTCGCCGCTGTCGACGATGGCGCTGGCGGACAGTTGCGCGCGCCCGTCCGCGATATGGGTCACGCCGTCGATGGCGATCTCGCGCTTCTGCCCGATCACCGGGCGCGCCAGCACGAAGCGGGCGATCTTCAGCCGGTCGACGTCGATGTCCAGATCGGGCAGGATCGGTGCGTTGGGATCGCTCTGCGTCACATTGAACTGCGGGCTGCGCGCCAGCACGATCAGCGGGCTTTCCAACAGGCTGACGGAGATATGGTTGTTCACATATCGGAACGGCTTCCACACCATATGCACGCGCGGGCTGACTGCGAATACGCCCCTGGGATCGCGCAGCACGAGGTCGTGGATCACCATATCGCTATAGACCGACCCCTCGATCCGCCCGACCTCGATCTTCATGCCGGATTCGAGTTGCAGCGCGGCGATCTGCCCGATCAGGAAGCGCTTGCCCGGCTGCGTATTGAGGCCGAGCAGCAGCGCCCCCGTAAGCAGGACCAGCGCGGCGATCAGGCCCGCGACGCCGATGGCGATCTTCTGCCACAGCGGGCGCTTCCCGCGCACCACGACGACCTCGTCGGGGGCCGGGGCGGGGGGAGGGGTGTCGTCCTGCGCCATCAGAAGGCCTGCCCTATGCCGATATAGATGGCGAACTTGGATTCGCCCGGCTGCCGGTTGATCGGCATCGCGATGTCCGCGCGGAACGGCCCGAAATTGGTGTAGAAGCGCCCGCCGACGCCCACGCCGTAGCGCATGTCGCTGAACCTTGGGATCTGGCTTTCATAGACCTGTCCCGCATCGACGAAGGCGACGACGCCGTAATTGCCGAAGCGATAGCGGCCCTCGACCGCGAACTCGTTGACCGACCGGCCGCCGATGGGGTCGTTGTTCACGTCCTTCGGCCCCAGCTCCTGAAAGCCGAAGCCCCGCACCGATCCGCCGCCGCCCGCATAGACGCGCCGCGATGGCGCGACATCGTCCCGCGCCACGCCGCTGATGGTGCCGAGCCGCGTGCGCGCCGCGATCACGATCCCGCCTGCGACGGGATAATAGCCCGAAAGGTCGAATGTCGCGCGCAGATAGGGGGAGAAATTGCCCTGCAACGAGCCTTCCGGCTCCGCACGCAGATTGGCGCGGAAGCCCTTCGTGGGATTGAGCAGATCGTTGGAGCGGTCATAGCCGATCTGGAGCGGCAGCCCGCCGATGAGGTAGGTGCGCCGGTCCTTCGCCCCCGTCGCGGGATCGACCACCACCTGTTCGTTGGTGCCCAGGATCTCCGCGCCATAGCTGTAGGTCCAGCGCTTCTGGAAGATCGGGGTCGACTGGCGCGACCAGCCGATTTTCACGCCCGCGGTGAAGGCTTCATAGGCGGCATAATTCTGGTGGTTGAGCGTGATGCCCGTCTGGAACGTCCGGTCGCGCTTGCCCGCATTCGACCGGCGGAACGTGCCCGACACGCCCTGTTCCTGCGTGCCGATCACCGCGCCCGCGATCACCGCGCCTTCGGGCGGGAAGAGGTTGCGGTGCGTCCACGTCCCTTCCGCGCGGAATCCCTGCCCGGTGCCATAGCCCGCTTCCCCCGCCAGCGTGCGCGGCGGCCCGGCTTCCTGATCGACCATCAGGTCGACATATTCGGTCCCGTCCGGTCCCGGCTCCCCGGTCCGCACCGGCTCCACCGCCACGCTGGAAAAGAGGCCCGTCGCCACCAGCGCCTTGCGCAGGTCGTCGACCTTGCGGCTGTCATAAAGTTCGCCGGGCTTGTAGCGCTTTATGACCTCCATATGGTCGGCGCCGAACGCCTGCTTCTCGCCCCGCGTCGCGATCCTGCGGAAACTGCCGCGCGGCCCGACATCGACGGGCAGCGTATAGTCGCCGGTGACGGTCGCGGGATCGAGCAAGATATCCCGCTGCCCCACCTTGGCGAAGGGATAACCCTTCTCCGGCAGCCTGACGCCGACATTCGCCTCCGCGCTCTCCACATTCGCCGCCACGATATAGTCGCCGGTCCTGAGCGGCAGGCTGTCGCGCACCAGCGTGGGCGGCACCGTGGGCGCCGCGGTGATGACGATATTGCCGATTTTATAGCGCTTGCCCGGCGTCACTGTAACAACGGCCTTCAGCGTCCCTTCACCCGTCTGATCGAGGCTGGCGAGCGCGGTCGCATCATAATAGCCCTCGGAATAGAGCAGCCTCACGGCCAGCTTCTCGTCCTCGTCGGCGCGCGCCTGCACCATGGCGGCGGTGTCCGCCCGGCCTTTTCCGTCGATCAGCGCAGATTCGCCGCGAAACTCGTCCTCAAGGCCGGTCCTGCCGAACCCTTCGATGCTCGTGGCATATCGGATTTCGGGCAGCTTCTCGTTCGGGTCGTCGCCCAGCGCGGCGTTGTCCGGCACGGTCACACTGCCCAGCGGTTGCAGCGGCTGCGCCAGCTCTCTCTCCTCCGCCGGTTCGATGGCGGGCGGCAGGGCGGTGGGCACGCTCGACTGCTGCGGCATCTGCCGGTCCATCCAGCTATCTATCGACGGCAGCGGCGCGCCCGGATCGCCGCCCTCTACTTTCGGCAGGCGCGCATCGAACTGGTCGTCGGGCAGGATCGGCTCTTCCGCTTCGCCTGCCTGCGCCGCTGGCGGGGGTAGCGTCTGCGCCATCAGGGGGAGGGGGGACATTCCGATCAGCAACAGGCCCAGCAGTCGCCGGACAGGATAAGCCTGTCGTCCCATCGTCACGTCGCGCAGCCCCTTTTCGCGCCGCGCTTATGTTCATGCCCGGCCAAGAGCCAATACGCGCAAGATGTTGCCACGGTTCCGCCCGCGACATGATTTACGGCGCTTCCCTCCCGACTCACAGGGGGGTAGAGGATGGCGATGACCTTTGCCCTCAACATCTCCCGGTCGATCGGCGGCCAGCCGTGGCGCTGGCGCGGCGGGGCCGCCGACGGCCGCGATCCTGCCTATCTGCCCGACGATCTGGTGACGCAGTTGCTGCTGGCGCGCGGCTGCACGCGCGAGGCGGTCGAGGCGCACCGCAATCCCACCATCCGCGCCTTCATGCCCGACCCCAGCCTCTTCCGCGACATGGACGCGGCGGCCGAACGCCTCGCCGACGCGGTGCAGGGCCAAGAGCATGTCCGCATCTTCGGCGACTATGACGTGGACGGCGCGACCAGCGCGGCTCTGCTCATCCGCCTGCTGCGCGACCTTGGCCTCGATGCGCGGCCCTATATCCCCGACCGGCTGATGGAAGGCTACGGTCCTTCGGGCGAAGCGCTGGTGCGGCTGGCGGGGGAGGGCGCGACGCTGATCGTCACGGTCGACTGCGGCGCGCAGGCGTTCGAAGCGCTCGCGATGGCGCGCGCGACGGGCGTCGATGTCGTCGTGGTCGACCATCACAAATGCGCGAGCGAACTTCCTCAGGCGCTCGCCCTCGTCAATCCCAACCGGCTCGACGAGCATCCCGACGCCGCCTGTCACGGCCACCTCGCGGCGGTGGGCGTTGCCTTCCTGCTCGGCGCTGCGCTGGTGCGCGTGCTGCGCGGACGCGGCTGGTTCGCGCAGCGGGCAGAACCCGCGCTCATGGACCTGCTCGACATCGTCGCGCTCGGCACCGTGGCGGACGTGGCGCAACTCAAGGGTCTCAACCGCGCCTTCGTGGCGCAGGGGCTGAAGGTGATGGCGAAGCGCCGCAATGTCGGCCTGTCGGCGCTGATCGACGCCAGCCGCCTCACCCGCGCGCCGCTCTGCCACGATCTCGGCTTTGCGCTCGGCCCGCGCATCAATGCGGGCGGGCGCGTGGGGCAGGCGGACCTTGGCGTGCGCCTGCTCACCACGAGCGATCCCGCCGAAGCCGCGCGCATCGCCGAGCAACTGAACCAGTATAATGAGGAACGCCGCGCCATCGAAGCGACGGTTCAGGAACAGGCCGAAGCGCTGCTCGCCGCGCAGGGCAACCGCGCCGTCGCCGTGATCGCGGGCGAAGGCTGGCATCCCGGCGTCATCGGCATCGTCGCGGGCCGCATCAAGGAAAAGGCGGGCCGCCCCGCCATCGTCATCGCGCTCGACGAAGCGGGCTTGGGCAAGGGGTCGGGCCGCTCCATTTCCGGCGTGGACCTCGGCGCCGCGGTGCTGGCGGCGAAGGACCACGGCCTTCTGGTCGCGGGCGGCGGTCACGCGATGGCGGCGGGGCTGACCGTCGCCGCGGACCGGGTGGACGCGCTCGCCGATTATCTCGACGAACGGCTCTCCGCTGCGGTGGCGAAGGCGCGCGACGACCGCGCACTCCTGATCGACGCGGTGCTTGCGCCCGCCGGGGTCAATCCCGATTTCGTCGCCGCGATCGAACAGGGCGGTCCCTATGGCGCGGGCTGGCCCGCTCCCCTGATCGCCGCCGGGCCGATGCGCGTCATCAGGGCCGATGTCGTGGGTAACGGTCATCTGCGCGCCGTCATGGCGGGCGACGACGGGCGCTCGATCAAGACCATCGCCTTCCGGCAGGCGGAAACCGATCTCGGCCAGGCGATCCTCGGCGCGCCGCACGACCGGCGGCTCTGGGTCGCGGGCAAGGCGAAGATCGACGACTGGGGCAGCCGCCCCGCCGCCGAGCTTCATCTGGAGGATGCCGCCTGGGCGGACTGAGGCGCACGGGAAGCCGCAGTCATTTTCTTCACTGGGGGGTTGACCCCTGTGCCGTCTCCCCGTAATTGCCCCCTCGCTTCACCGCGCTGCCCCACGGCGGCGTGCGCAGCGGCCCCTTCGTCTAGCGGTTAGGACGCGGCCCTTTCACGGCTGAAACACGGGTTCGATTCCCGTAGGGGTCACCATTTCTTCACAGCAGATATGAGTGAACGCCGCCGGTTCAGACCCGGCGGAACGGGAATGGCGCGACCGTGCGCTCATAGCCGTGCAGGTCGATGACGCGCGTCACCGGCGGCAGCGCCCGGTCGGGGCAGTCGCGCCGCTCGCACAGGTGGCAGGTCGGACCGATCCCGGTCGCTTCCGCGCGCTCGATGTCGATGCCGTCGGCATGGACGATGCGCCCGGCATGTTTCGCCTCGCATCCCAAAGCGATCACCGGCGCCGAACGGGCGTCCGGCGTTTGGCGCGCAAGGCCGATGGACAGAGTGAAGAAGCGCCTGCCCTCCAGCGTTTCGATGAGCTGCCGCCGCATTTCGCCCGCCCCGTGCGGCGCATGCGCGTCCCAGCGGGGGCAGGTGCCCCCGAAGCGGGCGAAGGGATAGGCGTCGCCGTCGAACCGCTTGAAGACGATGCCCGCCCGGTCCAGCTTGACGAGGAAGAAGGGGATGCCCCGCGCGCCCGTGCGCCCGAGGCTCGTCAGCCGGTGCGCCACCTGTTCCCCCGAAACCCCGAACCGGTCGCACAGCAGCGGGATGTCGTAGCGGCTCTGCTCCGCCGCCTGCCGGAAACGGTCATAGGGCATGATGAGCGCGGCGGCGGCATAGTTGGTCAGCGCAATGGTCGCCAGCCTGCGGCTGTCTTCGTCGGGCGGCGCGGCCCGCGCCAGTTGCGCCGCGATCAGGTCCGCCAGTTCCTGCCCGCACAGATGATAGGCAAGGGCGAAGAGACGCCCCGATGCCGCCAGACGCTCGCTGAGCATCAGCCGCCGCCGGTGCATGTCATAATGGCGCAGCGTCCCGGTCATCAGGTCCGCGCGCATCACCTGTGTCGCCATGCCGTGCCGGTCCTTGAGCCGCTGGCGCAAGGCGTGCTGGAGCAGGGCGGGGTCTTCGGGCAGGTCGGCGGCGATCCGTTCTGCGCCCGCGTCCAGTTCGGCGAAATGATTGCCCGCTTTGGCAATCGTCTCCCGCAGCCAGTCGAGCGGCGCGAGGAGCGGCGCGCTCCCTTCGCGCATGGGCAGGTCGCCCGGCACCCGCCGCAGGTCGGTGAGTGCGCGGTAGAAGCGCGCGATCGCTTCGCCGACGCCGGGGTAATTTTCCGCGACGTCCAGCACTTCGTCCCGGGCGATGCCGATGTCGCGCACCAGCGGGTCGGACAGGATTTCTGCGAGGTCGCCCGATGCGCCGTCCGTCGCTGCGGCGGTGAAGTCGCGAATGTCGATGTCATAGGTATTGGCCAGCCGCACCAGCATCTGCGCCGTCAGCGGCCGCTGGTTGCGCTCCATATGGTTGAGGTAGCTCGGCGAAACGCCCAGTTCCTCCGCCATCTGCGTCTGGTTGAGGCCCAGCTCGCGGCGCAGCACCCGCAGCTTGGGGCCGAGATAGAGTTTGCGGTCGGGTGCGTCAGCCATAATGTCATCATGTCATATAATGACAATATTACAATTAATGATTGTGACTGGAAGCCACTCATCGGCCTTACCGGCATGCAGCCAAACCTCTATCTCCCCATTCATCACGCGACAGCAGCGATGAAAGGATGACAGGATGACGGAAGATACGCTCAAGAGGCCCGAGCCGGCGCGCTCGCGTGCGGTGTTCAGCCAGGAGGATTTCGGCCTTATCCGCACCGCCATCGCCCATTATCTGCGCGAGGTTCAGGACCAGCCGGAATCGGTCAAATATGCCAATCTCTACCACCGGCTCGGCCGCGTGGCGTAATCGCAAGGGGGGCGCAGCGGACAACCGCCTGCGCCCCTCCTCGTTTCAGAACAGCCGCGTCAGCCAGTAGAAGAGCGCGCCGATCCCGGCTGCGGCGGGCAGGGTGACGACCCACGCCACGACGATGCTCGACGCGACGTTCCAGCGGACGGCGGACAGCCGCCGCGATGCGCCCACGCCGACGATGGCGCCCGTGATCGTATGCGTCGTCGATACCGGCACGCCCAGATGCGTCGCCAGGAACAGGGTGATCGCCCCGCCCGTCTCTGCGCAGAAACCCTGCGCCGGGGTCAGCCGCGTGATCTTCGATCCCATGGTGTGCACGATCTTCCATCCGCCCAGCAGCGTGCCCATGCCCATCGCCGCCTGACAGGAAATCACCACCCAGAAGGGCACATGGAACTCGCCGCCCAGCAGCCCCTGCGAATAGAGCAGCACCGCGATGATCCCCATCGTCTTCTGCGCGTCGTTGCCGCCATGGCCCAGCGAATAGAGCGACGCCGACACAAGCTGAAGCCGCCGGAACACCCGGTCCGCCCCCTGCGGCGTGAAGCGGCGGAAGATCCAGCTGATCACCAGCACCAGCATCAGCGCCAGGAACAGGCCCACCGCAGGCGATACGACGATGGCGGCGGTGGTCATGAACACGCCGTTCCACACGACCGCCGAAAGCCCCGCCTTCGACACGCCCGCGCCCAGCAGCCCGCCCACCAGCGCATGACTGGACGATGACGGAATGCCCAGCCCCCATGTGATGAGGTTCCAGCTAATCGCCCCCATCAGCGCGCCGAAGATCACCTGCGGGTCGATGATGCTGGCATCGACGATCCCCTTGCCCACCGTGGTCGCGACATGCAGCCCGAAGAAGAGGAAGGCGATGAAGTTGAAGAAAGCCGCCCATGCGACCGCATATTGCGGCTTGAGCACGCGGGTCGACACGATCGTCGCGATGGAGTTGGCGGCGTCGTGCAGGCCGTTCAGAAAATCGAACGCCAGCGCGACCGCGATCAGCGCGACGAGCAGGGGAAAAGCGATGGGGTCCATGACGCGCCGCGATCAGGCGTGATCTATGACGAGGCCGGAAATCTCGTTCGCCACATCCTCGAAGCGATCCGTGACCTTTTCCAGATGGCTGTAAATCTCGTTGCCGACGATGAAGTCCATCGGGTTGCCCGACCGCGCCTGTTCGTACAGCGCCTTGAGCCCCGATTCATGCAGCCCGTCGGCATGGCCCTCCAGCTTCACCAGCCTCTCGGTCAGATCGTGCAGGCGCGCGGCGTTGAGGTTGAGCGAGCGCAGCAGCGGGATCGCCTCCGCCGTGATCCGCGCGCATTCGACGATCAGCGCGCTCATGTCCTGCATCTGGGACGGAAAGTCCCGGACGTCGAACAGGGCGATGGCCTTGGCGGTCTGGTTCATCTGGTCGATGGCGTCGTCCATCACGCCGATAAGGTCGGTAATGGCGCTGCGGTCGAAGGGGGTCACGAAAATGCGCCGCACGTCGAGCAGAACGTCGCGGATGATGTCGTCGGCGCGATGTTCCTCATCGGAAATCGTCCGCACATGCGTCGCCATGTCCGGCCCGCCCTTCAAGAGGAGGGCGAGCGCGTCGGCGCCCGCGACCAGAGTCGCCGCATGCTCCTCGAACTGGTCGAAGAAGCGGCCCTGCTTGGGCATCAGCGCGTGGAACCAGCGTAACATTCCCGTCCTCCCATGCTGCCATTCGCGAATCGCCAGCAGCAATCGCAGGAACCATCCCGGATGGGCGGGCGGCTCCCGAAAAGCCGCTATGATCGTCTGCAAATCAGGCTCGTCGACCGCCTTTGCAGCGTCGGCGACCGGGAACCAGCGCAGCTCCCGCTGGCCCTGTTCGGGCCATTGCGTCAGGTGGCCCGTTACCGCAAGCGGAAAAACATCGACCACCGCCTCGCGCGTGTCCCCCCGGCGGCGGCGCTTGTCATAGCGGTAGCGGCCGATTGCCGCCGGGCAGGCGATGCCGTGGATGCCCGCTTCCTCATAGGCTTCCAGCTCGGCGGCGCGGTGGCCCGGCAGTCCCTTGATCCGGTTGCCCTTGGGGATCACCCAGCGCCGCGTATCGCGCGAGGTGATGAGCAGGATCTGCATCGTCCCGTCGGCGGCGGTCGTATAGGGCAGGGCAGCGATCTGGCGCATGTCCTGCGTGTAACGCGACTGTCTTAATTCGCAATGACCCGCATGGCGCGCCGGGGCGATGGCCGCCGCCCCGGCCCGGAGGGGTCAGAGCGAGAAGCGCGCCGTCACCCGGATGTCGCGCCCGGCGAGCGGCGCATAATCCTTGAGGAAGCTTGCATGACGGCGCGCTTCCACATCGAAGATGTTGTTGGCCGACAGCATCAGCGTGGTGCGCTCGTTCCCCGGCAGCGGCTTGAAGGAGATCGACGCGTTGACCATCGTATAGCCGTCGGTCGGGGTTTCGAAATCGGTCACGCGATCCTGATCGAACACATGCTCGACCTCCGCTCGCGCGGTGAGGCGCGTTCCCTGCGCCTCCAGCCCGCCCAGCAGGCGCAGCGGCGGGATGCGCGGCGCAGGGCCGTTGCCCTTGATGGTTGCACGGACATAGTCGGCGACGCCGTCGACATTGATCTTCGTCTCGCCGACCTTTGCCAGCGTGACCGACCCTTCCGCCTCGAATCCGTAATAGCGCGCATCCGCCTGGGAGAAGGCGTAGCAGGGGAAGTCCAGCGCCGCGCCGCCGTTTACGCCCTGACACACGCTGTCGGTGACGATGCTTTCGTAGATATAGCCGCTGAACCAGTTGTGATAGGCGGCAAGGCTGAAGCTGTAGCCCTCGCCCGATCCGCGCAGCGTGCCCTCGACGCCCCAGCTCTTTTCCTTGCCGAAGTCGGGATTGCCCAGCTCGAACGCCTGCGTCCCGGCATGATTGCCGCGCGCGAACAGTTCCTCCGCAGAAGGCGCACGCTCGCTCCGTGACAGGTTGATACCCACGCGCCAGCCCGGCACGATCGTCTGGCTGACGCCCAGAGAGCCGGAGAACGCGTCGAAGCTGCGGCTGCGGCCGTCGAAGAACAGGCTGTCGTCGGCATCGGCCTTGAGGTCCGTATGCTCATAGCGCGCGCCCGCCTCCAGCCGCGTCGCGCCGAGGTCGAGCGACTGGAGCGTGAACAGGCCGATCTGGTCGGTCTGGTTCTTCGGCAGGAATTTCTCCTCGCCGATCACCTGGAACCGCCGCGTGAAGAACTGCGCGCCGAACGCGCCGTCCCAGCCGCCGCGCTTCGACTGGATGAATTCCAGCCGGCTTTCCATCGACTGATTGAGGAATGTGGTGCCGACCGCGCCGTCCTCCTCGATTTCCTGATGCTGATAATCGGCCCACCCGGCGCGCAGGCGGATGCTGTCGAGGAAACCGCCATTGACCGCCACTTCGCCGCGCAGGTCGGCACGGTCCTGCTTCATGCGCAGCCGCACCTGTTCCGCCTCTACCCCGGGGTCCAGCGAATAGCGCACCGGCACGCCGTAGAAATTGTCGGTATGCGCAAAGGAGATGCCAAGGTTGCCGCCATCGTCGATATAGGCCGCGCCGCCCGCGACTTCCCACACGCGCCCCGCGCTGTTGGGCAATTTGCCGCGCAGCGTCGCCAGATCGCGGATCTCGGGATCGGCGCTGGCGGCGGCCTGCGCGCGGAGCGCGGGGGTCAGGATATAGCTGCCCGTGTCGAGATTGCCGCTCTTGGCATAGCTGCCGTCCAGATGGACGACGAATTTTTCCGCCAGCGGCACCTCGATCTCGCCTGCGCCGCTGCGCTCGTTGGCCGCCGAACCGTAATTGCCCAGCGCGTCGATATGCACCGCCTCGTCGGGCACGCGGCGCGGGATGCGGCTGTCGATCACGTTGACGACCCCGCCGATGGCCGACGACCCGTAGAGCAGCGCCGAGGGGCCGCGCAGGATTTCGATCCGGTCGGCGGTCAGCGGGTTGATCGCGACGGCATGATCGACCGAGGTGTTCGACACGTCGAAACTGCCGATGCCATCGGTCAGGATGCGCACCCGCTCCCCCTGAAATCCGCGCAGGATCGGGCGGGAGGCGTTGGGACCGAAGGATGTCGCCGAAACGCCCGGCTGCCGCGCCAGCGTTTCGCCGATACTGGGGCGCAGGTCGCGGGTCAGTTGCTCGCCCGCCAGCACCGACGTGCCCGACAATATGTCGCCCTGCCGCCGCGGGATCAGCGCGGTGACGACGATGTCGGCGCGCGGCTGGTCATGATAGGCGCCCTGCGGATCGGCATCGGACGCGGCTTCTTCCGCGTGGGCGACGATGGGGGCGATACAGAAAGCGGCGAGTGCGCAACCGGCGCGGAGGGGAAAGCGAAATGACATGAACGACGACCACCCTTCTGGTTTCTTGATATGAGACCCTGTATCAGGATGATATATTGTTACAAGAGGCGTTCGTCGCATTTCTGCTGCGGCGCAACCTGTAGGACGCGCCTGTCCTACCTCCCGCCTTTCAGATAACGAACAGGGGACATCGCACCGCCAGGGCGGACGCCCTTGAAGGACATTATATTTCCCGAATAGGATAGAAAATGCGCGAACGAGCGGGAAATATGCGAAGTTAAGCGCCCGCAATCCTATTTTCGCGGACTGCCGGGGGGCGGCTGGATATAGGGTGAAGCTGGAGCGGGTAGCGGGGATCGAACCCGCATCACAAGCTTGGAAGGCTAGTGCTCTACCATTGAGCTATACCCGCTAACCCGAGCGCCTTCGCCCGTTCATCCGGCGGATGGTACAGGCTGTTTCGGGCGCTCGTTCCAATGCGGTCCGCCAATGCCACCGCAAAGGTCGCATCGTCAACCCATGCCCGCCGAATTGTTATCGGCGCGGCGCGATCATGCCGGCGCGCGCATGTCCGCCAGCCCGTCGGCCCAGTTCGTGACCGGGTGATAGCCCAGTTCCTCGCTCGCCCTCCGGTTCGACACCGTGAAATCATATCCCACCAGCCGCAGCATCTGCCGCGTCAGCGGCGGTTCGCCCGCTCGCCGGAAAGTCCGCCACACAAACTCCATCACCGTCGCCATCCGCCACGCCATGCCGATCGGCGCGCTGGCGGCGTCGATCGTCACGCCCCGCGTGGCAAGGAGGCCGGTGAGCACCGCGCGCATCGACTGGTCCCTGCCGTCCGACACGAAATAGGCGCGCCCGCCCGGTGACTTTTCAGCGGCCAGAATGGCGCACGCGCACACATTGTCGACATGGGCCGTCGACATCATCTGCTCGCCGCCCGCCGGCCATCTGAACCGGCCTTCCGCGACATTCGCGACGATATTGTCCAGCATATGCATGCCCCGGCCCCAGATCATCGGCGGCATGATGACGGCGGTCCGAACGCCCGCAGTCCCGTTCGCGTCCAGCACCAGTTGCTGCGCGCGCGCCTTGGTCGAAAGATAGGGCGCCCATGACGGATAAGCGAGCGGCGCATCCTCGGTGACGTCCCGCATCGGCTTTCCGTCCCCCATGACGACACCCGCCGCGCTGATATAGACGAAACGCGCCACGCCTTCGGCCTGCGCGGCCGCCAGCATATTGGCCGTTCCCGCGATATTGACGCGCTCGAAGTCGGCGGGCGCGGCCCACATGGTGAACAGCGCGGCCGCATGGAAAACGGCGTCGACGCCTGCCATTCCCTGCCGGAGGGTCGCAGGATCGTCGAGGTCGCCGCGAACCGGCTCCGCGCCGATCTGCCGCAGTGCCTCCGCATCGCCCGCCGAACGATGCAGCGCCCGCACGGTCCAGCCCCGGTCGATCAGGTTCCGGACAAGGTGGCGGCCCAGCAGGCCGGTGGCCCCGGTGACGAATGCGGTTTTCATATCTGCCATCTCCAGTGAGTCGGCCGGGGATAGCGTTAGTTCCTACAAGTTACAATATCGGTTATATGTAACTTCCTTGTTGCTGTCCTGCCGATTGCGGTGCATATCGCCCTCATGCCCGCGCCATCCGACCAGCCCCTTTCCGCCATCACCGTGCTGGAAACCGCCAAGCGGCAGGTGCGCCGTTTCGGCGAGGGAAAGACCAACGTCGTGGACATCGCCCGCGCCATGGGCGTCAGCCATGCGGCGCTCTATCGCTTCTACCCCTCCAAGAGCGCGATCATGGACGCGATCGTTCAGGAAGCGATGGAGGACGAAGCGCGGCTTGCCGCCAGACATGTGGAGACGGACGGTCCCGCCGCCGAAAAGCTGATGGCGATGCTGCTCGACCTGCATCGCCGCAAGCGCGAGCGGTTCGAAGGCGATCAGGAAATTCACAATCTCTACCGCCGCATCGTCGTGGAGCGGCCCGACATGATCGCCGCCTATGCGGATCGCATCACGGCGCTGATCGCGCGCCTCATTGAAAAGGCGGTCCAGCGCGGGGAATGGAAGATCGACGATGTGGATCGCGCGGCGGGCGTCGTTCGCGATGCCGGGATGGTCTATGTCCATCCCGCGTTCGTGGCGCAGCTCGTCGCTGCCGGAGCGCCGATCGAGGAGATGCTGCGCGCGACCGTGGCCACGCTGGCGCGCGCGTTCGAGGCGGGCATCCGCTACGGCGACGGCGAGAGGGTCGAAGGCGCCCCCGCTCGGGAACCGGGCTGAGGTGCCGCGTTCGAACCCTTATTATCAAGGCCCGGCGAGCGATCATTTCGACGGCGTCCGTTTCTTCAATCCGGGGGAACCCGATACCGACAGAGGCCTGCTCGACATCCTCCGCTGGCAATGGAGCTCGCCCCGATCCTCCTGGCCGGATGCCGTCCCGGTCCGACAGGTCCGGCCGGAAGAGCGCAGCGAACGGCTTGTCGTCACGATGGTCGGCCATGCCACGCTGCTCATTCAGGTGGCCGGGCTGAACCTGCTGACCGATCCCGTCTGGTCGGATCGCGCCAGTCCGCTCTCCTTCGCCGGGCCGAAGCGGATCGCCCGGCCGGGCGTCGCTCTGCACGATCTTCCGCCGGTCGACGCGATCCTTCTGTCCCACAATCATTATGACCATCTCGACCTGGCGACGCTCCGCGCTCTGGAGGCAGGGCATGCGCCACTGGTCATCACTCCGCTCGGGAACGACGCCAGCATAAGGCGGCATGTGCCGGACGAACGCATCAGAACCGGCGACTGGGGGGACGTCATCCCTGTGGGACCGGCCTGCGATGTTCATATCGTTCCGGCAAACCACTGGTCGTCCCGTGGCCCCGGCGACCGCCGCATGGCGCTGTGGGGCGGTTTCATGATCCGCGCGGCCGGAAAGCTCATCTATTTCGCAGGCGACACCGGTTATGGCACCGGGCGCATCTTCCGCGACATGCGCCGGAAGTTCGGACCGGCCGATCTCGCTCTATTGCCCATCGGAGCCTATGACCCGCGCTGGTTCATGGCGGCCCAGCATGTGAATCCTGAAGAAGCCATCCAGATCATGTGCGACCTCGACGCAAAGGCCGCGATCGGCATGCACTGGGGCGTCTTCAGGATGACCGATGAAGCGTGGGACGATCCGGCCACGCGATTGGCCGCCGGGCTGACGGAAAAGGGCATCGACCCGTCCCGCTTCCCCGCGATGCTACCGGGCGACGTCTTTCGCGCGGACTGACCGCCCGTCTGCGCCATCCTTCCCCGATCCCGCTATCGAGATAGAGCTGGCGCGCCATGACCGGCGAAGGCGCGGCACGTCGCCAGAGGGATGCCCGCTTCCATGCCCGGCGTCATTCACGCCGTCGATAATCAACATTCTCGATAATGGTGCTGCCTTGATGGGGCGCTGATCCTACTATGTTTTCGGCCCCGGTAGCGGCCGGAATTGTCAGCCTGCCATGCATCCCGAAGCGTTCGCGCAACGCAGGGCGGCACGTTCCCACAAAGACGATAGCGGCCTACCCGGTTCATATTCTTTAAAAATCTAGGAGAAGATAGCGGTGGACCTGGCATTTGCAGAGTTGGCGACGCAGCCCGATTATTCGCCGGAAACGCGGGCGGCGATTGCGCGCGCGCCCCGGATCTTCATCAACGGACGGTGGATCGAGTCCACGGGCGACCAGACCATCGACATCTGGGACCCTTCGACCGGACAGATTATCGGCGCTCAGGTCGACGCCACACAGGTGGATATAGATCGCGCTGTTCGCGCGGCGCGCACCGCATTCGACGATGGCCGCTGGAGCAACCTCGCTCCGGCAGCGCGCGAGCGCATTCTGCTGCGGCTCGCCGACATTATCGAAGCGCATGCGGAGGAGCTGGCGGAGCTGGAGTCGGTCGACAACGGTAAGCCGCTCACCTTCTCCCGCAACATGGATCTGCCTTCGGGCCTCGGCTATCTACGGCAGATGGCGGGCTGGGCGTCCCGCGCGGGCGGCGACTGCATCAATCCGGCGCTGCATCCCGGCGGGCTTTTCCACGCCTATGTGCGCCGCGAACCCATCGGGGTGGTCGGCCAGATCGTGCCGTGGAACTTCCCCTTCATCATGGCCATGATGAAGGTCGCTCCGGCGCTCGCGGCTGGCTGCACCATCGTGCTGAAGCCTGCCGAGCAGACGCCGCTAACCACCCTGCGGCTGGCGGATTTCCTGTCCGAAGCGGGCCTGCCCGATGGCGTGCTCAACATCGTGACCGGGCGCGGCGAGACCGCGGGCGACGCGCTGGTGCGCCATCCGCTTGTCGACAAGATCGCCTTCACCGGCTCGACCAATGTCGGCAAGATCATCAACCGGGCGGCGACCGATACGCTCAAGCGGGTGACGCTGGAACTGGGCGGCAAATCGCCCGTCATCATCATGCCCGATGTCGATCCCGCCACCACAGCCGGTCATGCCGCAGGCGCCATCTTCTTCAACGCCGGTCAGGTATGCGTCGCGGGTTCGCGGATATATGCGCATCGCGACGTGTTCGACGATCTGCTGGAAGGATTGTCCGCGCAAGCAAAGGGGTGGAATGTCGGAGCGGCCCTCGCTGAGGGGACGCAGATGGGACCGCTCGTTTCCGCCGAGCAGCAGGCGCGGGTCGGCGGATATATCGAGGCGGGTCGCAAGGCGGGCGCGTCCGTCGTCGCGGGCGGCCATATCGCGGGTCACGGCAATGGATATTTTGTCGAGCCGACCGTGCTGGCGGACGTTTCGCCCGATATGTCGGTGGTACGGGAAGAGATTTTCGGCCCGGTTGTCGTGGCGCAGCGGTTCGACGATCTCGATCAGGTCATCGCAGCGGCGAACGACACCGAACTCGGGCTGGCGGCGAGCATCTGGACGAAGGATGTGTCCGCCATGCACAGGCTCGCCGCCCGCGTCAAAGCCGGGATCGTCTGGGGCAACTGCCATGGCGTGATCGACCCGGCCCTTCCCTTCGGCGGGTTCAAACAGTCGGGGCTGGGCCGCGAAGGCGGTCGCTCCGGCTTCGACGCCTATACCGAGGAAAAGACCGTCATCGTGAAGCTGGGCTGATCCAGGGCATGTGCCGCGGACAGATACCTGCTTCGCCCCGCGGCACATGCCTGTTCTGGCAGGGGGATCAGATCGGCGTATCGGTCAGGCTGACTCCCGCCGTATCAATGCCTGCGTCAGTCAGCCGCGCATTCATGCGCCGCAGCATTTCCGCCAGCGCCGCCGTTTCCTCGGGGTCGAATATCTCGAACAGCGTGGCCACATTCGCACGATGGGGACCGATCAGGCGCTTCGCCACTGCAGTCCCTTCCGGGGTGATCTCGACCACGGTGGCACGGCGATCCTTGGGATCGCTCGCCCGCCGCACCATGGCTTCCTTTTCGAGGCCATCGACCAGCACGGTGATGGTCCGTGACGAAACGCCGAGCCGGTCGGCAAGGTCGCTCATGATCATCTTCTCGCCCTGCGTCATCAGCAGGCCCAGCAGCGAGAGCCGGGGCGCAGTGACGGCATCGCCCGGCCGGCTGGGGATGCAGAGCCGGACGAATCGCGAATAGGCCGAGCCGAATTTGGTGAAAAGATCGACCAGTTCGAGATGATGGTCGGCAGGCGGGGTGCTCGCCCGGACGGACTTGCGAAACATTGGTAACACTCCGGATATTGACAAGTGTGAATAAATAAGCTGACAGTGTTTCTCGTAGTGGACGTGATTCCGAACGACAAGTCCACATAGCAATCTTTGGAACGAGAGGCCTGCAATGCGGACGGTTGTGATTTCCGGAGTGTCGAGCGGCATCGGCCGGGCAGCGACCGCCGCACTCGTCGAAAAGGGCTTTTTCGTATTCGGCTCCGTTCGGCGGGAAGAGGATGCCGCTTCCCTCGTCGCGGCCTATCCCGACCATTTCCGGCCGCTGATATTCGATGTGACCGATGAGGCGGCGATCGCCGCCAATGCGGAAATCGTCTCGGCGGCAATCGGGAACGACTATCTCGCCGGGCTGGTCAACAATGCGGGCATCGGCGTGTCCGGCCCGATGCTGCTGCAACCTATGTCGGAGATCCGCAAGACGTTCGACGTCAACCTCTTCGCGCCCATTGCTATGGTCAGGCAGTTCGCTGGCATGCTGGGCGCAGATCGCGGCCGCAGCGGCGCGAAGGGGCGGGTCGTCAACATCACGTCGGTCGCAGGCCGTATGGCCGGTCCCTTCCTCGGCGCCTATTGCGGATCGAAGCATGCGCTGGAGGCTGTGTCGGACAGCATGCGCCGCGAACTGATGCTCTACGGCATCGATGTCGTCGTGATCGGTCCCGGCGGCGTCGACACCGCCATCGCCCACAAGGGCGAAGCGCAGATGGGGCCGTATGACGACACCGATTTCGGAAAGGCCATCCGTGCCGCCGACGGGGATCTGATCGGCAAGATCCGCGCGGGCCACAAGCCCGAAACCATCGGGCGCGCGATAGCGGATGCACTGACCCTTCCCGCGCCCAAGGCGCGATACGCCCTGGTCAAGAACAGGATACGGGACTGGACCATCCCGCTCTCGCTTCCAAAGCGCACCGTCGATCGCCTTCTGGCGAAGCAATACGGCCTCCGGCCCAGCGATCTTCCATCTTCTGAGAGGAACTGAACATGCATGATATCATCATCCGCAACGGCACCATCGTCGATGGAACCGGCAGCGCCCGCTTCAAGGGCGACATTGCCATCCGCGACGGCCTCATCAGCGCGGTAGGCACGGTGGAGGGCGAGGCGCGTCGCGAAATCGACGCCACCGGACTGCTGGTCACCCCCGGCTTCGTCGATATCCACACCCATTATGACGGTCAGGCCACGTGGGACGGAGAACTGGCGCCTTCCTCTTGGCACGGCGTCACGACGGTCGTGATGGGCAATTGCGGCGTCGGCTTTGCGCCGGTGAAGGCGGATCAGCACGCGCTGTTGATCAACATCATGGAAGGCGTGGAGGATATTCCGGGCGCGGCCCTCTATGAAGGCCTCACCTGGGGCTGGGAGACGTTCCCCGAATATATGGACGTGCTGGACCGCGTTCCGCACGCGATCGACATCGCCGCGCAGGTGCCGCACGGCGCGGTGCGCGCCTATGTCATGGGCGAACGCGGCGCGGCCAATGAGGCGGCGACGGCCGACGATATCGTCAAGATGAAGCAGGTCGTGCTCGACGGGCTGAAGGCGGGCGCAGTGGGCTTCAGCACCTCGCGCATGATGCTGCACCTGTCGAAGGACGGCGTTCCTGTTCCGGGCACTTTCGCGAATGAAGACGAGCTGCTCGGCATCGCTCACGCCATCGGGGAAGCGGGACATGGCGTGTTCGAAGTGTCTTCCGACATGACGCCCGCCGAACCCGAACTCGAATGGATGGCGCAGGTCTCGAAGGAGAACAACGCGCCGGTCGTCTATTCATTCGGCCAATATCACAAAGACCCCGAAATCTGGCGCAAGATGGTGTCGGTGACCGAGCGCGCCAATGAAGCGGGCGCGCGCGTCTTTGCCGCCGCATCGTCGCGGGGCGTGGGCGTCCTGTTTAGCTGGGAAGCCAATCTGCACCCGTTCAGCTTCTGCCCCAGCTTCCAGCCCCTTGCCGCCATGTCGAGGGCAGAGCGCAACGCCACGCTCGCCGATCCGGCCTTCCGCGAAAAGCTTATCGCGGAACAGCCCGTCATTCTGGAGCAGTTCGCCGGCGACGATAACCTCCTCTCGCGGCGCGAGATCATGGAGGGGGCGTGCTTCAACTATGCCAACATGTACAGCATGGAAGGACCGGGCGGCATCGACTACGAGCCGTCGCGGGAGATGAGCATCGCCGCCATCGCGGAGCGCGAAGGCCGCAGCCCGCGCGAAGTCATCTATGATATGCTGTCGGCGCGCGAAGGCCGCCAGACGATCTATTATCCGATCGGCAACTATGCCTACGCGAATTACGACCATGTGCTCGAAATGTTCGACAGCAACTCGGTCGTCGCCAGCCTGTCCGACGGCGGCGCGCATGTCGGCGTGATGTGCGACGGCAGCCAGCCCACTTTCATGCTGACCCACTGGGTCCGCGACCGCACGCGCGGCGGGCGTCTCTCGCTGGAGCGCGCGGTCGAGCTTCAGAGCGGAATTACCGCGTCCATCTACGGTCTGGACGACCGTGGCACCCTTGCCGTGGGCAAGCGCGCGGACCTCAACATCATCGACTTCGACAATCTGTCCATCGGCTATCCCGAAATGCACTATGACCTGCCGACCGACGCCAAGCGCTATCTGCAAAAGCCCGAAGGCTATGTGGCGACAATCGTCGCGGGCGAGATCATCCGTCAGGACGGCAAGGACACGGGCGCACGCCCCGGCCGCCTGATCCGGGCAGGGTCTCATTACAACAAGGCGCAGCTTCGCGAGCCGGCGACGGCCGGCTGACCGGCCGGGCCGCAATCGCGGCCGGGCAATCGAATGCGGAAAGCCGCAGAAACATGCGGTTATAAGTAGGGGAGGATTATATGAAGAAAGCAAGACTTGCGACCGGCTGTGCAGCGGTGGCGCTTCTTTCGGTCGCGGGACCGGCACTGGCGCAGTCCGCCGACACGCCGGACGCCCAGCAGGGGGCGGGCGCCGCTGACATCATCGTCACGGCGCAACGGCGGTCGCAACGCCTGCAGGACGTGCCGGTTTCGATTTCGGCGGTCACTGCGGCGTCGATTGAAAACAGCCGTGTCGAGGACATCAACCAGCTCAGCGCCCGCGTGCCCGGCATGTCGGGACAGGCCGGTTCGACGGTCCAGCCGCGCATCGTCATTCGCGGCATCAGCACGGGCAATTTCGGCATCGGCGGGGATTCCGCCATCGGCGTCTATCTCGACGATGTGTTCATCGGGCGTTCGGCGGGCAGCCTCAGCAACCTCTTCGACATCGCGCAGATCGAAGTCGTCCGTGGGCCTCAGGGCACCCTGTTCGGGCGCAACACGACGGCGGGCGCGATCAGCATCAAGCGGAACCAGCCGGGGCCGGACCTCGGCGGCAATGTGCGGGTGGCGCTGGGCAACTATAATCTGCGCGAAGGCGAAGCGGCGCTGAACGTGCCGCTGACCGACGCGCTGTTCTTCCGCGCCTCGGGCTTTTACCGCGAGCGGGACGGCTGGATCAGGAATGTCGTCGGCGGGCCGGACTTCGGCCTCGTGAAGACCGGCAATGTGCACGCCGCGCTGCGCTATGCCGGGGAAGTCGTCGACCTGACGGCGGCCTTCGACTGGGAGCGGGACCGCAATTCATCGAACCCCTACCGGAACATCCGCGCCCTGCCGTCGCCGAAATTCTACACGGTGGCGAGCGACATCACCGCCGACAAGGCGAATTCCAACCGCGACATCTATATGGGCAGCCTCAAGGCGGAAGTCGGCGTGGGCGACTGGGGCAAGTGGACGACCATCGCCGCCTATCGCGAATATAGCATCGACTATAGCGAAAATACCGACGGCACCGAGTTTCGGGTGGCCAATTATCGCACGCAGGAATCGCAGCGGGCCTATAGTCTGGAAACGCGCCTCTCCTTTTCCACCGGCGATCTCGAAGGCGTCGTGGGCGCCAATTATTTCAAGGAAAAGCCCCGCGCGCCCGGCTCCATCAATTATGACGAGGATGCGGTCTGCGGCGCCATCGCCTATGCCGCAGCCGGAGTGCGCATTCCGTCCTGTCAGGTCGTGATCCCGATCATCACCGGCGGCGCGGTGCCGGGCTTTCCGGGAACGCCGGGCATCAGCGAAACGAGCCTGGCCACCGGAAACTACAGGAGCATCTCGGGCTTTTTCGACCTGACCTACAAGTTCGCGCCCAAATGGTCGATTGCCGCGGGCCTGCGCTTCAACCGCGACACCAAGCATCTGACGGTGAACACTCCGCCGGTCGGCAATCTGCTGGGCATCGTGCTCGGGCTGGGACGGCCGCCGATCGTTCCCGGTGTTCAGCCTCCGGGCCTCCTGTTCTTCGCGACCAATGGTCCGATCGTCCAGCAGGACGCATGGAACTCGCTGCAGCCGCGCTTCGTCCTCAGCTATGAGCCGGTCTCCACCCTCCATCTCTATGCCAGCGTATCGAAGGGCTTCACGGCGGGCGGCTTCAACTCGCTGGCGCCGCAGGGCGGCAGCTATAATCCGGAATCCATCTGGTCCTACGAGGTCGGAGCGAAAGGCAAGCTGTTCGACAATCGCGTCTCCTACGAACTGGCCGCCTATTATTATAACTACTCCAACCTGCAGGTGCAGGTGCAGGACCCCGTCGCCCTGATCCGCAATGCGGCGAAGGCCGACGGACGGGGCGTCGAACTGTCCGTCTCCACCAGAGTGGCGGACCAGTTCTACGTCGACGGAACGCTCGCCTATACCGATGCGAAATACGGCACCTATACGCCCAGTCCGGGCGTGAACTATGACGGCAACATGCTGCAGCAGTCGCCGAAATTCACAGCGTCGATCAGCCCTGTCTGGAAGATGGAATTTGCCGACCGTTCCGAACTGCAGTTGACCGGGACGCTGAGCTACCGGACCAGGCAATATTTCGACGACGCCAATTCCATCGTTCAGAATGGCTACGCGTTGCTGGATGCACGGGTCACCTACACCCTGCCCGGCGGGAACATATCGCTGTCGGCCTTCGGCACGAACCTCACCAAGTCGAAATATTTCACCGGCATCAGCAATATCGCGTCCATCGCCGCGGTAAATATCTACCCCGGCCAGCCGGCCTTTTACGGGTTGGAGGGCAAGGTTCGTTTCTGATGGATGCAGGGGGCAGCGTTGCGGCGCTGCCCCCGCACGGGCCTGACGGCCACCGGCGGTCCTGATCTCCTTGCCCGTCACATATTGTGAGCCAGTTGGGGGCCGATGGACAATCTGACGCATAGCATGGTCGGCTGGACGCTCGGCCGGGCGGGCCTGAAATCGAAGACGCGGAAAGCGACGGCGGCGCTCGTCCTCGGTTCCAATCTGCCCGACATCGACGTATTTTTCGGCTGGCTGCCGTGGGCGTCGCTTGCCACTCATAGGGGTTTCTCCCACAGCCTGCTGGGCGGGACAGTCATTTTGCCTGCCATTCTTGCCGCCCTGCTCTGGCTTCTGGACCGATGGCAGAGCGGAAGAGGCGCTGAGCGTCTCACCGGACGCATGGATGTCCGCTGGCTCTTCGCTCTGTCTTATGCGGGCGCGGTCATCCATTCCCTCATGGACCTTCAGACCGTCTACGCGGTGCAGCTCTTCCTGCCCCTGACAAGCCGCTGGTTCCACACCGAAACGCTGTTCATCATCGACGGAGTCATTCTCGCGATCCTGATCGCGGCTGTGTGGCTATCCCGCCGGGGCGAGCGGTCCGGCGGGCAGTGGCGGCGGCCTGCCCTATGGGGACTGATCGCGCTGGCTGGCTATATCGGCCTCAATGGCGCTGTCTCTCTCGCCGCCCGGCACAGTGTGACAGCCCATCTCGGATTCCACCCCGACGCTCTCTACGCCCGGTCCGTGCCGTTCCGTTTCTGGGAAAGGGAGCTTGTCTGGCGCGACCGGGGACGGATCGGCATGGCGACCTTCGATCCGCTGCGGAGCCTGTCCACGCCGGACGCCATCCAGCCGCTCTTTCCGGATCGGATGCGCGATCCCCTCACGCTGCGCGCGATCAAGGGGGCGCCGCGTCTGAAGCCCTTCCTCCTTTGGTCGACCATGCCCGTGGCGATCGTCCGGAAGTCACGCTGCGAGGCCAGCATCGAATTGGGAGACGCGCGGTTCATGGCCGTCGGCGCGCCCGGCGCATTGCCCGCGATCAGGCCTTTTGCAGAGCCGCCCGTTGTCGTTCCGCTCCCAACACCGAAGTGCAGGCCGCGCGGCTGATACCGGCAGGGACAGCCGCCCTCCCGCGCTGCTAGTCGCTCAGGCGGGGCGGGGCAGGGCGGAAGCTTTCGCCGCCGGACGACGCCGCCATCTGCCGCGCGGTGATCTCCATCTCGGCGGCGGCGCGTGTATCGGCCTGAATCTTCGCCATGATCGCCGCTGTCTGGCGGCTCGCGTGCAACTGGCTGTGGCGGCCACGTCCAGAGCGGATTCCCGCAGCGACCGGGTATGGCCGCTGAATTCCGGAACCACATAGCGCGCGAACAGCTCCCACGACCGCAGCGTCGCTTCGCGATTGGCCCAGTCGTGCGCGAAGCCGAGAACCGCCCCGACCCCGCCCGAAATATCCTGCAGTTTGCGGATGGCCGCGATCGCGTCGTCGGGCGTGCCGATCACTGTCGTCGCGGACGCTTCGGCCAGCGTGTCGGCCATCAGTTCTTCGGGATTGTCGTAAAGTCGCGCGCCGGGGAAGGCGAGCACCGTCGTCTTATAGTCGTTATTCCATTTATACATGCCCTGGATCACTTCATCCTGGGCCTGCTGGCGCGTTTCGGCGATGTGCCAGAACATAGTGATGCGCCAGTCGGCGCGGCTGACGGTCTTGCCATGTTCCGCCGCTGCTTCCTCGGCAAAGCTCCATTGCGTCGGCAATGCCTGCAGGCCCGACGATGACGCGGATGCGATGGAGATCGCGCCGATGCCGTATTTTCCAGCCAGCTTCATCCCGGAAGGGCTGATCGAGGATGCCGCCGCCAGCGGCAGCTTCTCCTGAAGCGGAAGGAGCTGGAGCCTTGCATCCTGAAGCGAGAACCACTCGCACTCGTGCGTCACAGGTTCCTTGCCTTCCAGCAGCCTGACGATGACGCCCAGCGCCTCGTCCTGCCGGTCGCGCTGGACCAGCGAGTCGATGCCGAACATGCGCGCATCGGACTGGAGCGCGCCGGGACCGGTGCCGAAGATCGCGCGCCCGCCCGACATATAGTCGAGCTGAACCATGCGCTGCGCGGCGGTGAAGGGGTGATGGTAGGGGAGGGACACCACGCCCGTGCCCAGCCCGATCCGGTTCGTTATCTGGCTTGCGGCGGCGAGAAACATCTCCGGCGAACCGATGGTTTCCCAGCCGGACGAATGATGTTCGCCCACCCACAGTTCGTCGAACCCCATGCGGTCGAGATGGGACGCGAACGCCAGATCGCGCCTGAACAGATGAAGAGGATGTTCCCCAACCGGGTGATGTGGCGCAAGAAACGCACCAAATCGTAACCGCGTCATGCCATATTTCCCATCATAACTCATCCCGATCCTAAATATGTTTTGCAGAAATATTATGATCCGAAAATATCGTGAACATGCTTTGTGTCGCCATATTCCCTGATCTGCGAGATTTTCTCGTTTTCGAATATGATCTTGAAATGATATTTATTGTTATAGATCGTTGAATTTTTGAGCGGCATTCGGGATTCCGCTTCCACCGCTACCTTGTTGCCGTCTGCGATGACGTCGTGAACGATCATGGTCGCCGGGCCGGCCGCCGCTTCGGCCAATGCCGCGCCGATGCCCGCGAGTTGCTGCGGCGAAAGGACGCCCATGCCCAAAATCCAGAAAATGGTGTTCTCGTCGCCGAAGCGGGCAACCGCTCTATCGAGAGGCTCATGGGCGAGCGCTTCGACAAAGGCGCGCGCGACGGACTTTGGATCGAACGGCATATCGTTTCTCCGATGATGGCGCGACGGACGCAGGCTGTCGCTTTTAACATATTACCAAAAACATATAATGAAAAATGTAACTGATGGACGCGTGCGATGTGCCTTTTACGAAGCTGATCCGTCAAAGCTGCCGGTCGTCCGGCCGGATCATGCAAATCTGGATCGAAGAGCCTTTTTGTCGATCTTGCCTACGCTGGTGCGCGGCAGGCGGTCGATGATTTCGATGCGGTCAAGCCGTGCATATCTGGGCAATTCGCCCTTCGAAATGGAGCGATCCAGCGGATCGTTGATGATGTCGAGCGACAGGCTGGCGCCTGCCTTGGGCACCACCACCGCCAGCGGACGCTCGCCCCATTTTTCGTCGGGCACGGCGATCACGCTGGCTTCCTCGACCCCGGCAGCCATCGCCACAAGCTCTTCCAGTTGCACGGAATCCAGCCACTCGCCGCCCGTCTTGATGACGTCTTTCAGCCTGTCGCGGATCGAAAGCCGCCCCTCGCTGTCAATCGTCGCAATGTCCTGCGTATGCAGCCAGCCGCCCCGCCAGAGATCGTCCGAAGCCTTCGCATCGCCCAGATAGCAGGGCGTGAGCCATGGCGCGCGCAGCACTAGTTCGCCGCGCGACAGGCCGTCATGGGGCTGGGGGGTCATGGCGTCATCGACGATCTGCATGCTGACCAGCGGGACGGTGATCGTCGTCGCGCTCAGCGCCGTCACCTGTGCGTCATCGTCGGTCCATTGCTCGTCCGTGCGCCGCGCCGCCTTCGCGATGAAGGGGCAGGTTTCGGACATGCCATAGCCCGTCCCGACATCCATCCCCAGCGCGAGCGCTTCGGCGCAGAGCGCGGCGGTCAGGGCGGACCCGCCAATCGTCATCTTCCAGCCGCCAAGATCGACATCGGACGCGCGGGCGCCGTCGATGACCATCCGCAACACGGTCGGCACGCAATGGGAATAGGTCACGCCATGCTGACGGCGCAGGTGGCAGATCATGTCCGGCTCATAGCGGCCGGGATAGACCTGCTTGAGGCCCAGCATGGTGGCGACATAGGGCAATCCCCACGCATGCACATGGAACATCGGCGTCAGCGGCATATAGACGTCGCCCACGCCAAGGCCGGGAGAAGCGGACGATGCGCCGAAAGATCCGGCGGCGGCCAGCGTGTGCAGGACAAGCTGGCGGTGCGAAAAGCACACGCCCTTGGGATTGCCGGTCGTTCCCGTGGTGAAGAAGATCGTCGCCAGCGCATTTTCGTCGAAATCGACGAAGGGATAATCCGGGGACGCCGCGGCGGCCAGTTGCTCATATTCTCCCGCGGCCCAGGACGGCAGGTCGTCGCCCCCGCCGTCCATGATCGCGACGCACGCCTTTATCTGCGGCAGGGACGGCAGAATTTCCTCGATGACCGGGAAAAAATCCCGGTGCACCAGCAATATCTGTGCATCCGCCTTTTCCAGCGTGTAGGCGATCTGCGCCGGGGTCATGCGGATATTCACCATCTGGAGCACCGCGCCCATCATCGGGACCGCGAAATAGGCCTCCAGATAGCGGTTGCTGTCCCAGTCGAGAACGGCGACCGTCTGCCCCTGTTCGGCGCCAAGGCCATTCAGCAGGCTTGCGAGCTTCCCGATCCGGTTCACCAGATCGCGATATCCGTAGCTGCCGCTGTCCCGATAGACGATCTGCTGGTCGCCAGCCTTTGTGACGACGCCGTCGAGCAGATGCCGGATGGTCAGGGGAAAGTGATAGGCACCTTCGGCGGGTTCGGCGAATCTGAGCGGCAAGCCATCCTCCCAAGTCGTTTTTCTCTGAGTTCGATCCGAACCCTATAGCCTAGTCGCGCGCCCAGACGAGCTTGGCGTTGCAGAATTCACGAAGCCCGAAATGCGACAGTTCCCGGCCGAAACCGCTCGCCTTGATGCCGCCGATCGGGACGCGCGGATCGGATGCGGCGATGCCGTTGATGAACACGCCGCCGGTCTCAAGCCGCTTCGCTATCGCATGGGCTTTCGCGGCGTCCGAACTCCATAGCGCGCCTGCAAGGCCGAAATCGCTGTCATTGGCGATGCGGATCGCATCCTCGGCATCTTCCGCGACGATGATGGGGGCGACCGGGCCGAACGTCTCTTCGCGGAATACCGGCATGTCGGGTGTAATATCGGTCAGCACCGTCGCGGGATAATAATAGCCCGCCCCTTCCGGAACCTCTCCGCCCAGCAGCACGGTCGCGCCACGCCGGACGCTTTCCGCAACCTGCGCATGCAGTTCCTGCCGCGCGCGGTCCCGCGCCATCGGCCCGAGCTGGGTCGCGGCGTCGCCGGGGTCGCCCTGCACAAGTTTGCGGACCGCCGCCACGAACCGTTCGGTAAAGGCCGCTAAGACCGGACGCTCCACGATCAGCCGCTTGGCGGCGATGCAGACCTGACCGCAATTCTGGAACCGTGCGGTAACGGCGGCTTCCACGGCACGATCCAGATCGGCATCGGCCAGAACGATGAAGGGATCGGTGCCGCCCAGTTCGAGGAGCGATTTTTTCAGGTTGCGGCCCGCATCGGCGGCGATGGCCGCCCCGGCGGCGGCACCTGCCGTCACCGTCACCGCTGCAATCCGGCTGTCCGCGATCAGCCGGGACAGGTCGTGCCGCCGGACGTTGAGGACGCCGAACAGGCCCGCCGGGAAAGCCGCCGCGTCGAATGCATCGGCAAGGGCGCGCGCCGATCCCTGCACATTGTCGGCGTGCTTCAGCACGAAGGCATTGCCTGCGGCCATGATCGGAACCGCAGCCCGCAGCACCTGCCAGAAGGGGAAATTCCACGGCATCACGCCCAATATCGTGCCGAGCGGCTGATAGACGACCCGCGCCGCGCCGTTGCCGCCGACGTCCGGCTCTTCGTCGCGCAGCAGCGTCGCGGCATTCTCCGCATACCAGTCACACAGAAACGCGCATTTCTCGATCTCGGCTTTGGCCGCCGTGACAGGCTTGCCCATTTCTGCCGTAATCAGGCCTGCCAGCAGGTCGATCCGGTCTCTCAGCACCGCGCCCAGCCGGACGAAGAAACGCTCGCGTTCCTGCGCGTCGATACCGCCCCAGTTCCGCTGCGCATCGCGCGCGGCATCCAGAACAGCGTCCTGCGCTGCGACGTCATGGCACGGGTAGCGCCCCACTTCCTCGCCGGTGGCCGGATTGACCGAGATGGTGAAGGGCGCGTTGCCGGGGGGCGGCGGAGCGAGGTCTGTCTGGAGCATGTCAATATACCTGTTTTGGGCCAGCCGCCGGTGCGGCGTCGGTCGACCTGAAACGCCGGGCGAGCGCCTCCGCTCCGCGCGCGAGGATCGTCACGTCCGTTCCCACCGCCACGAAGCTCGCGCCAAGGTCGAGGTAGCGGCGCGCCAGCGCTTCGTCGGCGATCAATATGCCCGCCGCCTTGCCCGCCTCGCGGATCTTCGCGATGCCGTCTTCGATTGCTTTCTGCACTTCCGCATGGCCCGGATCGCCCAGATGCCCCAGAGCGGCGGCCAGATCGGACGGTCCGATGAACACGCCGTCGACGCCATCTTTCGCGGCAATTTCGGTAATCGCGGCCAGTCCGGCCACGCTCTCCACCTGCAACAGCAGGCAGATTTCTTCCTCCGCCCTGTGAAGATAGTTCCGCGTCCGGTTCCACTGGCTCGCGCGGCCGATGGCGGAGCCGACGCCGCGAATGCCCGCCGGGGGATAGCGGGTCGCGCGCACCAGCAGTTCGGCCTGCGCCGCGCTTTCGACCATGGGGACGAGGAGGTTGCGGACGCCGATGTCGAGAAGCTGCTTGATGAGCACCGGGTCGCCGACCGGCGGACGAACGACCGCTTCCGCGTCATAAGGGGCGACCGCCTGCAATTGCGACAGGATCAGGGGCAGGTCGTTGGGCGCATGCTCCCCGTCGATCAGCAGCCAGTCGAAGCCCGCACCCGCGCAGATTTCCGCTGTATAGGGCGACGCGAGCGCCTGCCACAATCCGATCTGCGGGCGCCCTTCGGCGATGGCGGCCTTGAACATATTGGCGCTCATGCCGCTGGCTTCCCCGTTTTCAGAACTGACATTCGACCGTCCCCAATAGACCGAAGTCCGCCGTGATCGCCGACCCCGGCGGCGCTTCGACGGGACGTATGAACGAACCCGACAGAATGATCTGCCCCGCCTCGATCCGGTCGCCATAGGTGGCGAGCCGGTCCGCGAGCCATGAAACCGACAGCAGCGGATCGTTCAGCACGCCCGCGCCAAGCCCGGTTTCCTCGACCTCGCCGTCGCGCGCAACGATCGCGCCGATCCAGCGAAGATCGACCGACCCGAAATCATGCCATGGCGTCCCCATCACGATGCCCGCATTGGCGGCATTGTCGGAAATCGTGTCCAGCACGGTGCGGAGCCTGCCCGACCGCGGGTCTTTCCGCGTGATGCGCGTGTCGAGGATTTCGAGCGCGGGCGCGATATAGTCGGTGGCCGCCAGAATATCCGCGCCGGTCAGCTTCCGGCCGGAAAGCGGCGCCTTCATGACGAAAGCGATTTCCGCCTCGACGCGCGGCTGGATGAACCGGTTCGTCGGGATGCGCGCGCCATTTTCGAAGACCATGCTTCGCAGCAATACGCCCGAATCGGGGATGTCGATGGACAGGGCGGCCTGCATCGCCTTCGATGTCAGGCCGATCTTGAAGCCGACGAGATCGTCGCCCGCCGCGCGCTTGCGCCGCACCCATTCCGCCTGGATGGCGTAGGCGTCGTCCATCGTCATGTCCGGATGGTCGTCGCTCAGCAGCGGGATCTGGACCCGATCGCGTTCCGCCGCGTCGAGCTCAGCGGCTGCCGCTTCTATCGTTTGTTGGTCCAGACTCATGCCATCCCCCGTCAGGCCGTCGCCGCGGCCCGGTTCGTAATGAAGCCTTCCTCGGCGCCGAGCAGCGCGGGCGGCTCCTTCAGGCTCTCCTGCCACAGAAGGGACTCCATGGCGATGTTGAGCGGCTGATCCTGGATCGTCAGTTCATAGACCGGCTCGTCATAGCTGGCATGATTGTGCACGGACCAGCCGGGCGCGGACAGCATGAGGTCGCCCGCCTTCCACTCATAGGTCTTGCCCTCGACGGTCGAGCGGCCCGATCCCGAGAAATAATAGTTCACCGCCGCCGACGAATGGCGATGCGGGCGGTCGACGATCTTGGGCGGACGGACCGTCATCGTCGCGAAGAAATTGGGCGTGGTGCCGTTGGTGCGACCCGTCATCGGATTGTAGAGCAGGTAGAGACGGCGGCCGATATAGTCCTTGCCCAGCGCCTCCAGCTTGTCGAGGTGATGACGGACATCTTCCCATGGCCAGTATAGGGCGGGGCTGGTGACGGACGGCGGGTTGATGACCGTCTCATAGGGCATCATCCATGCGCCCTCTTCATTGAGCTGGAAGGTGCCATAGGGGCTTTGACGGCGCGCATCCGGTTCCGGCTGCTCCACATCCTGATCGATGCTCTTCAGCAGCGGCTGCGGATTTTCCTCGACGACGTGGATGTTCATCATCTCCAGCAGCGATCCGTTGCTGTAGGTCAGCCGCACATAAAGATCATCGCCGATATTCTTGTGGCGATAGATGCGCATCGACGGCGTGTTCCACACATCGTGCAGCGCCGTCTGGCGACGCTTGCCGCTGATCTCGGTTTCGCCGCGCCCGCGGATGACAAAATTCACCTGCGTCGAATTCTGGCGGAACGTGCTGGTCTCCTCGCCGGGCAGCAGCACGTCCAGCGACACCTGGATGCCGGGGGCAAGGCCGATGGAGCGCTGGTTGCGCGGATGCTGGAAGAAGGAGCGGCGGCGGCCATTTTCCGGACGCGGCAGCGCGGCGAGGCGTTCGACCTCGGCGTCGATCTGCTCCTTGGTGATGACGATCGGATCCCAGGGCGCATCCTTTTCGGGAAGAGCGCCGCTTGCATCAATGAAAAGAGGTTGGGTCATCGACATGGCTCCTGTTTCAGCGGTTCGTCAGGCGCGGCTTGGCGCGGCCGGGACGGGGGACGGGACGGCCGACACCGGCCTTGCGCGCGCTCTCCAGCAGAACGACGCCGAGCGAGAGGTCGGAAATGCCCATCCCCATCGCCTTGAACACGGTCAGATCGGCATCGGCGGGACGGCTGGCGTTCGCCGCGACCAGTTCCGACACCGGACGCACCCGCTTCCACGCCTCTTCGTCCGATCCGAACGCGTCCATGAACTCGCGGCTATGCTTGCGGATCTGCGGCACGCTGTCGGCGGCGATGACGGTCGCGCGCTCCAGCAGGTCGGTCGCGAACTCCACCCGGTCGGGCAGGATCGCGCCTACTGCGTTCAGATGCGTGCCCGGCGCGAGCATGTCGCGCTCCAGAAACGGTGCGGTCGCGCGCGTGGCGAGAGTCACGATGTCGGCGCCGTCCAGCGCCTCTTCCAGCGTGGCGGCCGCCACGGCGTCGATGCCGAGCGCTTCGCCCGCCGCCTGCGCCAGCGCTTCGCGATTGGCGGGGGTGGGACTCCAGACGGCAAGGCGGGTGAGCGGACGAACCGCATTCACCGCCGCGATCTGGGTGATGCTCTGCTTGCCCGCGCCGATCATCGCCATGGTCTTCGCGTCGGCCTTCGCCATCGCGCCGGTGGCGACGCCGCTGATGCCCCCGGTGCGCATCTGGCCCAGCGCGAACGCCTCGACGATGGCGAGCACCGCGCCGTCGTTCGCGTCGATCAGGATCAGCAGCGGCATCGCGCCGCGCGCGGTGTGCGCCCATGTCTTCGTGCCGACCACGCCGCGCCCCTCGATCACCGCGCCGATCGCATGGAGGGTCGAATGCCCGTCCCATACAGCATGGGTCTTGACCATGTTGATCGCCTTGCCGGCGGCTTCCTGCCGAAGCCCGTCCTGAAGCGCGCCGATGGCCTGCGGCAGCGACATGAGGTCGACGACGTCCTGTTCGGTGATCCAGATCGGATCGCTCATCCTTGTGTTTCCTCTTCGAATATCGACGGGACCGGGGGCGCGAGCGACAGGGCGTTCACGATGATCGCGTGCGTCAGATAGCGTCCCACTAGAAACAGGACCGCAATGGCCTGATCCGGTCCAATATGGTCTATGGCGGTTTCCAGCAGCGGGCCGACATCGTGACCGCGCTGTTCGATGGCCGCGATGACGAGCCGCTGGACCGCGCGCTCGGCGTCGGACAGGCCGGGCGCGGTGTCCGGGGCCAGTTGCTCGACGGCGGCGACCCAATCCTCCCCGAAGCCCAGCTTGCGCGACAGCCGCTCATGCTGGTGGCGCTCATAGTCGTTGCCCATGACCGACGCGACGGTCAGCGCGCCCAGTTCCGTCAGCCGGTCGGGCAGCGCCTTTTTCAACGCCTCGGTCATTTCCATGAACGGCACGAGAATGGCGGGCTGATGCCCGGTGCAGCGGAAAAATTCCCCGAGATAGCCCAGGCGCTTGACGCGCGCTTCCAGAACGGATTGCGCGGCCGGGGCGAGTTGGTCGAAAGTCAGGCGTTCAATGCGGTCGGTCATGATGCTCCCTCACACGCCCCTGTGATGGGAGAGGGAGGGGAGCGGGGGAAATATATTGTAGGACGCGCAGCTATACCTTATTCGTATAGCCATGGATCTGCGTCAGCTTCGCTATTTCCTCGTCCTTAGCGAGGAACTCAATTTCACGCGCGCCGCGGCGCGATGCAACGTGTCCCAGCCGCCGCTCAGCCGCGCCATCGCGCAACTGGAGGAGGAGCTTCAGGCGACATTGTTCGTGCGCGATACGCACCGCGTATCGCTGACCTCGGCGGGAATGAGCCTCGTCGAAGATGCGCGCCGGATACTGGCCGATGTCAGCGAAGCTGGCGAAAAGGCGCAGAGCATCGCCGCCGGGCGAAGAGGCACCCTCAAACTCGGCTTCGGCGGATCGACCCTCTATTCGCTCTGGCCCAGTCTGGTTCAGGGCTTTCGCGCCGCTTCGCCCGATGTCACGATACGGTTCATCTCCATGCCGGTGATCGAACAGATCGAGGCGCTGCGCGAAGCCCGGATCGACGTCGGCCTGATCCGCGAGCCCATCCTCGACGAACTGCTCGCGACCCTGACGGTCTATCGGGAAACGCTGGCCGTGGCACTGCCGGCCACGCATCCGCTCGCCGCGACGGAGGGTGCCATCGCCATCCAGCAGCTCGCGTCCAGTCCGTTCGTGACCTACGAACCGCGACGCGGCTTCAGCTATCATGCCGACCTTCACGCACAATGCCGGATCGCGGGTTTCGAACCTGTCATCGCGCATGAAGCCCCTTCGACGGAGGCTGTCGTCGGCATCGTTGCCTGCGGGGAGGGCGTGGCCATCGTGCCCGCGTCGGCCGAGCGGCTGCGCATGCACGGCGTCTGCTTCCGGCCGCTGCGCGCAGCCGATCCGCCTCAGCCGTTCGAATCGGTCACATTCGGCCTCGCCTGGAACCGGCTGTCGGCCTCGCCGGTCGCGCTCGAATTTGTGGCGCATGCCCGCGCGTGGGCGGAAAGATCCGGCATTTCCTAGGCTTCGCTTTCGGGCGCGAGTATCGCCTCGGGATGCGGCAGGCCGATGCGCGCGATCTGCCGGGGGTCGCGCGGTTCGCCGGTCCAGTCCACGAACAGGTGCGCGACCACATTGCGCATCCATTTGTTCGCGGTGTCGTTCAGCGCGCGCTCGTGCCAATATTGATGGACGCGCAGCTTGGGCGCTTCGATCGGCAGCCTGACGAGCTTCAGATGCTCGCGGCCGTTGAACGACTGCAACACCTTGCTGGGGATGGTGACGAGCAGCTCCGTCCCCGCCAGCAGGGCCGGTGCCGCCAGATAATGCGGCACGCGCACGACGATCCGGCGGGACCGGCCGGGCGGCAGCAGCAGCCGCTCGATCTCGATCTCCGAAAGCCCCGGTGAGATGATGCCGACATGATCGGCGTGAATATATTGTTCCAGCGTCACCTGATCGCCGATGGTGGGATGGTCCTTCCACGCCACGCAGACATATTCGTCGTCGAACAGGCGCTGCTGGTAGAAGCCGTTGCTCAGATGCCGAAGCGCGCCGATGGCCAGGTCCGCCCGTCCGCTTTCCAGCGCTTCGCCATAAAGTTCGCGCGGCAACTGGGTCGCGATCAGCGAAATGCCCGGAGCCACCGCGCGGACATGTTTGACGAGCACCGGCAGCAGTCCCACCTGCCCGATGTCGGACATCAGCAGGGTGAAGGTCGCCTGCGCGGTCGCCGGGTCGAAGCGGGCGGACGCGGACAGGCTGCGCTGGACCAGCGCCAGCGCTTCGCCGACCGGAATCGCGATCGACCGGGCCAGCGGCGTGGGTTCCAGACCCGCCCGCGTCCGCACGAACAGCGTGTCTCCGCAAAGCTGCCGCAGCCGGTTGAGCGAGTGGCTGATCGTGGGCTGCGCGCGATTGAGCTGCCTTGCCGCCGCGGTCACGCTGCGCGTCTGCATGATCGCGTCGAACACGACGAGCAGATTCAGGTCGATGTCGCGTATATTCATACTGCCAATGTCACCACCCTCTCTCGGCAAGCCTATCCGCCTTTGGCCTGTCGCACCATCCATATTATGAATAGTTATTATTGGCGGACGGGGCAGTGCGGACAAAGGGCCGCCCGATTAGGATCGCCCGAAAGACGCGAAACGGAGAGGAAGCAGGGGAATGGTCTCATGCGCGGGCGACATGGCCATCGTCGTGGGCGGCGCGGGCGGCATCGGCAGCGCGATTTGCCGGAAGCTGGCCGAAACCGGCCATCCGGTCGCCATCCTCGACATGAACGAAGCCCGCGCCACCGAAATTCTGGCTACGCTGCCCGGACAGGGGCATTTTTTCCTGCGGACGGACGTCACGAGCGAAGCATCGGTCGATGCCGTCTTCGAGGCTGTCGAGGCGCGTGGCCGGCCGTCGAAGCTGGTCGTCGCGACGGGCGGGCCGCTCGGCACCCCCGCGGCCCCTTCCAGCATCGTGACCGTCAGCCTCGACGAATGGACCCGCACGCTCGACCTCAATGCCACCGGCACCTTCCTGTGTCTGCGCAAGTTCGCCCGCCTGCGCGTGGCCAATCCGCTCCCCGCGACGCGCATCCTGCTCTTTTCCTCGATTACGGGACAGCTCGGCGGGTCGATGACCGGCCCGGCCTATCCGGCGTCGAAGGCCGCGATCGTCGGCCTCGCGCGGCAGGCGGCGCTCGATCTCGCGCCCCATGACATCATCGTCAACACCATCGCGCCCGGCAGCGTCGCGACCGAAGAGTTCAGGCGCTTCGTAAATGCCGACATGATGAAGGCGCTGGAGGCGCGCGCCCCGCTGCACCGCATCGCGTCGCCCGAAGACATTGCGAACGTCGCCTGCTTCCTGCTGTCGGAGGACTGCTCCTACATCGCGGGCGCCACAATCGACGTCAACGGCGGCGCGCTGATGCGATGACCGACCAGACCCTGTCCAGAATGAGGAATACCCGGCCATGAACGCCTCTCCGCCAGCGCCGATCAGAAACCCATGGTCCGTGGTCCTGAGCTGCTTTCTGGGCCTGCTGTTCTGCATCTCGCCCTTTTTCCAATATTCCTCCGGCGTCATCCTCGCGCCGATGGCCCGCGAATTCGGCTGGAGCCACGGCCAGTTCGCCATGGCCCCGGCGCTCGCGTCGCTCACCGTGGCCCTGCTCGCGCCGTTCGTGGGATGGTGGATCGACCGCCGGGGCGCGCGCATCGTCGCCCTGACAGGCAGCATCGCCATGCCGCTGGCGATCATGTCGTTCGGCCTGATCCCGGCGGATTTCCGCATCTTCATCCTTGTCGCGGTGCTGGTCGGCATTTTCGGCGCGGCCACGTTGCCGTCCGTCTATCTCTACAGCCTCCCCAAATTCTTCGACCGGCGGCTCGGCCTTGCCATTTCGCTGGGCGTCATCGGGCTGGGCGTGGGCCAGATCGTCATGCCGCAACTGAGCGCCGCCGTTGTGGGAAGCTATGGCTGGCGCGGCGCATGGATCGTCATGGGCGGCATCATCCTGCTCGCCGGCGTCGCCAATGCCGCCCTGCTGGTGCCGCGCCGGAATGCCGCGCCCGTGTCGGCAGGCGCGGAGGCTGCGCCGCTCGACGGCATGCTCTTCGGTGAGGTGCTGCGGACGCCGGGATACTGGATGCTGGCGCTGGCCTTCTTTCTCATCGCGATGGTGACGAACGGCACTGCGGTGCATCTGGTCGGCGTCCTCGAAACCAGAGGCCTCAGCCCGCAGCAGACGGTCATCGCCCTGTCGGCCATCGGCATCGGTTCGATCACCGCCCGGCTGGCGAGCGGCGTGCTCATCGACTGGTTCGGCGTCCGCTTTCCCGCCATCCTGTTCCTCGGCGGACAGGCGCTCGGCTGCGTGCTGCTGGGTCTGAATTTCGGCAGCGCGACCGCCATCCTTGGCGTGATGCTGATCGGCGGCGGCCTCGGCGCGGAATCCGACATCATGCCCTATGTGCTGCGCCGGAAATTCGGCATGCGGGCGTTCGGCCGCGTCAATTCCTTCAGCTTTTCGGCGCTGGCCATGGGATCGACCATCGGGCCGACGGCGGTGGGTTTCAGCGCGGACTGGACCGGCGGCTATTCGACGGTCCTGCTCGGTTTCGCCGTGGCGGCGGTCGTCGCCATCGCGCTCATCTGCCTTCTGGCGCCTCCGCATCTCAGGACGCGCGGCCCCCGGCCCGATACCGCTTCGCCGATGGCTGTTCATCCCGCCAATAACTGAGGATTGCTTATGCTTGATACGATGGCGGGCATCATCCGCCGCAACGCGACGCTCCACGGCGACCGCCCCGCGGTCAGGAACGAAGGCCGCGCCTATACGCATCGCCAGCATGCGCACCGCATCTGGTCGCTGGCCAATGCGATTGGCGGGGAGTTCGGCCTGTCGCGCGGCAGCCGCCTCGCCATCCTGTCCAGAAACCGTTCGGAATATCTCGAAATCTTCGGCGCGGCCGAAAGCGGCGGTTTCGTCGCGGTGACGCTGAACTGGCGTCTGGCTCCGGCCGAACTCGCCGCCATCGTCGACGACAGCGCGCCCGACGTCCTGTTCGTGGACCAGCAGATGCTCGGCCTGTGGGAAGAAACGCGCGCGCTCGTCAACACGCCGGTGGAGCGCGTGGTGCTCATCGGCGCGTCCGACGATTTCGCCAGCCCCTATGAGCGGCTGCTCGCCTCCGGAAAGCCCACACCTCCGGACATCGCGATCCGGCCCGAAGACATTGCACACATCATCTACACGTCCGGCTCGACCGGCCGGGCCAAGGGCGTGATGGTCAGCCAGGGCGCGCTCGCCCGCGCCGCCGGGGTCATCAGCGGCACGGCGGGGCTGCGGCCCACCGACTGCATGATCGTGGTCATGCCGCTGTTCCATTCGGGTGCAAAGATCGAATGGAGCGCCACCCAATATCTCGGCGGCGCATGCATCCTTCTCCAGCAGTTCGACGAAGCGGCCATATTGGACCTGATGGAGCGCGAACGGCCCACCGTCGCCCATTTCGCCCCCGTCATGGTCAAGCGCCTCGTCGAACATCCGAATTCCGCGCGACGGGACGTCTCTTCGATCCGGCAGATCAACTATGGCTCGGCGCCTGTGCCCGCCGAAGACATGGTGCAGGCGACCGACCGGTTCGGCTCCATCTTCGCCCAGGTCTACGGCATGACCGAAAATATCACGAACACGATCCTGCTGCCCTTCCAGGCCAGCCTTTCGGGCAATGAGAAGGAGCGGGAGCGTCTGAGTTCCGCCGGTCAGCCATTTCCGGGGACGAGCCTGCGGATCATGGACGAAGCGGGCAATCCCCAGCCGATGGGCGGCGTCGGCGAGATCGAGGTGAAGTCTCCCGGCCTGATGAGCGGCTACTGGAACATGCCCGATCTGACGCAGGCCGCGTTCAACGACGGCTGGCTGCGCACCGGCGACGTGGGCCGGCTGGACGAGGACGGCTTCCTGTTCATCGTCGACCGCAAGAAGGACATGATCATTTCCGGCGGAGAGAATGTCTACAGCCGCGAGGTCGAGGACGCACTGCTCAGCCATCCGTCCGTTACCGAAGCTGCCGTGATCGGCGTGCCCGACGCGCGCTGGGGCGAAGCGGTGGTTGCCTATGTCGTGCTGGACGCGCCTGTCGACGAAGCCGCGCTGATCGCGCACTGCCGGACCCAGATCGCGGGATATAAGCGCCCCCAGCGCGTCTATATCGTCGACGATCTGCCGCGCCTGCCGCAGGGAAAGGTCAACAAGGTCGCGCTGCGGGCGCCGCACTGGAGTAACCGCGACCGGGCGGTGTCGTAGGGAGAGAGGTCAGGGGCAGTCAGGGCTGCCCGCTTCTTTCCTACGGCCGCCCCATCTGCCAGCCTTGGACCGGACCCGTCCGGCCCGAGCGATGTCCGCGCAACTTTATGTCAAAACTTGCGGGAAATATGCGAAGCTAAGGGGGCGGCGGCCCCTCGCCGATGACCGCGGCGAACCCCCGCGCAGATTTTTTTGCCGCTATAGGGACTTGCGCGCGCCCGCCCGGCCCGCCGCGATAGACGGCATGAATAAAGGGCATTCGCTCTGGGCGGGATGCGGCGTCCTTCTTCCCCCTATAACATCGGCTCCATCAATCTAGAAGATAATGAGGGGAACCGTTCGTGCGGATGCTTGATGGAATTGTCGTAATAGAACTTGGCAGTTTTATCACCGGTCCGCTCGCGGGATTGATGCTCGCGGAAATGGGTGCCAACGTCATCAAGGTCGAACGGCCCGAAGGCGATCCTTTTCGTCAGTTCGACGGCGGCAAATACAGCCCGCACTTTCAGGCGCACAATCGCAACAAGCGTTCCGCCGTCATCGACTATGGCAAATCTCCGGGCCGGTCGGCGCTCCTCGCGCTGATCGAGCGCGCGGACGTTCTGCTGTTCAACATGCGGCCGGGCGTGATGGAAAAGCTCGGCCTTTCGCAGGAGCGCCTGCGCGCCGATTACCCCCGGCTCGTGACATGCGCGATCAGCGGCTTTGGCCAGACCGGTCCCTATGCGCTGCGGCCCGCCTTCGACAATGTGGGGCAGGCGCTGTCCGGCTGGATGTCGCGCTTCAAGGTCAATGACGATCCGCGCGTTCTGGGTCCGGCGGTGTCGGACGCGGCGACCGGCATGTATGCGGCCAGCGCCATCCTGGGCGCGCTGCTGGAACGTGAACGCACCGGCGTGGCGCGTTCCATCGACATCACGATGCTCGAAGCGACCATGGCCTTCGGGCTGGAGCCGATCGGGCAGTTTCTCGCGACCGGAAAGCCGCCCGCAGTGCTCCAGCGCGGCGCCATGTCGCAGGCCTATTCCGTCACCTGCGGCGATGGAAAGCGCATCGGCCTTCACATTTCCTCGCCGGACAAATTCTGGGAAGCCCTGTGCAACGCCATCGAGCGCCCGGACCTCATCACCCGCTATCCGGGCCGCATGGATCGCATCCGCAATTATGAGGCTCTGGCCGAAGCCCTCAACATGGTGTTCGGCGAACATCCCAGAGACCACTGGCTCGGCAAGCTCGAAGGCGCCGATGTGCCCTTCGCGCCCGAACATACGGTCGATGAACTGGCGGACGATCCGCAGGTCGCGCATCTCGCGCCCTTCTACACGATCGACCATCCGGAAATGGGGCCGATCGCCAGTCTCCACCGGCCCTACCGGGTCGACGGCAGCCGGGACATCGACTTCCGCCCGCCGCCGATGCTGGGCGAACACACCAGCGAAGTCTTCGCGGAATTCGGAATTGAGGAGCCGCAACCAGCAGGCTGAACGACACGCATTTACAACAGCGGACCGGGAAAATCGGCCGTATATTCATGAGGGGATAAAATCATGACACGACATAGCCAAATGGCGATATTGCTGGCGGCAACCGCGCTCGCCGGGGCGGCAAACCCCGCCCTCGCGCAGGATGCGGACGGCGCTCCACCGTCCTCCACGACCGCCGAGAATGCCCAGTCCGCCCCCCGCCGGAGCGAGGGAAGCCTGCTCGACGACATCATCGTCACCGCGCAGAAGAAGAGCAAGGCGGAGGAAGCCCAGCGCGTTCCGATTGCGCTGACCGCCTTTTCCGGCGCCCAGATCGAAACGATGCATGTGACGACCCTGCGCGACATGGGCACCTATGCGCCCAACGTCGCGCTGGAACCCAATGGCACCATCAAGGGGCTTGCCAACTTCACGGTCCGCGGCCTCGGCGCGAATACCGCGACGGCATCGGTCGAACCCAGCGTCGGCCTGTTCGTCAACGGCATCTATCAGGGCGTCAATGGCGGACAGGTGCTCGATAATTTCGACATCGAAAGCGTCGAAATCCTGCGCGGTCCGCAGGGCACATTGTTCGGGCGCAACGTCACGGGCGGCGCTGTCGTCGTCCGCACCGCCCGTCCCACCAAGGAACTTTCGGGGCGCTTCCAGGTCGATTACAGCACCGGCGACACGGTCAAGGCCGCCGCGACGGTCAGCGGTCCGATCGTCGGCGACGCCGTGCTCGCCAAGCTCACCGTCTATCGCAAGCATGACGGCGGCTGGTTCTACAATCAGACTCTCCGGCGTCACACCGGCGGCGACAATACATGGTTCGTCCGTCCGACCATCCAGATCAACATCGCGCCCGGCGTCGAACAGACCTTCATCTTCCAGCATCTGGAACAGAAGGGCGACGGCATCGTGTCGCGCAATATCTACCTCAATCCCCGGAAGTTCCAGATCACGCAGGATTATGCCGGTTATACCGACATATCGGCGACCGACTTCACGTCCGAAACCAACATCGACGTGGGCTTCGGCAATGGCCGCATCACCAACCTCTTCGGCTACAGGAAGCTGCATCAGGCGTCGGGCCGGGACTTCGATTCCGGGCCTACGCTCATCAACCATGCGCAGGATAATCTCAATCAGGACCAGTATAGCAACGAACTTCGCTATGCCGGCAGCTTCGGCAGCCTGCTCGATCTCACCACCGGCCTGTTCCTGTTCAAGCAGCATCTGTTCGCAACCGACCGTCGCGATCTGGCGGGCGGCGCGATCACAGAAGGTGGCGGTTCCATCGACCAGAAGGGCTGGGGCGTGTTCGGGCAGGCCGACGTGCATGTCACCCCGACCCTGACCGCGACCGCCGGTCTGCGCTATTCCTGGGAGGAAAAGGAAGCGCATGTCGCCAGATCGTCGGGCGCCCGCCCCTGTAATCTCGTGACGCAGATATGCAATTTTAACGGCGCAGACGCGCTGAACGCCAAGAAGAGCTGGAACGCCCTGACGCCGCATTTCGGCCTGCAATGGCAGGCGACGCCCGATGTCATGGCCTATGCATCTTACAGCAAGGGCGTGCGGAGCGGCGGCTATAACGTCCGCCGGGCCAGCGCGGCGGACCCCGGCGTCTTCGATCAGGAGGATCTGGATTCCTTCGAGGCGGGCGTCAAAAGCAAATTCTTCGACCGGAGGGCGCGCCTGAACCTGTCGGGCTTCTACACCAAGCTCAAGGGCATGATCCTGAACGGCAACTTCAACTGCACGATCAACCCGACGACCTGCCCGACCGGCGTTGTCAGCACGCTGTTCAACGCCGCGGACGCCAAAATCTACGGTCTGGAAGCGGAACTGGTCGTAGCGCCGGTCGACGGTCTTGAACTCATCGCCAATGTCGGCCGGACCAAAGGCGAATATATCAAGGTTCTGACCGACCTGAACAAGGACGGCATCATCAACGCCGCTGACAAGAACCGCGATATTCCGCGCGTCGCGCCATGGTCCTATAATCTCGGCGGAACCTACACGCTGGGACTGGGGGACGCCGGAAAGATCGCCTTCCACACCGACTATGGCTATCGCAGCCGGTCTTTCCTGGATGAAGCGAACCTCGTCCCCATGGTCAAATATCGGCGCTGGAATGCCGACATCACCTACACGGTGCCGGATGGAAGCCTTTCCATCTCGGGATATGTGACCAACCTCAACAATCGTGAGCAGAACTCTGCTTCGACCCCCGTGGTGCCCGGCGTCGCCTATTATTATGTCATCGACAAGGGACGCGTGTGGGGCGGTTCGCTCAATTATCGCTTCTGATAAAAGACGCGTGACGCCGGTCGGCCAGATCGGCGTCACGCCCTTTTCGGCGCCTGTCGGCCCCAACATATCCTGACGCTGTCGAAGGAATGGCAATGCAGTTGCGCTGGACGATCCTGTTGCTCCTGTTCTTCATGCAGATCGTCAATTCGCTGGACAAGGCGGTCATGGGGCTGGCCGCGGTCCCGATCATGCGGGAACTGCATCTGACGCCGCAGCAATATGGCATCATCGCCAGCAGCTTCTACAGCCTCTATGCGCTCTCCACCCTCGTCGTCGCGCTGCTTTTCGCGAACCGCGTTCCGCCCCGCATCATCCTGATCGTCCTCCTCGCGGCCTGGTCGACGGTGCAGCTCCCCATTCTTTTCGCGGCATCGTTCGCCGTGCTGGTCGTCTGCCGCACCGCTCTGGGCGTGGCCGAAGGGCCGGGCACGCCGACCATCATCAATGCGACGCACGAATGGTTCGCGCCGGAGGACCGCAGCCTGCCGACGGCTCTGGTCATGTTCGGCACGACCGTGGGGCCGTTGCTGGGCGCGCCCATCCTTTCCTATCTCATCGTCGCCTACGGGTGGCGGGCGGCCTTTGCCGCATGCGCGGTGCTCAGTTTCGCGGCGCTGGCTCTCTGGTTCCGCTTCGGCGCGGACGGTCCCGGCGCGACGGTCCGTCCGGCGGAGGCGCGCCCGAAGAGCAGCGGCCCGCCCGCCCGATGGACGAAGGTCTGGGCGGACCGGACAATCGTCGGCAGCCTGATCGGAGGATTCTGCGCCTACTGGGGGGTTGGCTTTGGCATAGCGTGGCTGGCGCCGCTGCTGACCACGGGGCTTGGCTATGACGGCATCACGACGGGGTGGCTGATTGCCCTCATATTTGCAGGTCAGGGTGTCATCGGGCTGGTGCTGAGCGGTCTGTCGCATGCGATGACCAAGCGGGGCGCACCATCGCGACAGGCGCGGGGTCTGTTCATCGCGACGATGCAACTGGCGTCGGCAGCCGCCTTCGTGGCGGCGGCGCTGATGACGGCGCCGCCGGTCAAGGTCGGGCTGATCCTCCTTGCCGCGAGCCTGCCCGGCGTCACCTTCACCCTCGGGCCGTCAATCCTGAGCGAGGTGCTGCCACCCGCGCGGCGCAACCGCGACATCGGCATCATATTGGCTACCGTGAGTGTCGCGGGGGCTATCTCGCCCTATGTATCCGGGCTGTTCATCAACGCGCATCCGGGAGCGGCGGGCTATAATCATGCGCTGCTTCTGGTGGCCGCCATCCTCGCCATCGGCGGCGCGGTGTCGTTCGCCACGCTCCACCCGGAAACGTCCCAGCGCGCGCTCGCCGGGGCTTAGCCGGTCAGCGCGGCATCCAGAAAAGACCGTGCCGCAGCGAAGGACGCTGTGGCCGCTGCCTCCTGATAATTCCGGCTCGCGCTCTGGGTGAAGCCATGCACCGCGCCGGGGTGGACGGTGATCCGAATATTGCCGTTGTGAATGGAACCCTCGCGCACCCGCTCGACCTCTTCGGGCGGCACCATCGTGTCCTCTCCCCCGAAATGGATGTCGAGGGGATCTGAAATCGACGCCAGCCGATCGGCGTAAAGCCCCAGCCGGGCAGCGTGGAAAATCACGCAGCCGTCCCCGAACCCCTCCAGCATCAGCTTGAGCGCAGGCTCTCCCCCGGCGCAATAGCCCGCGAGAAACAGCGGAGCCCCGTTCCCGAAATGCATGCCGATCTCCCGCAGGTCGGAGAGCTGGCGGTCGCGGTCGACGGCTTTCACCCGGCCGATGGCCAGGCGAAAACCTTCTTCGCTATGGGCGATGACGCCGGGAAACACCCGTGCGAAATAGTCCGGCGCGACCGCAGTATATCCCGCGTCCGACCATGCTCTGGCCGTCCGCGCGAAGGATGTGTCGACGCCGAAGATGGGGGAGAGCAGCAGGACCGTCGCCTTTGGCGCCGCCTGCGGGCGGTCGACGAACGCATCCATGACGAATCCGTCGCTCAGGGTGATTGGCTCGCAGGCGAGCATGGGGTCATCGTTGCTCATGCCGCCCGCATGCCACCCGCTGCCAATGATGCCAATGACTTCCCCATTCGTCCCATCTATTATCCTCATCTGCATGGTCGATTGGATCATGGTCGGGGCTTGGACTAGTCTTGCCTGAACATGCCAGATGGCCTGCAATAAACATGGTTGAGGATGATTAACGCGAATGGCCTTCATCCAGTATTTCGCCCGCATTCAGATTGAGGCCGGTTCCCGCAAACTCATCGCCGCGGAACTCACCCGTATGGGTGTGAAGCGTCCGCTGATCGTATCCGACAGGGGCGTGGCCGCCGCAGGCGTGCTCGATCTTGCATTGTCGGAAACGCCAGAGGCGGCTTCCTGGCCGCGCTTTCTGGACGTGCCGGCCAATCCGACCGTCGCGTCGTCGGAAGCGGCGCTCGCAGCCTATCGGAGCGAAGGCTGCGACGGCTTCATCGCGGTCGGCGGCGGTTCCGTCATAGATTGCGCGAAGGGCGCGGCCCTGCTGCTCACCCACAAGGATCCGCTGGAAACGCTGCTCGCGCGGCGCGGCGGGATGGACAGGATCGGTCCTGTCGCCCCCGTGATGGCCGTATCCACCATTTCCGGCACGGGAACCGAAGTCGGGAGAGGCGCGGGCCTGACATTCGCGGACGGCGAAAAGGGCGTCTTCCTCAGCCATCATCTGATCCCGCGCGTCGCGATCTGCGATCCCGATCTCACCAGAAGCGCGCCCGCCCGCCTCAAGGTCGGGTCCGGTATCGACGCGCTCGGCCACGCGATCGAGGCCTATCTTTCGCCCGCCTTCAATCCGCCCGCCGACGCCATCGCGCTCGACGCTATCGAACGGCTCGTCCGCTATCTGCCGCGCGCGATCGCCGATGCAGACGACGATGTCGCCCGGTTCGAACTGATGATGGGGACGCTCGAAGCGGCGATGGCGATGTGGAAAGGCCTCGGGACGGCGCACGCTCTCTCTATGCCTTTCGACGATCTCGGCCTGCATCACGGAACGCTGGTCGGAGTGCTGATGCCCGAAGCGCTGCGCTTCGTCTTGCCTGCCATATCCGAAGAGCGCCGCGCAAAGCTGGCGCAGGCTTTGGGGTGCGATCCGGCGGCTATCCCCGACATGCTGGCCGATCTCAACGCGCAGATCGGGCTGCCTGCGGGCCTTTCGGCGATGGGCGTGACCGAAGACCTTCTCGAACGGGCTGGCGCCGTCGCTGCCGGCACCCCTTTCAACCACACCGCCGCGCGCAGCGGAACCGCCGAAGACTATACGGCGATCGCGCGCGCCGCTTTCCATTGAGGCCATGATGTCGACGCTGTCCAACGCCATTCCGATCTTCAATCCCCGCACCGGCGAGCGCGATGGGGAGATCGTGCCGCCCTCCGCTGCGGAAATCACGCAGATCGCGCAGGATCTGCGCGCAGGGCAGGTGGCGTGGGACGCGCTCGGGCTTGACGGTCGGATCGCGGCGATGCGGCGCTGGGCGGATGCGATAGAAGCCAATGCCGCGCAGATCAGCGCGGCCGAAATGCGGGACACAGGCCGCAAGCGCGTCGCGCATGAAGTGCCCTTCATCGTCGCCGGATCTATACGGGGATGGTGCGCACGCGCCCCCAAGGTGATCGAGCGTGCGCATTTTCAGGGCACCTCCACGGTCATGCCCGCGGTCAGCTACCGCACGCAGCTCGTTCCCTATCCACTGGTCGGTATCATCAGCCCGTGGAACCACCCGTTCCTCCTGTCGATGCTGGATGCCGTCCCGGCCCTGATCGCCGGCTGCGCTCTGCTGGTGAAGCCCAGCGAGGTGACGCCGCGCTTCATTGAACCTGTCACCGAAACCATCGCCAAAGTCCCAGAACTCGCCGCCGTCCTGCGCTATATCGTCGGTGATGGCGGGACGGGTCAGGCGCTGATCGAAGAAGTGGACGCGCTCTGCTTCACCGGCAGCGTGCCGACAGGTCGCAAGGTAGCGGAAGCCTGCGCGCGCCGCTTTATCCCTTCCTTTCTGGAGCTGGGCGGCAAGGATGCGGTGATCGTGACCGGCTCCGCCGACATTCCACAGGCCGCGGCAGCCGTGCTGAAGGGCGCGGTATCCAATACGGGCCAGATGTGTTTCGCGACCGAGCGCGCCTATGTCGCTCGCGAGATTTATCAGCCCTTCGTTGAGGAACTGACGCATCAGGCCAGCAAGGTCGCGCTATCCTATCCCGACATGGGTCAGGGCCATATCGGACCCTATATCCACGCCCGTCAGGCCGACATCGTCGACGCGCAACTGGAAGAAGCCGTCGAGGCGGGCGCGAGGATCGAGGTCGGCGGGCCGAGCCAGACGCTGGGCGGCGGCCGCTTCATGCCCGCGACGGTGGTCACGGGCGTCGATCACGGCATGCGGATCATGCGGGACGAGACGTTCGGCCCGGTGATCCCGGTCATGCCCTATGACGATGAGGATGAAGCCGTCGCGCTCGCCAATGACAGCGAGTTCGGGCTGTCCGGCGCGGTCATCGCCGGGGACGCCGACGAAGCGGAGCGCATTGCAGAGCGGCTGAATGCGGGCGCGATCAGCATCCAGGACACGTCCCTGACCCTCTACATCATGGGCGACGTCGAAAAGACGTCCTTCGGAATTTCGGGTCTGGGCGGCTCCCGCATGGGGCCGAACGCGATGCTCCGCTTCTTCCGCAAAAAGGCGCTGATCCGGCGATCCGGGCCGGTATTGGACATGGAGTCGCTGGCGGAACATAATGTCTCCAGCCATCACTGACCCGACGGCGTTCGACGATTGGCGGACCGGCATGTTCGCCGCGCCTGATATCGCGGCACGCTTCCTGCCGGACGGCGAAATTCGGCTCGCATCGCGGGCCTTGCCCTCGCCTGCCGCGCGGACCGTGCTGGACTGGCTTGTGCGCTGGTCGGCGGAAACACCGGACACCGCCTTCGTTACGGAGCATCGTGGCGAAGGAAAGGGGCGGCAGACGCTGACCTATGGGGACGCATGGCGCGATTCCGGGCGGATCGGTGCGGGGCTGCTTGCTTCGGGCCTTGCGCCGGGGGATCGTCTTCTCGTCGTGGCGCCGAACGGCATCGCCCATATGCAGGTGGCGCTCGGCGCCCTGCGCGCCGGGATCGTCTATGTGCCGGTCGCGGTGCAATATGCTGCGCAAGGCGCCGATCCGTCGAAGCTGGCGGCGGTGCTCGATGTGATCCGGCCCGCCGCCGCTTTTTGCGTTAGCGCTGCGACATCCCCGCTTCTGGCCGACATTCCGCGACTGTTCGAAGGAGAAGCGGGTCTCGCGGCGCTCGTGCAAAAAGGTGCCGATAGAGCCGACCCGGATATTGCATCCCTCGATCCGGAAGCGCCTGCCAAGCTCCTCCTGACTTCGGGGTCCACCGGCACGCCCAAGGCGGTGCCCTACAGCCATGTGCTGATGACGCATAACACGCAGGCGACGATCGACGTCTGGCCCTTCGTCACGCGCCACAAGCCTGTGCTGGTCGACTGGCTTCCCTGGAATCACGCCTTCGGCGGCAGCAACAATGTCCACCTCGTTCTCTCGCAGGGCGGCACGCTGCATATCGACCCATCGGGCGGGCGCGCTGACCTGCTCGCGACCAGCATTGATGCGCTGAAGACATTCCGACCGACTTTCCACGGCGCCGTTCCCGCAGGATGGGCCGCGCTGCTGCCGACGATCGAAGAGGATGTCGCATTCCGGCAGGCCTTTTTCAGCCGCCTCGACGTGATGTTCTCGGCCGGAGCGGCGATGTCCGCCGATCTGTTCAATCGCCTTTCGCGGGCGTCCGCCCTGGTGCGCGGGCAGCCCGTTCCGATCGTGACCGGCTGGGGTTCGACCGAAACAGGGCCGGGCGCAACGATGGTGCACGATCTGCCGGTTCAGCCGGGCGGGATCGGCACGCCGATGCCGGGCGTCGAAATCCGCCTCACGCGCCATGGCGACAAGCATGAACTGCGCGTGCGCGGCAAAAGCGTCATGGCGGGCTACTGGGGGCGTCCCGACCTGTCTGCCAATGCTTTTGACGAAGAAGGCTTTTTCCGCACCGGCGACGCCGGACGGCTGGTCGATCCGGAGCGGCCTGAACTCGGCCTGATGTTCGACGGCCGGCTGCTCGACGATTTCAAGCTCGCCAACGGTAGCTGGGTCAACGCGAGCGCGCTGCGGATGAGCCTGCTGCAACGCGCGGGCGGGGCGTTGCGCGACGTGGCCATCGTCGGCGCAGACCGGCCCTATGTCGCCGCGCTCTGCTGGGTGGAGCAGCCCGACATTCTTGAGGAACTGTTCGCGTCGCACAACCGCGAGAACAGGGGCCAGACGATGCGGATCGTGCGCTTTGCGGCGCTGCCCACGCCGCCGGACGCCGGGACCGGCGAACTCACGCCCAAGGGCGAGATCAACAGGAAAGTGCTCTTGCAACGTCGCGCAGATGCCGTGGCAGCACTGTATGAAGAGGAATTTCAGCATGATAGCCGTTGACCATGTAGCCGAACTGTCGCCGCAGGTCGGGCAGGAACTGGGCGTGAGCGAATGGGTCCGGCTCGACGAACAGACGATCGCTGCGTTCGGAACCCTCACGGGCGATACCCACTGGGTCCATATGGACGGCGACCGCGCAAAGGCGGAGACGCCCTTCGGCGGCACCATCGCGCACGGATTTCTCATACTGGCGCTCGTCACCGGTCTTTCGAAAGAATGCTACGCGGTGCGGTGTGCGAACCGCTGGATGAACTATGGCCTCGACAAGGTGCGCTTCACAGCGGTCGTCGTCGCGGGCGCGCGGCTGCGGCTTCGCCTCAAGCTGCTCGAACTGGAACCGCAGAAGGCGGGAACCCGCCTGCGCTTTGGCTGCACGCTCGAACTCGAAGGCAGTGAGCGGCCCGCCGCCGTCTGCGAATGGATCTGCATAGCTTATGAGGAGGACGCCGCATGAGCGACCAGAGCGATTTCGTCGATGTCGGGCAGGAAGGCAGCTTCATCGGCCATGTCGGCGGCCTGAAGCGGCGGCGGACAGCGGAGGGCGTGGAAACCTCGCTGCTGGTGGCGCCTCAGCATCTAAACCCCAATGGCACCACCCATGGCGGCGTATTGATGACGATGCTGGACATCACGCTCGGCATGAACGTGGAGGCTTTTCTCAAGAGCGAAGCGAGCGGCCGCCACCCGATCACCGTTCAGCTCAACTGCAACATGATGCTGGCCGCACCGAAGGGCGCTCTGGTGATCGGTCAGGCGCAGGTCGATGGGTCCAGCAAGACGATGACCTGGGTAAGCGGCAAACTTGTCGCCGGGGGGCGCGTGCTCATGACCGGCACCGCCGTGTTCCGCAATCCTCCCTTGCCGACCCCGGCGTGAACGGCACGACGATGGATTTTGATCTTCCCGAGGATCTTCAGCTCTTCCAGACGCTGATGCGACGGTTCGTGGACCGCGAACTCATCCCTCTCGAACCGCGCGGGGAACTGGACGCGGCGACCCTCGACATGCTGCGCGAGAAGGCGAAGGCGGCGGGTCTTTGGATGCTCGACGTTCCGGTCGAGCTGGGCGGACAGGGTTTGGGTCCGCTTGGCATGAGCATTTTCTGGGAAGAACTGTCCCGCACCGTGGCCATATCGCCGCGCGACACGCGCGTCTTCCGCTCGCTGGTCGGCCCGGTCCTGCTGGGGCTGAAGGGGGAGCAGAAAGAGCGGTTCCTTATGCCGGTCCTGCGCGGCGACTGGACCCCCTGCTTCGCCATAACCGAGGCGGACGCCGGGTCCGATCCCGCGGCGATGCGCACCGTGGCTGTCCGCGACGGCGATCATTATGTCATCAACGGCGTCAAGCGCTTCATCACCGATGCCCGCCATGCCGATGTCGCGCAACTGATCGCCTATACCGACAAGGCGAAAGGGCTGCGCGGCCTGAGCTGCTTCCTCGTCGAAATGCGCACGCCCGGCGTGTCCGTCACGGCCGACTACGACACGATGATGGGCGACCGGCCCTGCGAAGTGACGTTCGACAATGTCCGCATCCCTGCGACCAATCTGGTCGGCGCGGAAGGCGACGGCATGGCCCTTGCGCAGCAATGGATCACCGAAGGCCGCATTCTGCGCCACGGCGCGCGGTCTCTGGGCGTTGCGGAGCGCTGCCTTGAACTTGGCATATCCTATTCGCGGCAGCGGAAGACATTCGGCGCGCCGCTCGCCACGCGGCAGGCGATCCAGTTCATGATCGCCGACACCTATGCGGAGTTGCAGCAGGCGCGGCTGCTGGTGCGCGACGCCGCGCTGGATCTGGAGCGCGGGCGCGATGTGCGGCTGAAATCCTGGATCGCGAAATCGCAGGCGACGGAAATGGGTTTCCGGGCGGCGGACCGCTGCATGCAGATGCATGGCGGCATGGGGCTGACCACCGAAATGCCGATCGAACGCATGTGGCGGGAACAACGCTCTTTCATCATCACCGAAGGCGCGGCGGAAGTGATGCGCGCCTCGATTTCCAAGAAAGTGTATGATCTTTATGAGTGAGAAGCTGATGATCTCGCGCATGGGCGCGAGCGTTCCGGATACGATCTGGGTGCAGGGGCGGGATCTGTGCACCGAACTGCTGGGCAAGATCGGCTTTGCCGAAATGACCTGGCTGGAACTGACCGGGGAACTGCCGTCGAAGGCGCAGACGACGCTGCTGGAGGCGATGCTGCTGACTCTCGTGGAACATGGCGCGACACCGATGGCGATTGCGACCCGGCTGACCTATATGGGCGCGCCGGAGGCGTTGCAGGGCGCGGTTGCCGCAGGGCTGCTCGGCATGGGGACGACCTTTGCCGGAACGGCCGAGGGCGCGGCCAGGATGCTCTACGCTGGCCTCAAGGATGCGCCGGCGGACGCGGATATTTCGGCGCTCGCCAAGGCCATTGTCGACCGGGAACTGGACGCGAAACGGCCGATTTTCGGCATCGGCCATAATCTGCACAAGCCCATCGACCCGCGCACGCCCGTGCTGTTCGCGATTGCCGAACAGCAGGGCTATCGCGGCCGCTATGTCGCCCTGATCGAAGCGGTCGCCGCAGCCGCCGAAGCCCGGACCGGAAAATCCATGCCGGTGAACGCCACCGGCGCTCTGGGGGCGCTGTGCTGCGAACTCGGCCTCGACTGGCGGCTCTGCCGTGGCTTGGCCGTCATCGGCCGGTCGGTGGGTCTTGTCGGCCATATCGCGGAGGAACTGCGCAACCCCATCGCCAAGCAGATCTGGATGCGCACCGAAGAAGAAATCGCCCGGTCGATCGCCATCGCCGATGCAAAGCAGGAACAGGACGCATGAACGGTTCGGAGATGCTGACCGACGACCAGCTCATGCTGCGCGATACGGTGAGGCAGATCGCGGAAAATAACTTCCACGAACTCGCCGCGGACGCCGACCGCAAGTTCGAGCCGCCCATCGAGAATATCAGGATATTGGCGGAGCACGGATTTACCGGGACGTTCGTGCCGGAAGCCTATGGCGGTCTTGGTCTGGGCGTGCTCGAAAACGCGCTCATGTATGAAGAAATCGCCCGCTCCTGCGCCAATACCGCGATCCTCATGAGCGTAACCGATGGTGCGACGCCGCGCGCCATCCTGCATCTGGGGACGGAGGAGCAGAAGCGCCGCTATCTGCCGCGCTTCGTTTCGGGCGAGCTTTATTCCGCCTGGAGCATGTCGGAAGCGGAAGCGGGATCGGACCTTGGCGCCATGAAAACCCGCGCCGTTCAGGATGGCGACGGCTTCCGCCTGAACGGATCGAAAATGTGGTGTTCCTGCGCGCAGGTCGCCGATCTTTTCCTCATTCTCGTGCGGATGAGCGACGCGAAAGGCATTGCCGGGATCGGCGGCCTGCTGGTCGAACGCGGGACGCCCGGCTTCACCATCGGCGAACATCTTGACCTTATCGGGCTTCGCGCGACCGGCATGGCCCCGCTCTTCTTCGACGATTGCCATGTGCCCGCGGAGAATCTTCTCTTCCCGGCCGGTGGCATGCGCGACCTCCTCAACGTCTTCAACGCGGACCGCATCGCAGGCAACCCGACCATCTGCCTCGGGGTCGCCTCCGCCGCGCTGAACGGGGCGGCGGAATATGTCGCGTCCCGCCGCCAGTTCGGTCAGGCGCTGGGCGATTTTCAGGGGCTGCGCTGGAAACTCGCCGACATGGCGATTGATCTGGAGGCGGCAAGAGCGCTCGTCTATCGCGCGGCCCGCAACATCGACGCGGGCAATATCGAACATATTGATGTGTCGATAGCGAAGACGTTCACGAACGAAGCGGCCCTGCGCATCACGCAGACGGCAATGCAGCTTGCCGGTGCCTACGGCCTATCGGCGGAATATCCGTTCGAAAGACATTATCGCGACGTGCGCGGCATGGCGATCGGCTATGGCTCGACCGAAATTCACCGCAACAATATCGGCAAGGCCATCGTCGACGGTGCCTACCGGGCATGAGCGTCGTCAAGGGGAGCGGCATGGCAAATCATCTGGACGACTCAGCGCTGGACCGAATCTTTCGAACGGCGCGCAGCTATAATGGCTATGACGGCACGCCCGTCACCGAAGGCGACGTCCGTCGTATCTACGATCTGCTCAAATGGGGGCCGACCTCCGCCAACCAGCAGTCGGCCCGCTTCGTCTGGCTGCTCAGTCAGGATCAGAAGGACCGGCTTGCGGATTGCGCGACGGGGACCAACGGCCCGAAGATCCGGGCAGCGCCCGCTACCGTCATCATCGGCATGGATCTGGAGTTTCGTGAGCATCTGCCATGGCTCTTTCCGCACGACCAGACCGCAAGGGAGTGGTTCGGTTCGGAGGAAGTCCGGCTGGAACAGGCATTTCGCAATTCCTCGCTTCAGGGCGCCTATCTGCTGATCGCGGCGCGCGCCCTCGGGTTCGATACGGGGCCGATGTCCGGCTTCGACGGAGAGAAAGTGGACAAGGCCTTCTTCAGCGATCAGCCGAGCGTGCGGACGAACTTCATCTGCACGCTCGGCCATGGCGACCCGACCACGATTTTTCCGCGCCTTCCACGGCCCGAATTCGACCGGTTCAATCGCATCGGCTGAGGCATTCTCAAGCGGAGAAGGCAGGGCGCAGGACCGGAAGTGGCCCCTCGTGAGTCCCGACCATCTTCGCCCGTCCTCGGCGGCAGTTTATCGCTTAACGATCGGCCCGCTTTCCATTATCACTGCGCGATGCACAGTCCGCCCCTGCGCCAGTTGGACATATTCGCGCAGATGGTGGCGGCGGGTGACGCCGCCCGGTGCGCCAGCGATCTTGGCATCGACGTCGATCTTCTGCTGCAGGAACTGGAGTCGCTTGAGCTGCGGCTGGGTTATCGCCTGTTCGACGATCCCGGCGGTCGCGCCCGCCTGACCGAAGCTGGGCACAAGACAGCGCGGGCGATGACGCTGCTTTCTCAGGATGAGGATGCATCGGGGCTGCCCGAGGGCACCCCGGAGGCGCGAACGACAGCCGCGCCCGCTATTGTCTCATCACGGTGCGATATTCTGCTGGCCGCGCCGCCGCCGGTCTTCGGGCATATCCAGGAAGCGCTCGCGGCGTTCGAAGCGGCGAATGACGACATCGCGATCACGCTCGACCTTCACGTTCACGACGCGGCTCAGGCCGCCGCCGCGCTCGCGTCCGGCCGGGCCGACATTGCCTATTTCTACGCGCTGGAAGAGCCGCAGGCGCCTGCATCACGCTACGGCTGGTCGGAGCCGCTCAATCTCTATGCCGGGGATACGCATGTGCTGGCGCAGCGGGACAGCGTCGGTCGCGATGCTCTCGCCTCCGTTCCGCAGATCGCGCTGGAGGCAGGGAACGGCGTGCGCGCGATTACCGATGCCGCGCTCTACCGCGCGCGTGCCGATCCGGGGCCGGCGGTCGTCGAAAGCGACAATATGGCGGACATTCTCGCGGCACTCAGGGCTGGCCGAGGACTCTTCGCCGCCTTTGGTCCGCTGGCGCGCGATGTGGGGCGGATGGCAGGTGTCCGGCGGCTCGCGCTGGACGTGCCGCTCCCTTCCATCGAAATCCGGCAGGCCGTGAGCGCAGCGGCCGCCGACAAGCCCGCGGCGCAGGCGCTCGCGGACTTTCTGTTTCTCTAATCGGGGGCTGGTCCGGTGCTCCCTCTTTCCATCAGCGTGAAGATAAATTCCGGCACATCGACAAGCCCGTCTGCGAGTGCGTCGATGACGGCGCGGCCCATATCCTCCAGCGGCTGCCGAACGGTCGTCAGCGGCGGCCAGGAGGTATGGCTTGCCGTCGTGTCGTCGAAGCCCGTCACCGACAGATCTTCCGGAATGCGAAGCCCGACGCGATGCGCGACGGCAAGCACCCCCAGCGCCATTTCATCGTTGGTGGCGAAGACGGCGGTGGGCCGCTCGCCCCGCGTCAATAGGGCTTCGCCTGCCTCGACGCCTGACGCATAGTCGAAGCGCCCCCTATGGAAGGCGACGGCGTCGGGCGATAGGCCAGCGACGGCCAGCCCTTCGCGAAAGCCATCCACCCGGCGCGCGGCTGCGCGATGGCCCGTTGGCGGGGTGATGACGCCGAACCGCCGATGGCCAAGCGCCACCATATGATCGGCCACCATCCGTCCCGCCGCGCGCTCGGGCGTGTGGATGTTGAATCCGCCGCCGCTGGCCGACCCGGCGATGCGGGCGCAGGGAAGCCGCATGGCCTCCAGCCGCGCCAGCAGTTCCGCGTCGTCGGACAGGGGCGGCACCAGCAGCACGCCATCGGGACGCAGCGCCGCCACCAGCCTGTCGAGCACGTCGAACCGCTCATCCGCCGCAGCCGAAATCGGCTCCACGACGAGATGATAGCCAAGGTCGCGGCATCGCCACGCCGCACCCATCTGAATGCGGCTGACATAGCCGGGCGCGGGATTGTTGTAGAGGAAGGCGATCATGAACGATCGCCCGCCCGCAAGCCGCCGGGCCGACTGGTTGGGGCGGTAGCCTAGCTGGTCGATCGCCTGCTGGACCCGGACGCGCAATTCCGCGCTGACGTTGGGCGACTTGTTGACGACGCGCGAAACCGTCTTGATCGACACATGGGCCAGCGCGGCAACGTCATGGATACTGGTCATCGTTTCCTGTTCTGCAAGCTGCCACGCCGTCATGCCCACCGGCAGCGCAGGTTGGCAAGAACTGAAACGACGCGCTACAGGGACAGGATGGGCGACATCATCAACCTCAGGCATGCTCGAAAGGCGAAGGCGCGACGCGACCGGGAAAAGGTTGCAGGGCAGAACCGCATCCTGTTCGGCCGGACGAAGACCAAGAAGGCTCGCGATGAAAAATCCAAGGTCAAAATGGATCAGGCGATTGAGGGTGCGCATCGTGTGACCAAGATCGAAGATCCGGCCAAGGAATAGAAAAAGAATATGCGAGATATGCATTCCGCATGTCGTGGATGAATGAATATTCATCTTGAACTATTCATCTTTCCTTTCTCACGGATCGACGTGGATTTGACCGTGTTGAGGAGATGAATCGATGCGTCGGTCGTTTGCCCTGCACTATGACTGGACATACTCGCCTAATCCGCCCCGCCGGAGCCGCGATTGCCGCTGTTCTGGCTTTTCATTCCACCCCGATGATCGCGCAGGTTATCGTGCCGCCGCCGGTCGAGCCGGCTCCAGCGCCTGTCGCTGACCCTGTGGGCGCCGCGACTCCGGCTACGCCTCAGGTGCAGTTCACGCCTACCGCTCCGGTTGTTCAGCAGACCGCGCCGGTCGAGGAGCGCATCGCTGCCGCGACCGCCGCATCGGAGGCGGAACGCGCCGCTCCCGCACGCTCGCCGGTGAGGCAGGCACAGGTTGCGAAACCCGCGCCGGTCGCCCCGTCACGTAACGCGGAAGCTCCTGCGCCCGCACCTGTCACCGCCGCGTCGCCGCAGGAGGCTCCCGCCACGATAGCACCCGCACGCGCAGAACCAGCGCCAACGATGGCGGCTGAAGCCACTCCGGCCGCCACTGTGGCGTCAGACCCCGGCACTCAGCAGTCGCTGCTCTGGGCGTTGGGAGGCGGCGTTCTCGTTCTTGTCGGGCTGGGCGGCGCAGCACTCGCCCGTCGCCGCCGGACGAGCGATAATGAGGCGGAATTTGCCGTCGATGAAATGGTGACGGAGCCGACGCCTGTTGCGCCAGCGTCTTCCCCGGCTCACGTCAGCGCACGGCCCGTTCGCACTGTCGATGCTCATGAAAATAGCGTGCTGGAATCAATGGTTGCGGCGCCGCCGAGCGCGGAGAACCCGTTCGCCACCCGCACGAAGCGGATGCGCCGCGCCAAATTCCTTCTGGCGCAACAGGCGGCTCCGCGCGCGGCAGAGCCTCACATGGCCCCGCAGACAACGCATGCGGAACCCGCCTTCGCTGCAGCGCCGGATCGGAGCCAGACGGTGTATCGCTTCGGCGCCGACACGGGTCGTTCGGGTTTTCTCAAGCCCCGCACGCGCTAATTCCTTCTAGAAGCTGTTGGAAGCCGGCCCCTGAAAAGGCCGGCTTCTTCTTGCGCGGTTGCGCTTTGGCGGCGTGCCTGATACCGGGCGCGCGCACCTGAAACGCCCATGAAGGCTGAGAAGAGTCCCGCGCCCATGTCCGACAAGATCAATCGCATCGTCCTAGCCTTCTCGGGCGGTCTCGACACGAGCGTGATCCTCAAATGGCTGCAGCAGACCTATGAGTGCGAGGTGGTGACCTTCACCGCCGATCTGGGGCAGGGCGAGGAACTGGAGCCTGCGCGCGCCAAGGCGCGGCTGATGGGCGTCAGGGAAGAGCATATCTTCATCGACGACCTGCGCGAAGAGTTCGTAAAGGATTATGTCTTCCCGATGATGCGCGGCAACGCGCTCTATGAAGGACTGTATCTGCTCGGCACCTCGATCGCGCGGCCCCTGATCGCCAAGCGCCAGATCGAGATCGCGAAGCAGGTGGGCGCCGACGCCGTCAGCCATGGCGCGACCGGCAAGGGCAACGATCAGGTGCGGTTCGAGCTGGGCTATTACGGCCTCGCTCCCGACATCAAGGTCATCGCCCCGTGGCGCGAATGGGATCTCACCAGCCGCACGAGGCTGATCGAGTTCGCCGAGCAGCACCAGATACCGATCCCCCGCGACAAGCGCGGCGAAGCGCCGTTTTCGACCGACGCGAACATGCTTCACACCTCTTCGGAGGGGAAGGTGCTGGAAGATCCGTGGGAGGAAACACCGGACTTCGTCTATTCGCGCACCGTCAATCCGGAGGATGCGCCTGACGCGCCTGAATATATCACCGTCGATTTCGAGCGCGGCGACGGCGTGGCGATCAACGGTGTGGGCATGTCGCCCGCGACCCTGCTCGAAACGCTCAACGAGTATGGCCGCAAACATGGCATCGGCCGCCTCGATCTGGTGGAAAACCGGTTCGTGGGCATGAAGTCGCGCGGCATGTATGAGACGCCGGGCGGCACCATCTATCACCTCGCCCACCGGGGAATCGAGCAACTGACGCTGGACCGCGGCGCGGCGCACCTGAAAGACGAACTCGCGCCGCGCTATGCCGAGCTGATCTATAACGGCTTCTGGTTCAGCCCCGAGCGCGAGATGCTTCAGGCCGCGATCGACCATAGCCAGCAGAAGGTGACGGGCACGGTTCGTCTGAAGCTTTACAAGGGCGGCGTCTATGTCGTCGGCCGCAAATCGCCCTATTCGCTCTACAGCGAAAAGGTCGTGACGTTCGAGGATGACGCGGGCGCCTATGATCAGCGCGACGCAGCGGGCTTCATCAAACTGAACGCGCTGCGGCTGCGGCTTCTGGGTCGCCGCGACGGCTGAACCGATACAGTTTGCGACAAATGAGCGTGCCCCGTGACATAGTTGCGGGACAAGTCTCCTCGATAAGCGTCATCAACGGCGGCGAAGGACCGCCCGGATGACCGCTTTTTAGAGGAAGACTGCCATGCTCCGCTCTTTTTTCACGACCGTCGCGGCGGGATCGCTGTTCGTCGGCGGCCTTGCTGCCACCCACCTTGCCTTTGCCCAGCCTGGCCCCGATGGCGGCCCGCGCGGACGCGGCGGCCTGATGATGCAGGCGGACGCCAATAAGGATGGCCGCATCAGCAAGGCGGAAATGACCGCCGCGCTCGAAGCCCGCTTCGCCCGGATGGATATTGACCGCGACGGTCAACTGACGCCGAAGGATCGCGATCTTAAGCGCCAGGAGCGTCTGGGCGCGCGCTTCGCGCAAATGGACACCGACGGCAATGGCCAGATCAGCAAGGCCGAATTCACCGCAGCGCATGAGGCTCGCGCCGAAAAGCGTGGAGCGGGCGGCACGCAAGGCCATAAATGGCGCGGCGGCCCGCGTCGCGATCCCGGCATGGCTGGGCCGGCGGGCAGGGATAGGGCCGTGACCAAGGCGGACTTCATCGCGCGCGGCATGACGATGTTCGACCGTGCCGACGCCAACAAGGACGGCTTTGTCACCGCAGACGAGATGAAGGCGGCGCATCAGGCGATGCGCGCCCAATGGCAGGACCGCAAGGGTCCGCCTCCGCCGCCGCAGGACTGACCTGACGGGCGGCGGCGCGGCTCTGCCGATCCGCCGCCCGTCGGGGAGGGGCGAAGGCTGCCCCCTTGCCTTCGCCCTTCCAACCCATCCAAAGCCATGACAGACAGGCATGATGAGCGACCGTCCTCACCTCCTGCTCGTCGATGACGAGCGTTCGATCCGCGAACCGCTGGCGCAATATCTGACGCGCAACGGCTTTCGCGTTACCGCCGTCGAAAGCGCGGCCGAAGCGCGAATCCGTCTGAACGCCAACGCCATCGACCTCGTCATCCTCGACATCATGATGCCGGGGGAGGATGGCCTGTCGCTCTGCCGCCATATCCGTGAGACGAGCGAGATCCCGGTCATTCTCCTGACGGCAAAGTCCGAAGAGACGGATCGCATCGTCGGACTGGAAATGGGCGCGGACGATTATGTGCTGAAACCCTTTTCGCCCCGCGAACTGGTTGCGCGCATCAAGGTGATCTTTCGCCGCGTTGCCACCGGTGGACAACGCGTCACCGCGCCCGACGGGGCGACCTATGCCTTTGCTGGCTGGCTGCTGAAAACGCAGGAACGCATGCTGGTCGATGCCGAGGGGGTGTCGCTGCCGCTTTCGACCGCCGAATATAATCTGATGCTGGCCTTCGCCACGCGTCCCAATCAGGTGCTGAGCCGTGACCAGTTGCTCGACATCACGCAGGGACGGGAGGCAAATGCCTTCGACCGCGCGATCGACAACCAGATCAGCCGTCTGCGCAAGAAGATCGAACCCGATCCCAAAAACCCGACGCTCATCAAGACTGTCTGGGGCGGCGGCTACACCCTGTCCGCCGAGGTGCGCAAATTGTGAGACGCCTCTGGCCGCAGAGCCTCGTCGGGCAAATCATCATCCTCGTCGCGCTGGGCCTCTTCGTGGCGCAGGCGATCAACTTCGCACTGCTGCTTCGGGAGCGGAACCGGCTGATGCTGACGGGGCAGACGGCGCCTGCCGTCTACCGCATCGTCAACGCGCTCGATGCGCGTTCCGAACGGCGCCGCGAGGACGATGCCGGTCCGGGACGCGGGCGCAACGAGTGGCGCACGGTGCGCTTTTCCGACATCCGCCCGATCCTGACCGGACGTCCGCGCCCCGACATCGAAAAGCGCGCGGCCGATATGCTGTCTGACGTGGGCCTCTCGGTGCATTCGGTAGCGGCAGCGGAAGATGTTCAGCGCATGCCGATCCGGCGGTGGGAGATGATCCGGATGCGGGCTACCGGCGAACCCATCGCGGACCGCCGCATGCCGCGCCTCACGCTGGCGGTCGAATATGCGCCGGGCCGCTGGATCACGGCACAGGCGCGGGGCGGCGACCGTCCTCCCCGCTTTGGCGGCTGGCTGATCTGGCAGACGCTGATCCTCTATGGCGTGGTTCTCGCGCCCCTGCTGTGGATCGGGAAGCGGATGGCCCTGCCGATGAAGCAACTGACGGGCGCGGCCCAGCAATTCGCCCGCACCGGCGCTGCCGACCCGGTCGAGGAGCGGGGACCGGGCGACGTGCGCGATCTCACTATGGCGTTCAACGCCATGCGCGCGCGGATCATGGCGATGCTGGACGAGAAGGACCGGATGCTCGGCGCGATCGGTCATGACCTGCGCACCCCGCTCGCCTCCCTGCGCGTCCGCGCGGAATCGGTCGAGGATGAAGGCGAGCGGGCGCGCATGTCGCAGACCATCGAAGAAATGAACCGGATGCTTGAGGACATCCTCTCGCTGGCGCGCGCCGGGCGCAGCAGCGAGGCGCCGCAGAAGGTCGACATCGCCTCCCTTGCCGACGCCGTGGTGGAAGATTTCATCGAACTGGGGGGGGCGGTCGATCTGGCGGAGAGCGAGCGGGCGGTCGCTTTCGTCCGGCCGCAACAGATTCGCCGGGCGCTGCGCAACCTCATCGAAAACGCCATCGTCTATGGCGAGCGGGCGCATGTGTCCGTCGCGCGCGACGGATCGACGATCCGCATCGCCGTGGCCGACGAAGGTCCGGGCATCGCCGAGGATCGCATGGCGGAGATGCTGGAGCCGTTCACCCGCCTCGAAGGATCGCGCAATCGCGAAACGGGTGGCGCAGGTCTGGGGCTGGCGCTGGTGCGGGCGATCATGGCGGAGCATCGCGGCGAACTGCGCCTGTCCAACCGCGCCGAAGGCGGGCTGGAGGCTTGCCTCATCATTCCGGCCTGATCGGGGTTCGGGCCGATGAAGGCCCGCTCAAATCGCAGTAAGCATTGCTTGGGCTATCGCCCCGTCATCGCCCGCGCATTGGCAAGGAAAGTGCGGCCGATGCGGATTTCATTGCCATCGGCGAGCGCGGCGAACCAGACCCCGCTGCCATCGTGGCGCAGGCGCGCGATCTGGTCGCGCCGCACGATATGGCTGCGATGCAGGCGCACGAACATCTGTGGGTCGAGCCTTTCCTCCAGCGAGCTGATCGTCTGGTGCAGCAGGTAGCTGTGACCGCCGACATGCAGCCGCATATAGTCGCGTTCCGCCTCGATCCGGTCGATCTGGTCGGCGGCGATGCGGATGAGTTCCGACCGGTGCGGCACCCAGAATTCCTCCGCCCATTCCGGCACCGGCTCCGCAGGGAGCGCGCTTTCCGCAATGGACAGCGGATTGCGCAGGGCCACTTCCACCCGGTCGATGGCGCGCGTCAGCCGATCATGCGCCACCGGTTTCAGGAGATAGTCGACAGCGGCAAGGTCGAACGCCTCCACCGCGAACCCCTCAAATGCCGTGACGAAGATAATGGCCGGACGAATGCCCATTCGCCCCACCGCACGCGCCACGCCGATCCCGTCGAGTAGAGGCATCGCAATGTCGAGCATCACGAGGTCGGGTTGCAGCCCCTCGATCAGCCGCAGGGCCGCCTCACCGTCGGTCGCTGTGCCCGCCAGCGTAATGCGCGGCTCACGGGCGCACAGCATCTGGAGCCGCTCGACCGCAAGCGGCTCATCGTCGACGATCATGGTGCGGATGGACATAGGCGGTCAGCAGCCCCGGCGGATGATGGGAAGGGTCAGGAGCACGGAAAAGCCCTTTCCCTCGCGCGGACCATAGACGATCCGCCCCTGATCGCCAAAGCGCGCGCCAAGCCGGTCGCGGACATTGGCAAGACCGATGCCGCTTCCCGCATCCCCTTCGCCGGGCGGGTTGTCGCCATCGTCGGACACTGCGATATGCATCAGGTCTCCATCCTCCCGGGCAGTGATGGTGATCGTGACCGGCGCCCTTGTTCGGGACACCCCATATTTGATGGCGTTTTCGACCAGCGGCTGAAGGATGAGGCCGGGCACGCAGGCGTTGAGCAGCGGGTCGGGGATGTCGACGATCGTGGTGAGCCGGTCGGGAAAACGCACCGCCTCGATATCCAGATACAGTTTCTGGAGATGCACTTCCTCTTCCAGCGGCACATCGTCCAGCGGATCGCCGGTCAGGCTGGTGCGATAGAAGTTGGACAGCGACATGATCATCTTTTCCGCTTCGTCCGGCCTGTTGCGCATGACGAGCGTCGAAAGCGAGTTGAGCGTGTTGAACAGGAAATGCGGGTTCACCTGATAACGAAGCGAGCGTAGTTCGGCCTGCTGCGCGGCGCGTTCCAGCCTTGCGGCGCGGCGTTCGGTGCGGTGCGCCTCGCTGGCATAGGACAGGGCGAGATAGAGGCCCGCCCATGCGGCAAGGAAGAAGTAGCGGCTGATCGCATCTTCGACGATGCCGATGACGAAATAGGCGGCGTCTTCCATCTTTTCGCCTTCGCCGCCGGGAAAGATCGTCACGGGATCATAGACGTTGAAGATATAATAGTTGGCGACCGCCATGCAGAGCGCGAACGGGGCGGCGAGGGAAAAGGCAGCGACGATCCGGACGGCGAGCGGCTTCTCGTCGAAGCGGCGCAGGGTGAGATAAAGAACCCATGTCACGATGATTCCGATGGTCGCAACCACCATCCGGCGCGCCGCCAGTTCCCATTGGGCGTCGAAGCCGATCACCGCCGCGCGCAGGCTGACGATGACGGTATAGAAGAACCAGAAGCCGAGAATGGAGTAAAGCGCGACCGCTGGCGCGACGCCCCGATCGCTGTCTTCGCGAAGATCGTTCATCCTGCTCTTCTACCGCTCCATGCCCGTAAAGTCTGCATGTCTCACCGTTGCTGGTCGAAGGGCGGGCCACGTTGGTCGAAGCAGCAAAGGAACCGAGCCTCCCCGGTCGCCGTTGATACGGAAAGTGACCAGCCAGAGCGGAGAAGGATCATGAGCGACACACCCGACATCCATGAAGAAACCGAGGCTCCCCGCAAGAGCGATGCGCAGGATCGCCCGCTCACCCATGAAGAAAAACTGGAGGAGGAACTGGAGGATTCGATGGACGCATCCGACCCGCCATCTTCAACCCACCCGGACGACCATGGAGACCCCGTTCCCTCCTCCGGCTTCAAAGAGGAGGGATGACGGCACAGCCCATGCCGTGTTAGGCTCGTTCTGAGAAAAAACGTTCGCAAATCCGAGAGAGGAGCAGCTATCATGCCGACTTCGTGTACCCCCGCCGTGGAACGGATCGCCAGGGTTCTTGCGGGGCGGCAGATCAGCCAGAATGGCGGCGGCAACGAAGCGCATGCGGCGGACGCAGTGGATGCTGCATGGCCCGACCATATCGACGACGCCTACGCCATCCTGCATACGCTCCGCGAGCCGGATGCCCGGATGGCGCAGGCAGGCGATGTGGCGGTGTGGCGTGCGATGATCGGCGCAGTGCTCGAACGGCCCGTGCGCGCCTGACCCATGATTGCTGGCGCTGGCGTTTTCGATCCAGCTTTCACGGAAGCGCATCCAGCACCTCGTCGCAGTCATGAAATTTACATGTTGCGCCGCACAAATAAATCTGGTCCGATGCTGAACGGCGGTGGAACGGGCGCTTAAGCCTTCGGTAACCATGGTGGGCGCATGTTTCCATCGACGTGAAGTCGGAGGGCATGAATATGGGCACGAGTGCAAGACCGGCGGACGGGGCAGTCACCCTGGCGGAGTTGCGTGAATTCGCCAGCTTCCCGTCTGCGACGCAACGCTACATCAGACGATCGCTCGATATCGGCCTGCACCGCCGTGATGCGATGAAGCTGTGGTCGCGCGACATGGTCGAAGCCGCCTCGATCCGCGCACAGGCCCGCATCTACGGCCGGCTGGACGAGATCAAGATGCGGGTGCCCGACGACAGCGGCCTCGATCAGGTCGAACCCTTCATGGCACCGCTGGTGACGGTTTCTGCCTTCGATCTGGGGCAGGACCGGCTGGTGAGCTTTTCTGCCTACCGCTTCCTTTACGAACGGCTGCTGGGCGCGGGCGCTCGTCCATGGCTACCCGGAGCCTTTTGTGCGGCGGCGAGCCTGCCGCATCTGCATCCCGACAAGCGGCGCGCGCTGCTCCAGTCGATCAGTGAAGCTGCCGCGACGGCGGCGGGTTGGTCGAACCGCGAACCGACCTTCTATCCCGAATGGGTCGAGAAGGTCGATCTGAGCAAGGCGAACTGACCTTCAGCGAAGTGATGATAAAGGAAGGCCGCGCGAAGTGGGGGCTTCGCGCGGCCTTCCTTTGTTCAGCTCTTGGGCTTGAACATGCCGTGCATGTCGAGCCAGCGGACGAAGGCATCGAACCAGCCTGTGCTGGTCGTCGTCTTGGGATACATGCCGAAGCCGTGGCCGCCTTGCTCGTAGAGATGGAACTCCACAGGCCGCTTGGCCGCACGCCAGTCGTCGATCAGCTTGAAATCCCGATTGCCGAACAGCGGATCGTCCGCCGCGATGGCGGCGAACATCGGCGGAGCGTCCTGCGGGATCGTCATGTTGCCGAGCGGGCCGTAGATATTACCGATGAATGCCGGCTTCGCATCGGTCGACAGCGTCGTCGCCATGGTCAGCATCGCTCCGGCCGAAAAGCCGATCATGCCGATGCGGTCAGGATCGACATGCCATTGTGCAGCCCGGTTGCGGATAAGCCTGAACGCGGCAGCCGCGTCGGCGAGTTGCGGAGCGAGGTCGTTGGCAGCGGCATTGGCTGCGGGCAGAGGCGACCGCGCAGCGCCTGAAAACATCTCCTGCATCGACTTTTCAAAGGCCGGCATGTCGGCGGGCGTCTGGCGCAGCCGGTATTTGATGACGAAGGCCGCAATGCCTTTTGCCGCCAGCCCCTTCGCCACGTCATAGCCCTCATTGTCCATCGACAGCGTGCGGAAGCCGCCGCCCGGCGCGACGATGATCGCCGCGCCCGACGCTTTAGCCGGATCGGGAAGGAAGGGCGTGAGTGTCGCAACGGTCACGTTCCGCGCGAAGCGGCTGCCATATTGGCGGTGCCAGCTTTCTTTTGCCGCCGCGCCGGGCAGCGGTCCCGTGCCCAGTTCGATCGCGTCGGGCTGCGCCGGAATGGCGATCGGTGTCATCCTGTCATTGTCGGCCTGCGCATGGCCCAGCGAAGGGACGAGAAACGCGCAGGCGGCGAGGCTGAACGCCATGCGCCGGGTGAGCGGCCAGCGTTGCGGGGCGGGATCGGCAGCCATCATTTATCCATCTCCATCTGTTATCGGGGCAGAGTGACTTTCTTGCTGATGATGAGCGGCGCCTGCTGCACCGGCGCGTCGCCGCCGGGCTGGCCGCTGCCGACGCTGAGCGTGTAGGCGCCGGGAAGGAGCGCCCGCTCTCCGGCCATGGTGACAAAACTGAGATCGCGGGGGGACAGGGTGAATAGCAGGTCACGGCTTTCGCCGGGTTTCAGCGACACGCGCTGGAACCCCCGCAGCGCGATCTTCGGCGCGCCGTCGAAGCGCGGCGGCGTAATATAGAGCTGTGCCACATCGTCGCCCGCGCGCACGCCGCTGTTGGTGATGCGGGTGCGCACGGTGATGCCGTTTTCCGTAGAACCGCCGACAGGCTCGACGACCGGCGCGGAGTAGGTGAAGCGCGTATAGCTGAGGCCATCGCCGAACCGGTAGACGGGCGCGCCCGCAAAATAGCGATAGGTGCGGCCCTTCATGCCATAGTCGGCGAAGGGCGGCAGATCGGCGACGCTCCTGTAGAAGGTCAGCGGCAGTCGTCCGCCCGGATCGGTCTTGCCCGACAGTATATTGCCGACAGCCCGTCCGCCCGACTGACCCGGATACCACGCCTCCAATATGGCCGAAGCATTGTCCTTCGCCCAGCTCAGGTCGATGGCGCTGCCGTTCATGGCCACCACGACCAGCGGTTTACCGGTCGCTTTCGCCTTCTCAAGGAAAGCGCGCTGATCGGCGGGAAGGTCCAGCGTGGTCCTGTCGCCACCGTCGAATCCTTCGATCTTGACCGGCATTTCCTCGCCTTCGAGGTCGGATGTCAGGCCGACCACGGCGACGATCACATCGGCATCCCTTGCGCCCGCAGCCAGATCGCGGTCCAGATCGTCCGTCACGCGCTTCCAGAAAATCGCCGGGGCCGCCGATACGCCGCTTTCGCCCTGAAGACGGATCGCGTAGCGCTCGCCCTTGGTCATGCGCACATCGGTGAGCTTCAGCGGCTCTGCCCAGCGGGAATAGTCGGCGGCCGAAACCACCGGCCTGCCATTCAGCGACACCTCGCCCTTCACGCCGGTCAGGGCGAGGCGGTAAAGGCCGGCCTCAGGTGCAACGAGATAGCCGGTCCAGACGACCTTGTGATCGGTGGCCACCTGCCTGAATTCTGCGGCCCGCGAGACAAGGCTTTCCTCCGTCCGCACGAGGGCTGGCTTGGCCTGATACCGATCCTTCCCCGTCGCATTATAATATTCGGCGCGCAGGCCCGGCTTGCCTTCCGGCGTTCGCAGGGCCGTGCCGGGCACGGGATCGCCATCGGTAATCGAGGGGCTGAACGGGATCAGCGTCACCGCAGCGCCGGGCATCGCCTGCTGGAGTCCCTCTGCAACCGAAATGGGCGGCGCGCTCCGGGAGGAACTGTAATTGCCGCGCAGCACGCGCGTTGCGTCGGCCAGCGGGCCAGCGAGCGCGATCCTGGTTCCCGGTTTGAGGGGCAAAATTCCGTCATTCTTGAGCAGGACGAGGCTTTTTTCGGCCGTTTCCAGCGCCAGCGCCTGATGCTGCGGCGTGCCGATCGTTTCCACGGGGGTGGTATTGGGTTTGCGTGCGGAAAGGCCGGGCAGGTCGCCGTTGCGAAGGCGCGCGGAAAAGAGCCGGACGAGGGCGGTGTCGATGTCGGCAACGCTGATATGTCCCTTGGACAGCGACTCCTTGTATCGGTCGCCCAGCCCCTGTTTGCCGCCGGTCGCTGCATTGTTGCATTCGCTGTCTACGCCCCGCCGCAGCGCGACGGCCACGCCCGTGGCGGCGTCGGGCGCATATTTGTGATGGTCGTATATGTCCACCACGGCGTCGCAGTCGGACACGACATAGCCTCTGAAGCCCCACGCATCGCGCAAATAGTCGTTGAGCAGCATCGGACTGCCGCAGGCCGGTTCGCCATCGACGCGGTTATAGGCGCACATGATAGACCCGGCCTTGCCCTCGACGATCGCGGCGCGGAAGGCGGGGAGGTAGGTGTCCTCCAGATCGTGCAGGCTAGGGAAGATGTTGTCGGTGTGGCGGCTCGGCTCTGGCCCGGAATGCACAGCATAATGTTTGGGGGTGGCGACGACATCGGGAAGGTCGGGATTGTCGCCCTGCATGCCGGTGATGAAGGCCACGCCGATCCGGGCGGTCAGGAACGGGTCTTCGCCGTAGGTTTCCTGCCCGCGACCCCAGCGCGGGTCGCGGAAGATATTGATGTTGGGGGACCATGTGTCGAGCCCCGTGCCGATCCGTCCGAGATGTCCGGTCCTGCGGCCCAGCGTGTGCAGCGCCTGAACTTCGGTGCTGATGACGGTGGCGACCTGCTTCACCAGCGGCGCGTCGAACGTGGCGGCGAGGCCGATCGGTTCCGGGAAATTCGTGGTCGGCACCGCGCCGATCGCGCCATGGAGCGATTCCGTCCACCAGTTGTAGGCAGGGATATTGAGACGCTGAATGGCGGGGGCGGTGTTGAGGAGCTGTTCGACCTTTTCGTCGAGCGTCAACTGGCTGACGATGGAACGGGCCTTTGCGTCCGCCTGTGACCAAACGTCGCCGGCAGGCGACGCGCTTGCCTGCGCATGAGCAAGGGCGGAGGTTGACAGGCACAGCATCGCGCCGGCCGCGCGCAACAGGAAAGCGGTTTTCAAAGTCTGTCTCCCCTTCTGGTCAGGCGCCGTTGTCCGGCGTCATCCTGTCGAGCCGCATGGGCGCCGTGGCTGCGAAAAAAAATGGCGCGGGGGAGGGCACTTCCCCCGCGCCGGGCGCGCTCACCTGGGCGCGCCGTCCTTCGTGCCATGGGCGACGAAAGGATTGATGGTCCTGATGGTCCCATCCGGATTATATTGCAACTCCGTCACTTTCACGTTGCGCAGGCGCGTCTGGCCTGAAAGCTGGCTGTCGGCATAGAAAAGCCACCATTTGCCGCCCCATTCGACAATGGAATGGTGCGTCGTCCAGCCTTCCACCGGTTCAAGGATCCGGCCTTTGTAAGTAAAGGGGCCATAGGGGCTGTCGCCTATGCCATAGGCCAGATAATGTGTGTCGCCAGTCGAATAGCTGAAATAATATTTGCCCTTATATTTGTGCATCCATGACGCCTCGAAGAAGCGGCGGTCATGGTCGCCGCCCAACAGGGGCTTGCCCTTGTCATCGACGATCCGGATTTCACGCGGTGTCTCGTCAAATTCGAGCATGTCGGCGCTCATCTTCGCGACGCGGGGCGAAAGGGCGGGCTTGTCGTCCTGCCCCAGATCGGTTTTCGAGCCGTTGGGATCATATTTGCCGCTGACGTTACGCTGGAGCTGGCCGCCCCAGATCCCGCCGAAATACATGTAGCTCTGCCCATCGTCGTCCGTGAAGACGGCGGGGTCGATGGAAAAGCTGCCCTTGATCGGCTGCGGCTGTGCCTTGAACGGACCCATCGGGTTCTTCGACGTAGCGACCCCGATGCGGAAAGCGCCTTCCTTGTCCTTGGCCGGGAAGTAGAGATAATAGGTGTCGCCCTTCTTCGCGGCGTCGGGCGCCCACATCTGTTTGTCGGCCCAGGGCACATCCTTGACGTCGAGCGCGACCGGACCGACCGTGACCGGTCCGCCGATCTTGTCCATGCTCAGCACATGGTAATCACGCATCTCGAAATGCCCGCCGAGGTCATCTTCCGGCGTGGGTCCGTCGATGTCGTGGCTGGGATAGACGTAAATCTTCCCATTCCAGACATGGGCGGAAGGATCTGCCGTATAGATGTCCTTCACCAGCGGCTGGGAGAGATAGTCCGATGCGGGACGACGGCTCGCACCGGCCTGCGGGGCGGTCTGGTTGTTGGTCGGCTGATCGGATTGCTGGCAACCGGCAAGAAGGGCGACGGCGAGCGGCAGGGCGCAGAGGGCGCGCGAAATCTGGGGCATGAGATCCTCTCTTCTTTTGCCTGATTTGGATAGCGCTATCATAAGGGGATGGCAATCGTCGTCAGCAAATTTGTCTGGCGACATCTACCTTTTGTCATTGCGGCGCGAACTTCGATTCTCCAGTATGGTAGCGCAAACAAAGGAGAGGATATGAAAACGGGGATGACATCAGCGCTGGGCCTTGCGCTGCTGATGGGCAGCACGGCCCTGTCGGCGCAAGAAGCCGCTCAGCCGTCACTGCGCATCAACGACAAGGAGTATTTTGAGGCTCCCGCTGTCAACATATTGGCCTTTTCGAACTGGTATGACGGGTTATTCGCCGATGCCAAGATCGGCGGCGTCGAAATCATCCAGCGCGGCATGCGCACCGCCACCAACGGCGACGTGCGCCTGTCCGCGGCACCGGGGCAGTGGGACCCCGCCGCCGCGCTTGTCAGCCGCAAGGTGGATGCCGCCGCTGGCATCATCGACACGACCCTGCGCTATGCGCAATATGACTGGCAATATGTGGTCCGGGTCGAACGGCAGGGAAGCGGCGCGAAGATCAGCGTGATCCTGGACAGGCCGCTTCCCGCTGCGCTCGCGGGGAAGGCCGGGTTCAACCTTGAATTCCTGCCATCGGCCTATTTCCACCACGCCTATATGGCGGACGACCGTCCCGGAATTTTCCCGCTCTACCCGGCCGACGCGATGCAGCCAACGGACGAACGCAACGCCGCCAGCGGTCGCAGCGAGGGGCCGGGCGCCGAACCTCTGCCTTTCGCCACCGGAAAGCGCTTCATCCTGTCACCCGAAGATGCGGCAAGGCGCGTCACGATCGAGAGCGATGCACCGCTCACGCTGTATGACGGACGCAATCAGGCGCAAAATGGCTGGTTCGTGGTGCGGTCCATGCTGCCCGCCGGGCGAAGCGGCACGGTGGTCGAATGGAAAGTCACGCCGCAGACAGAAGCGAACTGGCTCCGCACGCCGGTGATCGCGCATTCGCAACTGGGATATACGCCTGCTGCGCCCAAGCTGGCGACCGTCGAACTGGACCGCAACGACATGCGTCGCCCTCCGCTGCGCCTGATCCGGATCGCGGCAGATGGAAGCGAGAAGGCGGTGCCGACGCCCGCCGCGCAAGAATGGGGCGACTATCTGCGCTATCATTATCTGCAACTGGACTTCAGTGCGGTGACAGAGCCGGGCCTCTATCGCCTCGACTATGGAGAGGTCAAAACCGCGCCTTTCCGCATCGCGGCCGATGTCTATGCCGACGCCTGGCACGCGACCAATGATGTCTACTTCCCTGTCGCGATGGACCATATGTCCGTCAATGAAGCCTATCGCGCATGGCATGGGGACTCTCATCGCGACGACGCGCGGCAGGCTCCGGTCAACCACGAACATATCGACCTGTATCGTCAGGGGCCGACCACCGACACGCCGTTCCAGCCCGGCGAGCATATTCCCGGCCTCAATGTCGGCGGCTGGTATGACGCGGGCGATTTCGACATCCGCACCCAGTCGCAATATCAGGTCATCCGCTCGCTCGCCGATGCGCAGGAGCGTTACCGCCTGACGCGCGACACAGTCAGCGTCGACCACGCACGCCGCCATGTCGAAATACATGTGCCGGACGGAAAGCCCGATCTTGTGCAGCAGGTGGCGCACGGGACGATCCAGCTCCTCGCCCAGTTCGATGGGGTGGGGCACGCCATCCATGGCATCGTCGAGCCGGATGTCGCCCAATATACGCATCTGGGCGATGCGGTGAACAAGACCGATGGATTGCCCTATGATCCTACGCTCAAGCCGGGAGAGACAAGGGACGAGCGCAGCGGCACTCCCGACGACCGCTGGGCATTCACCAGCAAGAGTTCGGCCCTGAACTATGGCTCTGCGGCAGGCCTCGCGGCGGCGGTCCGCGTGCTCCGGGGGCAGGATGATGCGCTCGCCCGGCGTGCGCTCGATCGCGCCGAAAAAGTGTGGGCGGACGAGCAGAACCATGCGCCCGATATGTTCAGCCACGGCAATACCACCGGCGGCCCGCTCGACGCGGAAATGTTCGGTGCGGCGGTGGAATTGCTGCGCACCACCCGCAAGCCGGTTTATGCCAGGGCGGTGATGGCGCTCTGGCCGAAGGTGGAAAAAGGCTTCGGCTTTAATGCACAGACAGCGGTCGCCGCGATCCCCTATATGCCTGCCGCCTATCGCCGGGCGATGCTGCCGGCGGTTCGGAAATGGCAGATGCAGAGCGAGGAATTGACGAAGGCCAACCCGTTCGGCGTGCCTGTTACCACCGGCGGCTGGGCCGGATCAGGCACGGTGATGAATTATGCGCTGACGGCTGCGGCGCTGCATGAAGCCTTTCCGGAAATCGTAGGACCGGACGCCACCCTGCGCGGTGTCGCCTTCCTCACCGGCCATCATCCCGGCTCTGACATCAGTTTCGTGTCAGGCGTGGGCACCGTTTCGAAGGAAGTCGCCTATGGCAACAACCGCGCGGACTTTTCCTTCATCGCTGGCGGCGTGGTGCCCGGTGTGCTGGTCATCAAGCCGGACTTTCCCGAGAACCACGAAGACTGGCCCTTTTTCTGGGGCGAGAATGAATATGTGATTCCCGAAGGCGCGGCCTGGATCGAACTCGCCAACGCCGCGAACCGGCTGGGCGGCGCTCGCTGAATGGAAGGATTGCAGCCGGTCAGACCGGCTGCAATCCATGCGCCACAATCTTGTTGATGAGGTCACGGTGGCGCGGCAGTCCGGCCCGCAGTTTTGCCGTCAGCGCCACGTTCTCCCGCACTGCGCGTCCCGCAGCTGACGCATCGCGCGCCAGTGCCCCACGATCAACTTCGGTTTTGAACCCCATGCCATAGAGCACATATTGATAGCTCGCCGCCGGGAAGACTTCCTCCACCCGGTCGAACTCGTCATGAAAACCCGGCGGCTGGTAGCGCCACAGAAGCAGCAGTTCGCGCAGGCGTTCGGGGATCGTCTCTTCCCGCACATTGTCGCGCCAGAAGTCGCTGTCGGTGCGCTGCGTCAGCACATAATGAAGCTTGAGGAAGTCGATGATCCGGCCCCAGCGATAATGGGTCGTCGCATTGAAGCGGGCCGATACGATGTCCATCACTTCGCGCACGGCCGGCATCTGCTCCGAGATGATGCGCGCGGACAGTTCGATAAGGACGATGGCCGATGCTTCGAGCGGTTCGAGGAATCCGGCAGCGAGGCCCACGGCGACACAATTGCGCTTCCAGAATATCTCCCGATGGCCTGATCGAATTTTAATCTTGCGCGCGGTCAGCCCTTCGGCGGCGGGGCCGATATAGGCGCGCAGTTCGCGTTCGGCCTCTTCGTCGGAAATATGGCTGCTCGAATAGACATGGCCCGTGCCACGCCGCGACTGGACGCCTATGTCCCAGATCCAGCCCGCGCTCTGCGCCGTCGATATGGTGTGCGACGCGATCGGGCTGTTGGGTGCGTCATAAGGCACCTGCATCGCCAGCGCCGTGTCGCAAAAGAGGATGTCGTTGCAGTCCCTGAACGGCACGCCCATCGCCTTTTCGATCAGCAATGCGCGAAATCCGGTGCAGTCGACGAACAGATCGCCCTCGATCTCGCCCGCCTGCTGGGTGCGAATGGCGCGGATGTCTCCATTCGCACGCATCAGCACATCCTCCACATCGGCAAGGATGTGGCGCACGCCGAGCTTTTCGCAGCAATGGCGTTGCAGGAAAGGCGCGAACTTGCCCGCGTCGAGATGGTAGGCGTAATTGGCGAGCGCATCATATTCTGCGGTCGCGATCGTCTTGGGCGCGAGACCATCGTCGCAGATGCGCCCCTGCGGGCAGACGCGGTCGCAGAAACTCTCGTCGCCATCCTCCGCCAGCCAGTGAGGCGCGAGGTTTACCTGCCCGAAAGCCTGGGGGAGAACCAGTGGATGATAATAGCCGTCATGCGGCGCGCCGGTGGTCCAGCGGGCGAAGCGGGCGCCCTGCTTGAAGGCGGCGTCGCATTCGCGGAAAAAATCGGTTTCCGACACGCCCATCCGCGACAGCGTCGTGCGGAGTGTCGGCCAGGTGCCTTCGCCAACACCGATGATCGGCGTGTTCGGAGACTCAACCAGTGTGACGGTGAAATCGCGGCGGCCCTGATGACGCGCGGCGATCACGCCTGCGGTCAGCCACCCGGCCGTCCCGCCGCCGACGATGACGATGTTGCGGACAGGTGTGGCCATGTGCGGATTAACCCATGAAAAGGGAGGGGATGTCAACCGACACCCCCTCCAGGGCGAGACAGGTTAGAAGCGGTAACGGACGCCCGCAGTGAAGCGGCGGCCATAACCGTAGACATCCAGCAACTGGTTCGAGAACCGGCCATGGGTGCTGTATGTCTCGTTCGTGATGTTGAGCGCTTCACCGAAGACGCTGAACTGGTCGGTCAGACGGATGTTGGTGCTGAGGTCGATCTGCAACGCAGAATTGACGAAGGTCGGTTCCGCACCGAAGGCCGAATTGTTCTGCGCCTGACCGAACTGGAGCAGATATTTGTCGCGCCAGTTGACCGCCGTCCGGAACTCGAAGCCATTCTTGTCATAGAAGGCGACAAGGTTGGCGGAGTTGGCGAGACCCGTCACGGCAAAGCCGCTGGTCGACAGATCCGTCCGGTCATAGGGCTTGTTGGTTTCGACGAAGGTGGCGTTGGCATTAAAGCCGAAGCCGCTGTCGCCAAACACATGCTGCCAGGCGAGTTCCACACCGCGGACGGTGGCGTCAGGTCCATTGACGCGCCGCGAAATGGTGAACTGAGCAGGCTGGCCGGTCGACGGGTCGATCACCCCGTTGATCGTGCCCCGTTCGGTGCCCGCCACGATGAAGTTCGACACATTCTTGATGAAGAAATTCACCGAAGCATAGGAGTTGCGCTGATAATACCATTCCGCTGCGAAGTCGAAATTCTCCGCGAGATAGGGCTTCAGAGCGGGGTTGCCGCCCGTGGCCGTCAGCGCGCCGACGCGCTGGCCGCTGCCGACGTTGAGCACCGGTGTCAGCGTGTTGAGACCCGGCCTCGTCAGCGTGCGCGATGCATCGAAACGGAGGTGGAAGCTGTCGGTCAACTCCAGCTTCATGTCGATGGCAGGCAGGAAGTAGGAATAGTTGCTGCTGGTCGAAACCGACTGTTCCGGCGTGAAGCCCACGGTCAGAAGCGTCGGGTCGGCCGTGCTGCCCACGATCGAAACCGGCAGGCGTCCGATACCGGTTGAGACGATCTTCGTGCTTTCTTCGCGGCCGCCAGCATTCACCTTGAACGGCATGCCAGCGATTTCCGTGTTGAAGCTGACGCTGATCCATGCCGACCAGCTCTTTTCCAGAATTTTCTGGACGCTGCCCGGATCGAGCGCAAGGTCCAGCGTCCCGTTGAAGCCGGTGCAGCAACCGGCATTATATCCCGACGTATTCGGACCGACCCACAGGCTTTCCAGATATTGCTGGTAAGCGCGCGCGTCATAGTTGAGCAGCACCGGCGGCAAGGCGCCCGAGAAGCCGGGAATCCAGCTCTTTGTGCCAATAGTGCCCTGGATCAGGCTTGCCGGGATGGGGACGCCGCTGGTGCGACCCGAAGGCGCGCCGTAGCCCGCATAGGCCTGCCAGTAGTTATTGGCGAAGGTGTTGCGGTTCTGGAGATTGAATTCATCCTCCATATACCGTCCGCCGACCTTGATCGTCAGGTCATCCTGCTTCCAAGTGGCACCCAGACGGAACTGCTTGATTTCGTCGCTGTTCTTCTGAGCCTGACGCACGGTGACGTGCGAGCCGATGATCGCCTGATCCGTCCAGCGGGACTGGTCGCCAGCGGGTCCGTAGGTCGTGAGTTCGGGGAAGGAGTTCTTGCTGTCCCCGGTTACCTTGACGCCGAGGGCCGTCCCCAGCAGTCCGCCATAACCGATGTCGGCGTTCTCGCTGCTGACCTGGCCGTCGGGATTGAGCCGGCTTTTGGAGTAGCTGGCATCTGCGTCGATGGTCAGATTCTCCGTCGCGTCCCACTTCAGGTTGACCCCAACCTGATTGGTTTCGAGGATATTCTTGTCCGTCCCCGCAACGAAGTCGGTCGGCGAACCGGCCTGGATGAAGTTGGTCGTCGTTCCGTTGCCGTCCAGCGTAACGTTGCGCAGGTCGCCCTGATTGAACCAGATGCCGAAGCCGTCAATGTCGGTCGTGACTTTCTGACGCGAGTAATTGTCGTCAATCGTCAGCACCACATCATCGGAAGGCTGCCACTGGAAGGCGATGCGTCCGTCGATCCGCTCGTCCTTCGTGTAACGCTGGTCCGCGCCATATTGCTGCTGATACCAGCCCACGACATTCTGGCGGTTCGTCGGCGTCGCCCAGGCCGCAGAGCTCGGATCGGAGGTCGGCGAACAGGTGGCGGCTGTGCTTCCTGCGATCTGGCACGGCGCATAGCGGCCGCCCTGCCAGCCGGAAACGAACACGCGATTGGTCTGCGTGTCGCGGCGGGTGTAGATGGCGTCAACAAGGATGCCCATCGTGTCGTCGGCAAAGGTGGTGCTGAACAGCCCGCCAACGGTCGGCACGATCTTGCCCGCTTCGTCCTGAACCGATCCCGATGCGCTGAACGCCATGCGGGTGCCCGGCTTGTCGAAGGGCTTGGGGTAGGAGATATTAAGCGTGGCACCGATTGAGCTGCTGGACAGCGAGAGCTCCGGCGTCTTGTAAACGGCGAGCTGACCGACGAAATCCGCGCCGACGGTGGTAAAGTCAACCGAGCGGCCGCCCGAAGCGGTCGAGATGCGACGGCCGTCGATCAGTGTTTCGTTGAAGTCGCCACCGAAACCGCGGACGGAGATGCCCTGAGGTTCACCACGCGACCCGTTGCGCTGGATCGAGACGCCCGGCAGGCGCTGGAGCGAGGCGGCTACGTTCGAATCCGGGAATTTGCCGATGTCTTCCGACGAAATCACATCGACGACGCCCGAAGATGTCCGTTTGATGTCGAGGTTGCGCTGAAGCGAACCGCGGATGCCGGTGACGACGATGTCGGCATCGCTCGCGTCGGCGGCGGCTACGCCCTGCGGCGCTGCACCTTGCGCAAAGGCTGGTGCGGAGACAGCCAGCGCCATCATGCTGGCCGTCGCGGCCAGCGCCACGCGACCGCGCGCGGCATCGTTTTTACGGAATCTGTGAGTCATGATCCTCCCCTTGGTCGACACTTCTCGCCCAGCCGAACCGGCCCGATTGCCGCCCCAGCCATTTGTTTTTCGATCCGTTGAGATATTCTCCGCCTTGGCGGCGGATGTCCTCTCAACTGGCTCTTCTCTTTTTGTGGATCAAATGGTAGCGCTATCGAAAACGGCGATCAAGCGAAATTGTAGGGGTAATGTTCGATCCGCTATAATGTGGCTGTCCGGCCACAGGCGAACCCCGGAAAATGCGGAGGAGAGGATATGGACGACGTGGAAGTCTTGAACAGCGAACGGCATGCGGATGTGCGGATGATGTCCGGCGACCAGACCGGCAGCCCTTTCGTCCGTATCGTGACGAGCGAATTTGCCGCTGCGGTCGTGTCCTGTCCGCTGCTCTTTTCCAAACATGCAGAGACCGGCGCTTTCTATGTGGGCGCGTTGTTGGGCTTCAAGGAAGGCGAATTGCTGATCGACAGGCCCGACGGCAAAGCGGCCTTCCGTCCGCTCGAGGCGGACAGGGAAGGATTTTTCGCGACCGGTGAGCATATCGCACTCGACCGCACCCACCCCCGCTTTTCGGGCAGCGGTCAGCCCCTGTTCGATGACCGTGGGGGCGCGACCCTGGTTCTGAAATCGGCGCAGGCGGCGCTGGGCCGATTGATTGCGGGGGCGGAGGCGACTGACGCTTTCATCACGGCCATGCGCGATCATCGCCTGATCGAGCCGATCGACATCACGCTCAACTTCGATGACGGGGAGCGGCTGCATCTCGACGGGCTATATACGGTCAGTCTGGATGCGCTCGGCGACCTCGACGACGCTACGGCGTTGACGCTGTTCCGGGCCGGACATCTGCAACATGCCTATATGATGGTCGCGTCGCTTCAGCACATTGCGTTGATGGCGCGTCGGCGTAATGAACGGCTTGCCGCTGGCGTTTGACATGCCGCCCCCGCACGAATCCATCGAGGAAATGGCCGCGTCGCAGGTCTCGGACGCTGCGGCGATGCAGAGACTTGCCCTTCAGTGCCGCCCGGTGGTGATTCGCGGGGTGTTGGCGCACTGGCCTGCGGTCGATGCCGCACGGCGGGGCGCGGCGGACGCTCTTGCCTATCTCCGGCAGTTTGCGGCCGGGCATCGGGCGGAATATTTCTCGGCGGATGCCGACCTTGCCGGGCGCTACCATTATGGCGAGGGGCCGGGGGGCTTCAACTTCACCCGCAAGACAGCGTCGGTGAAAGACGCACTCGACCGGATCGAGGACAATGCCTTGGGCGAAGGCACCGAAACAGCCTATCTGGGTTCGCTGCCGGCGGATATTCATTATCCCGGCTTCGCGCAGGCCAATGGATGCGATCTGCTGCCTTCGGGAGTGCACCCACGGCTTTGGGTAGGTAACCGGTCGACGGTCGCGTGCCATTACGACGTCTATGACAATCTGGCCTGCGTCGTGGCGGGCCGGCGGCGGTTCACGGTTTATCCGCCCGATGCCATCGGCGATCTCTATATCGGGCCGATCGACCACACATTGTCGGGCCAGCCGGTGTCGCTTGCTGACGGCGCAGGCGAAGCGGACCCGCGCTACCCGCGATTCGCGCTGGCGAAGGAAAGGGCGATGGCGGTGGAGCTTGCCCCCGGCGACGCGCTCTATCTGCCAAAATTGTGGTGGCATCAGGTTGAGGCGACCGAACCGCTCAATATCCTCGCTAACTACTGGTGGGACGGCTTTTCGGCGGGACCGGATTCGCCCTACGCCGCAATGATGCTTGCGATGATAACGCTTGCGGAGCGTCCGGCCGAGGAGCGCGCGGCGTGGAGGGCTTTTTACGATCATTATGTCTTTCGCGAGCGGGGACATCCGCTCGCTCACATGCCCGAGGCGCAGCATGGCGTCCTTGGGCGGCTTTCGGAGAATTACGGGCGCATCCGCACCATGGTGATGCGGATGCTCCGCGCGGGATAGGACAGAATAAAGGGAGAAGGGTGTGAAGAGAGCAATAGTCGGGGCGGCAGCGGCGATGGTGATGGCGATGGCCGCCGCGCCTTCAACCGCACAGGTGGCGACGGCTGGACCGGCGCCAATTGAAGGCGCGCCCGCCGTGACCATCGAACGGATCAAGGTGCATGCGCCTTCGATCGAGGGGAATCTGGAAGGAGAGGCAGCGGATCGGGATGTGCTGGTGGTTCTGCCGCCGGGCTATGCCAAGGAGAGGAAGCGTCGCTATCCGGTCGTGTATGCGCTCCACGGCTATTCCATCGGGGCGGAGCAGTGGGCCGGGGAAATCCATCTGCAGACGGCGGCACAGAACGGCTTTGCCCGAGGCGTTAAGGAGATGATCCTTGTCCTTCCCGATTCCAGAACGGTGCATAACGGGTCGATGTATTCGCGGTCCGAGACGACCGGCGATTTCGAGACCTTCATTTCCCGCGATCTCGTTGCCTATGTCGACGGCCATTATCGCACCATCGCCAGACGGGAAAGCAGAGGTCTGGCCGGGCACAGCATGGGCGGATATGGCACCAGCCGTATTGGCATGAAGCATGCCGATATGTTCGGCGCGCTCTACATGATGAGTCCCTGCTGCCTGTCGGCCCGCCCGGCCGGTCAGATGGATGCGGCGGCGATGGCCCAACTGGAGGCGGTCAGGACGCCGGCGGATTCTGCCGCACTGCCCTTCTTCCTTCGCGCGCAACTTGCGACCGCGGCGGCATGGTCGCCCAATCCGAAGAACCCGCCGCTCTATCTCGACCTGCCGGTGAAGAATGGAGAGGTGCGGAGCGATGTGCTGGCCAGATGGGCGGCCAACGCGCCGCTGGCGTTTGTGGATCAGTATGTGAGCGATCTGCGGCGCTATCGCGCGATCGCCATCGACGTGGGGGATCGCGACGGATTGAAGGACGATGCGCGGACCTTGCACGAAGTGCTGGATCGCTATGGCATCGCCAACAGTTTTGAGATCTATGAGGGGGATCACACCAGCCGGGTGGCGTGGCGGTTTCAGGATCAGTTGCTGCCGTTCTTTTCGCGGAACCTCGATTTTGAGACAGCGAAGTAGACAGCTAGAATGATTTTGCGCGCAACCGACGAACGTCGATAGTTAGCGATAACAATATCATTGTCATCCCGGCGCATGCCGCTATCCCTGTGGCAGAGGCTGGATCGAAGCAATCCGGGACAAGAGGGAGAGTGCTGCCATGAGAACGGTTGGGAACGCGAGAGTCGCGCTCACTTTGGGGAGCGCCCTTGCGACGCTGGCTGCTGCTCCGGCGTGGGCGGCTCCCCGGTTTGATCCCATGTTTTCCGATCACGCGGTCATCCAGCGGGACCATCCCGTGACAATCACGGGCCGTGCGGAACCGGGAGAAATGGTATCGGTAACATTTTCTTCGCAGTCGCGGCAGGTGAAAGCGGCGGCGGAGGGCCGGTTCGAGGCGCGGTTCGATCCGGTTGGGGAAGCGGGGCAGGTCCAACTGGTCGCTCAGGCGGCGTCCGGCACGGCGACGGCGCGGGACGTGGCGGTAGGCGACGTGTTCCTGTGTTCGGGACAGTCGAACATGGAACTGGAAGTGCGCAATGCGCAGGACGCGGTCGGGCAGATACGCGGGTCGGCCGACGACCAGTTGCGCCTGATGCTGGTGCCGCGCGCCGTGGCGGACGACCCGCTGCGCGATTTTCCCAAAGCGTCCTCTTGGCAGGTCGCCGGACCCGAAAGCGTGGCCGATTTTTCCGCCGCCTGTTTCTACATGGCGCGTGAATTGCGTAAGACGGCCAAAGTCCCCATCGGCGCGATTGCCAGCAGTTGGGGCGGCTCCCGGATCAGCCCGTGGATGGGGCCGAAGGCGCAGGCGGAGGTGGGACAGGCAGCGCAGTCGGCGCTTGTCTCCCTTCATGGCCGCGATCCCTTCGCCGCCGAACGTCAGGCGAGCGCAGAGTGGGAGGCATGGTGGCGCAAGGAAACCGGCGACAGGCCCGGTTCCGAACCCTGGCAGCCTTCCGCCAGGATCGCATGGACGCCCGTGCCGCGCATCGGCGCCTGGGAGGATTGGGGCATCCCGCAAATGGCGGCCTATAACGGCATGGGCTGGTTCCGCCGAGACATTGATCTGACGGCCGAGCAGGCGAAGGCGGCGGCGAAGCTGTCCACCGGCCTGCTGGACGATGTCGGGCGTGTGTGGATCAACGGCAAGCCGGTGGGCATGAGTGCGCGCAGTTGGGTGCCCAGCAGTTTCGATGTGCCGCCCGGCGTGCTGAAGGCGGGACGCAATGTCGTGATCGTCAACATCCTCGACAGCTATGGCAATGGCGGCCTGTCGGGTCCGGCGGGCGTGATGAAGCTGGCGGTCGGGGCGGACAGCATTCCGCTGGCCGATGGCTGGCGCTATTCGATCCCGGCGAAGACGCCTGACGGCGCGCCGCGCGTTCCGTGGGGCGACACGACAGGATCAGGCACGCTTTATAACGGGATGATCGCGCCGCTGGGGTCCATCGGCCTGAAAGGCGTGGCCTGGTATCAGGGCGAATCGGACGTCGACCTGCCGGGCTATGATGCGCGGATGCAGGCGATGATGAACGACTGGCGGCGGCAGTTCGGATCGCCCGACCTCGCCTTCGTCGCGGTGCAGCTTGCGGCCTATGGCACGCCCGTCACCCAGCCGTGGACCAGCGGCTGGGCCGCGATGCGGCAGGTGCAGTATCAGGCGATGGCGCGCGATCCGCATGGCGGCCTTGCGACCGCGATCGACATTGGCGATCCGTTCGACATCCATCCGGGCGAAAAGCAGGAAGTGGGCCGCCGGCTGGCGCGGGCCATGCGTGCGGTCGCCTATGGTGAGGCGGTTTCCCGCACCGGGCCGCAGGGCGAACGCGCGGTGGCGAGCGGGGACGGAGGCGTGATCGTCGAGTTTACCGGCCTTACCGGCGCGCTCCACACGCGCAGTTCCGCGCAGGCAATCGGGTTCGAGCTGTGTGGCGAGAGCCAGAATAGCTGTCGCTTCGCGCCGGGGCGGGTGGATGGCGCGCGGGTCGTGCTGGCGGGCGACGGCCAGCCGGTGACGCGGGTGCGTTATGCGTGGGCCAATTCCCCGGTCATCAACCTTTACGACGATGCGCCGCTTCCGGTGGGATCGTTCGAACTGCCGGTGACGGCAGCGCGCTAAAACAGGGGCCGTCCGCAAGAGGCGGCAAGGCGAGACAGCATATGGCAGACAATAGGGCGCGCTTCGGCGTGATGTCGGCGTGCGCCCTTGGCAGGAGAGAAGAGATATGACCGGACGGGCGCGAACGATGAGAGCGGTGGGCTGGCTGGCCCTTGGACTGGCAGGCGGCGGAGCGAGCGGGGCGCAGGCGCAGGCGATTCGCGCGACGATTGATGTGAGCCGGACCAGCGCGGCGGTGACGCCTTATGAATATGGCATGTTCATCGAACCCATTGGCGGGCTGGTGAACCGGACGCTGTGGGCGGAGATGCTGGACGACCGCAAATTCTACTATCCGATCCGCGTCGAGGGGAAGGACGAGAAAGTCCCCGACACGGTGGAGGGCCGCCCCGCCCCCAGCTTCCGCAAATGGCGGCCGATCGGCGGCGGGGATGCAGTGGCGATGGATAGCGCCGCGCCCTTCGTCGGCCGCTTCAGTCCCGTGGTGACGCTGGCGGGGACAGGCCCGCGCGGCTTCGGGCAGGGCGGCATGAGCCTTGTCGCGGGCAAGGACTATGTCGGGCGCATCCAGTTGAGCGGCGATCCCGGCGCGAAGGTGGAAGTCGCGCTGGTCTGGGGCGAAGGTCTGCGGGACCGGCAGGTCGTGGCGCTGCCTGCGCCGGGAACGGCGTGGGCCGAACTGCCGTTCCGCTTTACGGCCGGAAAGGCTTCCTCCGACGCGCGGCTGGAAGTGACGGGGACGGGTAGCGGCAGTTTCAGGGTGGGTGCGGTTTCGCTGATGCCTGCGGACAATATCAATGGCTGGCGCGCGGATGTCACGGCTATCGCCAAAACGCTGAACTCCGGTTTCTGGCGGCTGCCGGGCGGCAATTTCCTGTCCAACTGGGACTGGCATCAGGCGCTCGGCCCGCGTGACAGGCGTCAGCCCATGTTCGATCACGCATGGAGCGCGATGCAGACCAACGATATCGGCATGGACGAATGGATGGAGCTGACGCGCATCCTTGGCGTGGAGCCTTATGTGACCGTCAATGCGGGTCTGGGCGACGCCAATTCGGCTGCGGAGGAGGTGGAATATCTGAACGGCCCCGCGACCAGCGAGTGGGGCGCGAAGCGCGCCGCCAACGGCCACCCGGCCCCCTATGGCGTCAAATGGTGGAATATCGGCAACGAACCTTATGGCTGGTGGCAGATCGGCAAGACCAGCCTCGACTATTATCTGATGAAGCACCGCGATTTCGCCGCTGCGATGAAGGCCAGAGACCCTGGCATCACGCTCATCGCCTCCGGCGCGATGCCCGACCAGTTGCATCCGCGCGACGTGAAGGAGAACCCATCGCTCGAAAGCATCCAGCACAAGTTCGGCACGGAGGAAGACTGGACCGGCGGCTTCTTCGCCAAGGCGATGGGCAGCTTCGACGGCATCACCGAACATTATTATGACCGGGGCGAGGAGCGGCCCGGCGCGCCTGCGGACGAGGAACTGATCGAGTTCGCGCGTTCGCCCTCCAACCATGTGCGAATGAAGGCGGAGGAATGGAACATCTACCAGCAGCGCTATCCGGCGATCAAAACGGCCAATGGCGGCCAGGGCATTTTCCTGTCCATGGACGAATATGCCTATATGGCGAAGGACGGCGCGACGCTGAAATCCGCGCTCGCCTATTCGATGGTGATGCAGGAAATGCTGCGCCACAGCGATTTTCTGACGATGGCGGCCTTTACCACCGGCGTTTCGACGATGGACATCACGCCGACCGGCGCGGTCATGAACACGACAGGTCTCGTCTTCAAACTTTATGGCGAGCATTTCGGCGCGGGGACGGTGCCTGTCGCGCTTGACGGCAATGTGCCCCAGCCCGATCCCAAACATGTCGTCGGATCGTCCCACCCGCAGGTGAAGGCGGGCAGCGCCACCTTTCCGCTGGACATGATCGCGGGTCTCAGCCCCGATGGCAAGCGGCTGCGGATCGGGGTGGTAAACGCCACCTATAAGGTCCAGAGCGTTGCCGTGGCGGTGCCGGGGCGGCAGGTGCGGGGTGCTGGCACGGTCTGGCGCATCGCCGCCAAATCGCTCGCGGCTGCAAACAAGGTGGGAGCAAAGCTCGGCGTGACGATCACGCAGGCGAAGGCTGCCGCGATGAACGGGCGGCTGAGCGTGCCGCCGCTTTCCACCTCGATCTTCGAATATCCGCTGGCGGAGTGAACGACGGCCCCGCGAGGCGCGCCCGCTCAGCGCGCCTCCAGGCTGCGGACGCCGTAAATGGCGCTCTTGCCCTTGAGCGCCGTGAGCGTGACGGTCGATTGCCGGGCGGTTGTGGGCGGCAGCGGATAATCGACGACCAGCCATTCATTCTCGACCCGGCGTTCGCGGCGTTCGACGGCTATGACCTTGCCGTCGACGGCGATGCGCAACTCGCGCCCGGTATCGTTGCCCCAATAGGTGATCTGGAGCGTTGCCGGTCCGGGGCGGCGGGCGATGGTGAAGCGCATTTCCGCGCCTTCCGGCAGAGAGCGGTTTTTCTTGCCGTAGAATTCGCCGCTCTGGCCGCCCGTGGACGCGAAGCCATGGTCGCGTTCCGGCTGCATCTCACCGATATGAAAGATGTCGATTGTGCGGCGGGCAAGATCCGCGCGCGCGGCTTCGGCGGCCATATAGGCGCTGCGGCCGCTCTGCCACTGGGCGGGGGTGAAGGTGCGGAAATAGACTGCGGCGCGCCGGTCGTAGAGGGGGAAGAAGGGCACGATGTCGTGGCTCTGACCCAGCACATCGGTTGCGCGATAATGATGCGGCCGGTCGGCAAGCGCGACCAGCGCGGCGCGCGGTTCGGCCTGCACCAGAAGCGCGGGAGCCGGACCGTCGAACCGCTGGTCGGCTGGCGCGAGGTCGGCGGCGAGGACCAGCGGACCGCTCATATAGGCGAAGGTGTCGGGCGCTCCGGCGAGCGGTTCGGCGCGCAGCGTCATCGGGATGGTGAGCGCAATGCGGTCGCCCGCCTGCCATTTGCGGGCGATGCGCCAGTAGCCGTCCTCGACCGGGGCCGCGAAGGGCGCGCCGTTGAGCATGAGGCTCGCGCCGCTGGCCCAGCCGGGGCGGCGGATGGCGAGCGTGGAGGTTCCGCGCGCCGGCCGGGCGAGCGTCAGCGTGACCTGTCCGTCCTGCGGATAGCGGGTGTCCATCTCGATCCGGGGACCGTCCGGCAGGTTGAGCGTGGAAGGGATGAAGAGGTTGACGAACACTGTCGTGCCGCTCTGCCAGTAGATCGAGTCCGCATGTTTGGCATGGCTTTCCATGCCCGAACCGACGCAGCACCAGAAGCTGTTCTCCGCCGTCGAATAATCCCGCTTGGCTCCTGCTTCCATCGGCATGAAATAGACGAACTGGCCGGTGTCGGGCCGCTGGTGCGCGAGCATATGGTTGAGCTGCGTGCGCTCATAATAGTCGAACCAGTCTCCATGGGGCGACCAGCCGTAAAGATGGCGGGTGAGCTTGAGCATATTATAGCTGTTGCACGCTTCGCAGGTGGCAGTGGTGAGCTGTTCCCCCTGCCGGTCGGGCTGGCCGAAATGTTCGCGTTCGGAATTGCCGCCGACGGCATAGCTGTGATGCCGGGTCACGGCTGCGTGGAAAAAGCGGGCGGCGCTGGCGTCCTGCCCTTCGCCGCCGACTTCGTAGAGGCGGGCGAGGCCGATGATCTTGGGAATCTGGGTGTTGGCATGCAGCCCGGCGAGCCGGTCCTCACCCCGCACCAGCGGATCGACCACGGCATGATGGCGCAGCCGCCGCGCGACCTTAAGCCAGCGCGGATCGCCGGTGGTGGCGTAAAGACCGGCATAGGTTTCAAGGATGCCGCCATGTTCAACCGAAAGGATCTGCTGCACCTGCGCATCGGACAGCGGCTCTATCACGCCTGCGAAATATGTGGCTATTCCAAGGAGGATCGGCATTGCCGCCTTTCGTCCGGCCAGCGCGTGCGCGTCGGCAAGGCCGGCCATGATCTTGTGCAGAGCGTAGATCGGCACCCATGCCCCGTTCAGCTCCCATGTCGTGCGGATGTCGCCGCGCCGCAGTTCCTCGAAGACGATCTTGCCGGGCACCGACTTGCCGTCGCGCATCACCGTCATGCCGCCGAGATAGCCGTCGCCGCCCGCCTGCTGGATACGCTGCATCGACGTGAGCGCACGGTCGAGCGCCACGCCGAGTTCCGCGTCGCCGCCGTTCGCGATCATCAGCGATACGGCGGACATCCAGTGCCCCATGCTATGCCCGGCGATGCTCTCGCTTTCCCAGCCGCCATAGATGGGAGCTGGCGCCGCGAGACCGGCGGCGAGGTAGAAATTGTGCAGCAGCCGCTCTGGATTGAGCGAAAGAAGATAGCGACGGTTGGCCGCCATCGCGTCGGCGAAGGGCGATGGTTTGAGCGTCACATAGCGGGCGGGAATAGGCCTTGCCGTATCGGTGGCGCGGGCCGCATGCGCCAGAGCGGGCATCAAGGGCAGGATGCTGGCGGTCGCGAGCATGTGGCGGCGGCTCAAAAGGAGATGCATCATCAGTCCTTTCAGCGCAGCAGCGCCGCGTCGCCCCATGTGACCGGGACGGCGTTGGTGGTGACGCCATCGGCGCGGGCGACGAGTTCGAGGAGCTTGACGCCCTTTATATCGGCGGCCAGCGGCTGAGCGGGCTGACCCCGGCGCAGCGGCGGCGTGCTGGCGAGCGGCGTGCCGTCGCCATAGAGGAAGAAGCGGACCGGCTGGTCGGCGGTCAGAGCGCTGTCATCGACGCCCACCTGTGCGGCGAAGCGGGCAAAGCCGTTGTTGTGCACTTCCATGCGGCTGTTGGCGAGGATACCGATGCCGGACGCGAAGGCCTTGCCCGCGATTACGAGCGGCTGGTTATAGGGGGTGAAGTCCGCCATCGCGCCGCCCCAGCCCGCATACATGGGCCGCTCACCGATCCCCTTCGTGCCGCGCCAGCCGGGGATGGAGCGGTAGATGGTGGGGTCGGGTTCGGGCTGGACCACGCCGTCCACCGCCGGGTTCACCATGCCGGGCTGCTCGGAGAGGTAGAGGCCATCTGCAAGGCTGCGGTCTCCCTTGGCGCGGAATACGACCGTCTCGCGCGGCGCGACGCGCAGTTTCATCTCCTTGGTGAAGCTGCTTTTCTCACCGGACCAGAGGTTCGCCAGCGCGATGGGGCTGTCGTCCCGGAACTTGAGATGGTCTGCGGTGAGCGTCGCATCCACGGGTGCGAGGCCGCGATTGAAGAGCGCAACGGCCTTGTCGCCGTTGGCCAGCGTTTTGACCAATATCTGAAAGCCGTCCGCATCGAACGCCATCACCGCCTGATTGCCCGCCGCGTCCTGATTGAGCGCGATGATGTCGGCGTTGCCGAAAATGTCGATGAGCGGCTGGGGCGTGGTGCGCAGGTCCGCGCCGATCAGGAGCGGCGCGTTCATCATCGCCCAGAGCGAGAAATGCGATTTCGCTTCGGTGAGGTGGCTGGCGTCGAAATCCCCCTTGCCGATGAAGAGCATGTCGGGATCGTTCCAGCTTCCCGGATGCGCATAGAGCGCGCGGCGGGCGGAACTGTCGTAGGTGGTCAGCATCCGTCCCCATTCGGGCGCGATGTCGTCGCTGGTGCGGGATATGTTGCCCACGTCCTTGCCCCAGCTCCGCACATTGGCGCTGCCCCAGATGCAGAGCGAGAGCATATAGTCGCCGTCCGGATTATGGCGGGCGAGCGACCGGTTGATGTCGGCAAACAGCGCCTTGACCGCAGGGATGTCCGAGCGGCTGAGGCTGAGCGGGTCGATGATGGGAGTAAGCGCGCGATACTGGCCGCTCTTCACGCGGTCGGCGTCGGCGGCATAGGCGCGGATGCCGCAGCCATCGACCTTGATCGCGTCAAAGCCCCATTCGGCGAAGAACAGGCGAATGTCCTGATCGGTATGGCCGTAAAGACCCACTTCGCGCTCTGCCACGCTGCCTTGTGGGAGTTGTTCGCTGCCGTCGGCATAGGCCTGCGAACAGATGTTGCGGCCAAGGTCGGAATAGATGCCGGCCTTGAAACCCATGGCGTGCAGCCGGTCCGTCAACGGGCGGAAGCTGGGGTCGCCCTTGCCCTTTGCCGAGGGAAACTGGTCGGTGCGGATCATCAGCCTGCCGTCACCGGTGCGGCGTTTCAGCCACCAGCCATCGTCGATGTTGATGAAGCGATAGCCCTTTTGAGCGAGGCCGGTGTCGCGGATACGCTGCGCCGCGCCCATCAGCTTTTCCTCGTCGATATGGGTGAAGAAGGCGTTCCAGCTATTCCACCCCATCGGCGGCAGTTGTGCGTTGCCTGCCTGATAGGCGCTCCATCTGCCGGTCGGGGCCAGCGGGTCAGGGGACGCCGCCGGCGTCTGGGCGGACAATGTCGTGCTGGCGCAGAGCGCCGCGAGCGGCAGGAGGAAGCGGCGCAGGGTCATGCGAAATCCTTGGCTGTCAGGGTGACGGGCGTCCCCGCCTTGAGGGTGAGGGAGCGGCTTTTTCGTCCAAGGCGGACGGTGCGGGGGCCGCTCAGGTCCGGGCGCAGGATCGCGCGGTCGAGGTGGCCGTTCCGCCAGTGCAGATCGACGGCGCAGCGGCCACGCGCGCACAGGCCCGTCACGCTGCCGGTCGGCCATGCCTTCGGCAGTGCCGGGAGCAGGTCGATCCTATCGCCATGGCTGTCCATCAGCATTTCGACGATGCCCGCCGCGCCGCCGAAATTGCCGTCGATCTGGAAGGGCGGGTGCGCGTCGAACATGTTGGGATAGGTGCGTTCCGGGCCGAGCAGGAAGCGCAATATGTCATGCGCATGGTCGCCCTCGCGCAGCCGCGCCCAGAGGTTGATGCGCCATGCCGTCGCCCAGCCGGTCGCGCGGTCGCCCCGTATCTCCAGCGTGCGGCGGGCAGCGGCGGCGAGCGCGGGGGTGCCGTCCGGCGTGATCTGGCGCGACGGGTGGAGGCCGTAGAGGTGGGAGACATGGCGGTGATTCTGCTCGGGCGCGTCGGCGTCCCAATCCTGCTGCCATTCCTGAAGCTGGCCCTGACGCCCGACCTTGTAGGGGGCGAGCCGCTCGCGGGCGGCGCGCATTTCCGCGACGAGCGGCGCGTCGGTGCCCAGGATCGTGGCGGCTTGCATTGTCTGGGTGAAAAGGTCGCGCAATATCCCCATGTCCATCGTCGGCCCGGCGCAGATGGTGCCGCCATGGCCGTGGGGATTTTCGGGACTCATCGACGGATTGGTGACGAGGAAGCCGGTCGCCGGATCGCGCTGGAGCGTGTCGAGGAAGAAGCGCGCGGAGCCTGCCAGCAGCGGGTAGATGGAGGCGAGCCAGGCGCGGTCGCGGCTGTAATCATAATGGTCCCACAGATGCGTGCAGAGCCATGCGCCGCCGGTGGGCCAGAGGCCGAACTGCGCGCCGTCGATGGGGGCGGTTGCGCGCCAGAAATCGGTGTTATGATGCGCCACCCAGCCGGGCGCGCCGTACATGGTGCGGGCGGTGCCTTCCCCGGTGACCGCGAGTTCGCGCACCATCTGCACCAGCGGCTCGACACATTCGCCCAGCGCCACCGGCTCGGCGGGCCAGTAGTTCATCTCGGTATTGATGTTGATCGTATATTTGCTGCCCCAGGGGGGATTGAGGCTGTCGTTCCAGAGACCCTGAAGATTGGCGGGCTGGCCGCTCGGGCGGGACGAGCAGATCAGCAGATAGCGGGCATAGTGGAAATAAAGCGCGGCGAGCGCGGGATCGTCGCTGGTCTGCGACGCGGCGATACGCTGGTCGGTAGGGAGTGCAGCAGCGGGCGTGGTGCCGAGGTCGAGCGCGACGCGGCGGAAGAGGCGGCGGTGCGCGGCGGCGGTATCGGCGGCGATCGTAGCGAAGGCGCGGCCTTTCACACGGCCAAGTGTCGCGGCGGTGGCAGCGACAGGATCGCCGCTCACATCGTCGAACGCCCTGAAGCTGGTTGCCATGGCAAGGAACAGGGTGATGCTTCTCGCGCCGCGAATTTGCAGGCCGCCGTCTGGATCATGCGCGGTGCTGCCACCCTCCACCTGTGCCGAGAGGCGCGCGGCGAAGCGGAGGCCGCCCTCGATCCCGGCTGATGCGCCGTTGCGGCCCGTGAGGAGCAGGCCGGTCGGCCCGTCCGCCGCGACCTGAACTTCGCGCTGGGATGAGCGGAGAGCGATGTCGACATCGAACGCCCGGCTGGAAGAAAGGCGCACGGCGATGATGTTGTCGGCGGGGGAGGCGACGACCTGCCGCAGGTGAGATGCGCCTTTCGCGGTAAAGCGGGTGGTCGCCATCGCGCTGTCGAGATCGAGTTCGCGGTGGTAGCCGCTGCTTTCCCCCAGGCCGGGAAAGTCGAGAATGAGGTCGCCCAGCTTCTGATAGGGCATCTGCGTCAACGGCTTTGCCATCAGCGTTCTGTTGGCGAGCGCTTCGGCTTCCGCGATCCGTCCGGCGAAGATGAGTTCGCGCACCCTGGGAAGGTTCGCCTTCGCCTCCGGGTTCACGGGATCGTAGGGCTGCCCGGCCCAGAGCGTGCTTTCGTTGAGCTGCAGTTTCTCCTGCGCCGTGCCGCCGAAGACCATCGCCCCGAGACGGCCGTTGCCGATGGGCAGCGCTTCCGTCCACTTCGCGGCGGGCTGGCGATACCAGAGGGTCAGCGGATGCGGCGCGGCGGGGGCTGCGTCGGCCGGGCGGACGGTGGCGAGGGCGGCGGTGCCGGCCGCCATCGCGGCAAGGCTCTCGCGGCGGCTGAGGGTCATGGCTGCACTCCTGCGGGGAGGGGTTGGAGCGTGAAGCTGTCGACGTCCAGATAGCCGCCGGTGGGGGCGGGATTGTAGCAGGAAAGGGCGATCTGCTGCCCCTGGAAAGTGCCGGTGCGCCAGTCGAAGGCGAGCGGGAAGCTGCCGCCGACCTCGGTCCATTTGCGGTTGTCGAGGCTGTAGGCGACGCGGCCAAGCTTGCTGTCGAAATCCATGTCTGTGCGCAGCCAGAGCGTGCGGCCCTTGATCGGGACGGAGGGAACGCGCACGTCCGTCTTGGGGCCGCCCTCAGTGCTTTCGGTGAAGAGCATGCGTAATGATTTCGCGCCCCTTGCGCCGCCGACGACCGAAAGCTGGGCATTATATTTTCCGAAACTGCCGAGGCCGCAGATGTCGCCGGACTTGATCCCTGCCGTATCGAGTTTGGCGACGGCCCGCATCTTCGGCCCCTGCGCCTTCTGCGTCAGCGTGTTGCGCGCGCTCCAGATGCCGTCGGCCTGCGTGGAGTGGAGACGGAGAAAGCCGGGGCGTTCCTTGAGCGACCAGCGGCTGTCGTCGGGATTATGGTTCCACTGCCATTGCAGGCCGAGTTTAGGCAAGGAGAAATCGTCCGAGGCCGGGGGTTCGGCGAAGGGATGGCCCAGGATCGGCTTGGGCGAGCGGTCGGGGACGACATCGGGCCGGTCGGGCGTGCCCCACCAGGGCCAGCCATCCTTCCAGAAGATCGGGCTGATGTTGGTCATACGGCCGATGGCGCCCGCGTCCACCATGACGAAGCCATACCAGCTTCCATCGGGCATATCGACGATGGCACCCTGATGACCGCCGGTCCTGTCGTCGATGGACGGCTTGGTTTCCCACGGTCCCCAGAGGCTGCGCGAGCGCGAGACTGTCATCGCCAGCTTGCCGGGAATGGAATTGAAGAGATAGTACCAGCCGTTGTGGCGGACGATCTTCGATCCTTCCGCGCCCTTGTTGTAATAGGTGACCTTCGCGCCGGTGACGGCGGACAGATCGTCGTTGAGGGTCAGCAGCGTAACCGTGCCGTCGGTGCCGATGGAGGTGCCGAGATAGGCGGTGCCGTCCGCGTCGATGAAGAGGGCGGGGTCGAAGGCTTCGCGGTCGAGTTCTCTGTAGGTCCAGGGGCCGGTGATGCTGGCCGAGCGATAGATGCGCGTCTTGTGCCCGACCGGGGTAACCGCGAGGTAGAACATGCCCTTATGCCGGCGCAGGCTGGCGGCGTAGAAGCCGTGGCGATAGTCGCCGCCATTTTTGAGGTCATAGCGCGGGTCGCCGTCCAGCCGGTCGACGACATGGGAGACGATGCGCCAGTTCACCAGATCCTTCGAATGGAGGATCGTGACGCCGGGCGAATTGGCGAAGGTGGTCGAGACGAAATAGAAATCCTCGCCTACCCGGATGATGTCCGGATCGGGATAGTCCGCGAAGAGGACGGGGTTGCGGTAGGTGCCGTCGCCCTGATCGCTGCGCCACACCTGCGCGGGGGCAGCCATGGCGAAGGTGGCGGCGAGGGCAACGGCGAGGGTCCGGATCATCACGATGGCGTGTAGTGATAGGGGCCGACGACGGTGCCGACGAAGCCGCCGGCTTTTTTCGTGCTGAGCAGCGTAGCGTCGAGATTGGCCTTGAGCGTGCGGGTCTTGCCACCCGTGGCATAGTCGAACGCCATCGTGCCGCCAGTCGCGCGGATGGTGAGGATGATCGGGCCTTTGGTCGCGACGTGGGCGGATGCGACCAGCGTGTCGGTATCGGCGGCGTCGCGGGTGTAGAGCGCGACCACGGGCTTTCCGGCGATGCGGGTGAGGCCGAAGAAGAGGTTGCTGCGGTCGCTCTGCACGGCGGCGAGGCCGGCGCGGTCGCCATTCTTTTCCGGCGTGTAGCGCAGGGTGGTCGAGAAGGTGGCGTTGGCGTGCTGCTGGCGGCGGCCGATGAAGGCCGGGACGCCGTTCAGGTCGCCGATGGGCGCGCCGCTCTCCAGCTCCAGCGCGCCGCCCTTCAGGCTGTAGAAGGGCGTTTTGGGCGTGCGGATGCCGATCCATTGCATCGGCAGCGCCTTGCCGTCGAAAGTCTCGACATAGGAGAAGTCGCCGCTAGTGGGAATGGGAGGCTTCGGCTGGGCGGGGAGGTCGGGCACCTTGAGCGCATGGGGAATCGCCTGCCCGCGCGGCAGGATGACGGGCCAGCCGTCTTTCCATGTGACGGGCAGCAGGAAGGTTTCGCGGCCGATATTATAATGGTCGTCGCGGTCATAGGGGCGGACGGCGAGGAAGGTCGCCCACCAGTCGCCCTTCTGCGTTTTAACCAACTGGGCGTGGCCCGCCGATCCGATGAAGTCGGGCCGCGCGGGGTCGAGATCGCGTTGGGTGAGGATGGGGTTGCCTTCATAAGGGATGAAGGGGCCGCGCAGTTCCTTCGAGCGGAAGACGACCTGCGAATGGTTGACGCTGGTGCCGCCTTCGGCCGCGGTCAGATAATAATAACCGTCCTTTTTGAAAATATGCGGCCCTTCGATCCAGACGGGCTTTTTGCTGATGTCGACGCCGCCGTTGATGAGCTGGGTGCTTTCGCCCACCATCTTGCCCGCGCGCCAGTCATATTCCTGAATCCAGATGGCGCGGTGGCCGTCATAGCGGGGCGGTTCGTCGGGGGCGCGGTTGTTGACGATATAGGCCTTGTCCCCTTCCCAGTAGATGGAAGGGTCGATCCCTTCGAAGGGAAGCCAGATGGGGTTGGACCAGGGGCCGGCAGGGTTCTTCGCCGTGATGATGAAGTTGCCCTTACACTCCACGCAGGTGTTGACGATGTAGAAGGTGCCGTCGTGATAGCTGATCGCCGGGGCGAACACCGCCTGCGAGATGCGGCGGCCGGTGAAATCGAGCTGTTCGGGCCGGTCGATGGCGTTGCCGATCTGGGTCCAGTTGACCAGATCCTTGGACCTGAAGATCGGCAGGCCGGGATAATGGGCGAAGGAGGAATTGACGAGATAATAGTCGTCGCCCACGCGCAGGACGGAGGGGTCGGGATAATAGCCCGTCAGGATCGGGTTGCGATATTCGCCGGGCTTTACCGTCACTTTCTCAATCGACTGACCCTGATAGCGGAAATCGTCGAAGCGCGCGGGGGCGGCGTTGGCGGACAGCGATGTGGACAGCAGCGCAATGGTGAAAAGAACAGTCCCGTAGCGCATGATCGTCTCTCCCTGTCGCACATCCGGCTTGCCTGCCGGTGAAATCTGATAACGCTAACATATTCCGCTGTCGAGTATCCCCGCCGCGCCTCTTCAGGGGGCGGTGACGCCTGCGTCGGTCTGGATGACGGGCTTCATCGTGCCATCGGGATTATAGTCCAGCCGCTCCACGGTAACGGCGCGTCGGCCGATCGCGCCGTTCAGATCGCCGATGGTGAGGGCGGCATTGTGCAGGAAGATATACCACTGGCCTTTGAACTGCGCGATGCCGGGATGGATGGTGAAGCTGTATTTGCCCGAGCCGGTGAGTTCGCCGCGATAGGTCCAGGGGCCGTCGAGCGACGTGGCGGTGGCGTAGGACACGCGCTCGTCGCGATGGGTGGCGCGGTCCAGCGAGGCGTAGGTCAGATAATAGAGCTTGCCGCGCTTGTGCAGCCACGGCCCTTCCTCAAAATGGGGCGGGGTGATTTCGCGGATCGGACCGTCCAGTTCGATCATGTTGGGATTCAATTTCGCGATATAGGCCTGGCGATTGCCCCAGGCGATCCAGGTCGTGCCATCGTCGTCAGTAAAGACGGTGGGGTCGATATCCTCCCAGCTATGCGGGCCCTTGGGCGTCATCTGGTTGGTGATGAGGGCGGAACCCTTCGCATCCTTGAAGGGGCCGGTCGGGGTGTCGGAAACCGCGACGGCGATCGCCTTGCCCGGATGCGTATTGTCATGCTCGACGGCGGCGTAGAACCAGTATCTGCCGTTCTTCCTGATGGTCTGGGACGCCCATGCGTCCTTCTTCGCCCATTTGAAGTCGCTGACGTTCATGATCGGGCCGTGGTCGGTCCAGTGGCGCATGTCGGTGGTGGAATAGACCAGCCATTCCTTCATGTTGAACATCTCGTCCCGCTGCGCCTCGTCATGGCCGACATAGAGGTAGAGGCGGTCGCCATCGACCATAGGGGCGGGATCGGCGGTGAATTTGTCGCGGATGATGGGATTGGCGCCGGGCGCTGCGTCCTGTGCCGCTGCCGGGGCAAAGGCGGTCGCGATAAGGATGCCGGCCGCGATGCTGCCGACCCATCGCGGAAGAGGGCGTGCGCGTGAAGGGAACATGGCCGGTCCGGGCATCCTGCATCCTTGCTTTGTCCATTGTGGCACCATGAGCGGTCTGGCCGGCTTCATGGTGATGCGGGCATGGTAGGGAATATGGAGATTGGGTCAATAACTCCCACAAATAAATTTGCATCATGGCTGCGATTGCGCCAAAATTGCCTATAAGACCGCCGTGCTTATCGCCTTCTCGATCCGGCTGGCCGGGATATAACGCTGACAAAATAGGAGAGGCCGATGCGCGGATGGGTGACGATCATGGTGGCGCTTGCGGTGTCGGCGGGGGCGAAGGCGCCGCCTGCCGTCGAACGGGGCAGCGGTCCTTATCCCGCCATTTTCGAAGCGCTTGGCGACCTGCCCGATCATGTCGTCTATCGGCCGCGCGATCTCGCCGGTCTGCATGGCGCGAAGATGGGCATATATGTCTTTGGCAATGGGGGATGCAGCGCCGATGGCACATCGTCGCGCAACCATCTGCTCGAAATCGCCTCCCACGGCTATCTGGTGATAGCGCCGGGACATATTCCGGCGGGGGAGGAAGGCGGCAGGGAAGCGCCGGGCGGGCCGCTCGCCGCGCAGACCCGCACCGAGGCGCTGAGCGCGGCTATCGACTGGGCGCAGCGTGAGGCGGAACGGCGTGGCAGCCCCTTTTTCCATCGCGTCGACCCCGCCGCTATCGCGGTTTCCGGATGGAGTTGCGGCGGGCTGCAGGCGCTGTCGGTGGCGCAGCAGCCGCGTGTGCGGACCGCCATTATCATGAATAGCGGCTTTTTCAACGATGGCGGCAATCCGATTGCGGGGGTGGTGTCCGACAAGAAACTGCTTGGCGGCCTGCACGGCCCGACGCTCTATGTGCTGGGTGGCAAGGAGGACATTGCCTGGGCCAACGGCACGGACGATTATGCGCGCATCGGCCATATCCCTTCCGCTCTCGTCAACATCCCGGTGGGCCACGGCGGCACCTATATGCAGCCGCATGGCGGGCTGGGGGCGGAGGTCGTGACGGCGTGGCTCGACTGGCAACTCAAGGGCGACAGGCGCGCGGCGGCCCGCTTCGTTGGCCCGGACTGTGGCTATTGCCGCGACCCGCGTCTGACGATTGAAAGCCGGAAGTTGCGGTGACGGCCCCCCGATTTGCGCTTTCCGGCGAGCGTGCCTTGGCCTAGGTCTGGGCGATCAGGGGAAGGCTAAGGGTAGATGGCAAGACCGAACCAGCCGCCGCGGGGCGCGACCATCGTCGATGTGGCGGCGCGCGCGGGCGTGTCGTCCATGACCGTGTCGCGCGTCATCAACGGGCGGTCGGGCGTCAGCGCGGCGACGCGGGATGCGGTCGAGGAAGCGATCAGGGAACTGGCCTATACGCCCAATGTCGCGGCGCGCAGCCTCGTCACCTCGACCGAACTGCGCATCGGCGTGATTTATTCCAACGCCAGCAACGCCTTCATGAGCGAGTTCCTGACCGGCGTGTTCGAGGAAGCGTCGGCGCGCGGCGCGCGGCTCAGCCTGCTCAAGGGGGAGGGCGGGCGCCCGCCGCCCGCCGCTGCTATCGAGGAGATGGCGGCGTCCGGCATCAGCGGTGTGCTGCTCGCCCCGCCGCTGGGCGAAGCGCCGGAGGTGCAGCGCGTGCTGCGGGAGGCAGGATGCATCCGCGCGGCGGTGGGTGCCTACCAGTCGCCCGAGACGATCTGCGTGCGGATCGACGACCGCGCCGCCGCTTATCAGATGACGCGGCACCTGCTGGAGCTGGGGCACCGGCGGCTGGGCTTTGTTCTCGGCAACCCGGATCAGGCGGCGAGCGCGGAGCGCATGGCGGGATTCTACGCCGCCGTGCGGGAGACGGGCGGGGTCGACGTGCAGGTGGCGCAGGGCGACTTCACCTATGTGTCGGGCCTCGCGGCGGCGGAGCAACTGCTGTCGTCGGCCAGTCGCCCGACCGCGATCTTCGCCAGCAATGACGATATGGCGGCGGCGGTGGTGTCGGTCGCCCACCGGCGGCACCTGGACGTGCCGGGCGAGCTGGCGGTGGCGGGTTTCGACGATACGACCGCCGCGATCACGCTCTGGCCGCCGCTCACCACCGTGCATCAGCCGGTGCGGGCGCTGGCGGCGGAGGCGCTGGGATTGCTGATCGCGGAGATCGCGGTGCGGGGCGGGAAGTCGCGGGTGCCGCGCGAGAGCATCCTCGACCACGGCATCGTCGAGCGTCAGTCGACCGCGCCGCTTTCCGCCGACCCTTCGTAACGGAAGGAGAGGAAGTCGGCAGGCATGCCCGCGCCCGACGCATCCTGACAGGCCATGCCGACGAAGGTGCCGGTGAAATTGGGCAGGCCGGGCACGGTCACTTCGTCCGACAGGATGGTGGCGTCGAGCGTGCCGCCGACATGCGTCCATGCCCCCGCACCCGCGCTGCGCCATGCGAAGCGGAGGGCGTCGCCATCCACCTCCGCGCGCAGGTCGATCACGCCTTCGGGCAGGGGGCAAAGCGTTTCGAGCGTCACGCACTCCTCCCGTTCGGGGGAGGCAGTCATGAGCTGAAGCTCGCGGCCGCCTGCGTCGGTGCTGATGGCGAGATAGTGGAATTTGGTGCTGTTATAATAGAGGACGAGGCCGGCGGCCTGCTGAAAGCTGCGGGGCGTGAAGTCGAGCGTGGTCGTGGCGGTGAAGCGGGCATGTTCGACGCGGCGGGCGACGAGGCTCTGTTCGAACAGGCTGCCGATCGTTTCGCGGCCATGCAGGCGCAGGGCGTCGGGCCGGGCGGTGAGGCTGAACAGCCGATCCGGCTCGGGGGAGCGCAGCCACTGGAATTCGGGCGGCAGGGTGGCGCTGTCGAACTTGCCGTCCCATCCGGCATTGGGCCAGGGGCAGGGCGGCAGGTCGGGTGCGGAGGGCGTCGGCATCGGGCGTGCGTCGCCCTCGAGCGTGCGCAGCCAGCCATCGGCGTCCCAGCGCATCGGCTGGATCGCGGTTTCACGGCCCCGGATGCAGCGGGCGCGTCCAGGGACGGGGCGGCCGCAGAGATAGGCGAGCCATGGTGTGCCGTCCGCCAGTTCGACAAGGTCGCCATGGCCGGTGCGGGTCAGCGGCGCGTCGGTGCTGCCCGCCGCTGTCAGCACGGCGCGGTCGGGGTGCACTTCGTAAGGGCCGAGCAGGCTGCGCGAGCGGGCCATGACCACGGCATGATTCCAGCCGGTGCCGCCTTCGGCGACGAGCAGGTGATAGAAGCCATCGCGTTTGTAGAGGTGCGGGCCTTCGGTGAAGCCCAAGTCCGTGCCCCTGAAGATCAGATGCGGTTCGCCGATCAGGCGCATCGCGGCGCCGTCCAGCTCCTGCGCCTGAATGCCCGCGAAGCGCCCGCGGCCGGGGCGGTGATCCCACAGCATGTTCAGCATCCAGCTTCGCCCGTCATCGTCGTGGAAGAGGGCGGGGTCGAAGCCGCTGCTGTTGAGGTGAACGGCGTCGGACCATTCGCCGTCGATTGTTTCGCAGGTCACGACGAAATTGGGGAAGTCGCGCAGCGACACGCCCTTCGCCCCGTTGACGGTGGTGGTGCCGTAGCGCTTCACATCGGTGTAGATCAGCCAGAAGCGCCCGTCGGCATAGCTGAGGTCCGGCGCCCACACGCCGCAACCGTCGGGATCGCCGCGCATGTCGAGCTGGGCCGCGCGGACGAGCGGGCGCGACGCCAGCCGCCAGTGGACGAGATCTCGGCTATGGTGGATCTGGACGCCGGGAAACCATTCGAAGGTCGAGGTGGCGATGTAGAAATCGTCGCCCACGCGCAGGATCGACGGATCGGGGTTGAAGCCGGGAAGGACCGGATTGGCTATGCGTGTCATGCAGGCTTGCGCACCAATGTCCACAAGAGGGCCGCGCCGACGAGGTCGAGCACGCCCAGGAGGATGAAGAAGGGTTCGTAGCCGACCCGGTCGACCATCTGGCCGAGCACCAGCGAGAAGACGAGCACGCCAAGGTTGCCCGCAAGCCCCGCAAGCCCGGCGGCGGTGGCGACTTCGCTGCGGCTGAACAGGTCCGACGCCATGGTGATGACGGTGACGGACAGCGTCTGGTGGGCGAAACCGCCGAGGCACAGCAGGGCGATGGCGGCATAGGGATTGGTCGCGAGGCCGACGAACGCCATGCCGGTCATCAGCACCGCGCCCAGCGTGAAGGCGGCGCGGCGCGCGTCGATGAGTTCGATGCCGCGCCGCTGGAGAAAGGCGACCACCGCGGGGCCGAAGAGGCAGCCGAGATCGGCGGCGAGGAAGGGGAGCCAGGCGAAGAGGGCGATCTGCGTCAGATCGAACCCGCGCACCCTTGCAAGGTAGAGCGGCATCCAGAAGGAGAGCATGCCCCACACCGGATCGGCGAGCAGGCGCGGCAGGGCGATGCCCCAGAGGTCGCGGCGGCGGGCGAGCGCGAGGATCGAGGGGCGGGAGGCGCGGGCGGCGAGGCGCGCCTCCTGACCCGACAGGATATGCTCGCGCTCCGCCGCGCCCAGCCTGCGGTGGCGGGCGGGGGTGTCGTAGGTGAAGAACCAGAGCAGCGCCCAGATAAGGCCGATGCCGCCAGCTATGACGAAGGCCAGCCGCCAGCTATGCATTATCACCGCCCAGGCGACGAGCGGCGGTGCGAAGACCGCGCCGAAGGACGCGCCGATATTGTAGATGCCGCCGGCAAGGCCGCGTTCCTTTGCCGGGAACCATTCCGCGACCAGCTTCTGCCCGGCGGGCTGCGCCGATCCTTCGGCAAGACCGAGCAGGGCGCGGAGCGCGGCAAAGCCGAACCAGCCGTTCACGAAGGCATGGGCCATCGTCACCAGCGACCATGCCGCGACGGCGAGGGTGAAGCCGATGCGCAGCCCCACGCTGTCGAGGAAATAGCCCGCCGCGGGTTGCAGCATGACACCCAACTGGAACGCGCCCGTGATCCAGCCATATTCGACGTTGCTGATCGCCTGTTCGGTCAGGATGACGGGCGCTGCGACCCCCATGATCGAGCGCGCCAGATAGTTGATGACCATCGCGCCCACGAACAGGCCGATGATGGTCCAGCGAAATTTGCCGATCAGACGCATCGGCTGTCGTTAACGTTATCAGTCGGGCGCGTCGATAGGCGGATGGTCGTAGGCGGGTCCGGCTGGCGTCCGGACAGGGCGCGCCGGTGCGAGGCGACGCGACAGTGACGCGACAGTGACGCGACAGCGGGGAAGGGGGCCGAAGTTCACACCGTTGCAGGCGAAACGGAAGCCGCGGATTTCCGCGCTATTTGCGCCACGCGCACCGCCGCGACGCGCCGTCCACGCGCCCGCGAAGCCCCGCCGAAGCGACAGCCACGCGCCGCCCGCGCGACACCAAGGCGACAGCGGCGCGCCGCTATGGTGGGCGGCGCGGGGCGGGGTGTGAGCGGGACGGGCGGGGCGGAGGCAGGAAGCGCATCGCGCCAGAGCAGCAGGGAAGGGGGAGGTAGGAAAGCAGGAGGGGCGGCGCAAATTTTGCCGGTGCCGAAACGATGAGGACGGGTGATTGCGGAACGTCGGCTTTTGATGCAACTTCCGCAGATGCGGACATTGCTGAGCCTTGGTCTTTTGTTGGCGAGTGTGCCTGCGGCAGCTTCTCAGGCTTCAGGGAAAACATACGGCCCTTGGCATGTAGTGAGCAGTCTCATTGATTTGAATGCAGCAGCCGCAGACTTCACAAACCGGCTGCGATACTTTGCGGGAGCCGGGCAACCGGAGTGAATATGATCGATACCCGCCCAATCATGACAGACATTGAGTTCAATCAAGCCTCTACTGAGACACACGCCAACTGGTGGATGACGGGCGAAACCTTGATCCATGTGACATCCGTCATGAGCATCGAGGGTTGGAACTCTTACGGTCATTCTGGTCATATGCTACTGACGCCGGCGCAGCGTACACTCATGATGTGGTCGGACATCGTGGGCCAAGTACAAAACGGCGGCTTCATTCAGTTCTGCGACAACTATGCGGATTTCCTTCATTTAGCGGTTGATGCAGTAAGAGCACTGCAATGGCCGGAGTTGAATAAACGTTTCTGTGCCGCAATGGCGGAACAAGCGAGCGATGCAGCGGCGCCCGTGAGGCAACAGCCGGTTCCCTTAGCCTCCGATCCCAAAGAGTGGGCGGCAAGCCGTACGCGAGTGATTCGTCTTCTTGCCAGACGCGGGAAACGTTGGTGGCAGCCGACAAGCGCTAGACGCATGGCCGTCATTGAAGCCTTTAACAACGAATGGCAGCTGCAAATGAAGTATATAATGGCCGTCTCCAACGGAGAACTTGCCGCCGGGGGCGAGCGCTATTTCGAGTTCGTGCACCCGCCAAGCGTTGAAGCCAAGAGTTTCGACAATTGGTTTTATACTACGGAGACCAAGGCGGACTCAGCGCGTTACGTCCTTAGCTATATCCGGCAGCATCGTGATGAGCTTCACCGGACCAACTAGTTGAGAGCCAAACGACCGGTGTTGATCCCACGAAACTGGAGTGGAGCATCCGGTAGTGGGTCGATCGCCGCTAGTCCGGTTTATCCAACCACTTGCTCATCAAAACACGGGGCATATCCTCGTAACCGAGGTGGTCGTAAAACGAGACGACGGCGGTGTTTGTTGGGCGAACCATTAGTTGCACCTTGCGCACCTGTCGTTGCTTCAGCCAATTCTCGCCCGCCGTAACCATTAATCGGCCGATGCCCGTACCGCGTGCCTCGGGAGCAGCGGCGAGGTAGTAAAGCCAGCCTCGAGCCCATCATGTCCGACCATGACACTGCCAATGATTTTGCGAACATCATTCTCCGCTACGAGCACCGTGGACGTATTTCCACTCAGGGCGAAGCGATAGTCCGTACGAGGGTCGTTGTAGCTCACGGTGAGATTGCAGGTTTCCCAAAGGTCAACGACCTGCTGCTCGTCGAGACTACGGCCTCGCGGACAGAGAATGGCATTGCTTCGAAACCCAGACTTTTGAACGGCAGGATTTGCGATGCACTTTATGTCGGCCGACGGCAAGAATTGGTCGCCAGCGGACGGTCGGAAATCTCTCTTCATTGATCTTGAAGCTCCTCCGGTTGTGGGCATCTGGAAGATCTGCCCTCCGAACCGTCGCCCCAGCAGGTCTCGCAATTCCCACCACCCCTAAAGAAAAAGGGAGGCGGCCCGGTGGGGCGCCTCCCTTTGCATCCTCTCCCTTTTGACAGGGATGTAGCGAGTTTATTCGGCCTTCGACTGAAGGTTTACTGCCGCATATTTGCCGCGACGGTCGACTTCGAGTTCGAAGTCGAGGCGGTCGCCTTCGTTGAGGGCGGCCATGCCCGCGCGTTCGACGGCGCTGATGTGGACGAAAGCGTCCGGTTGGCCGTCGTCGCGCTGGATGAAGCCGAAGCCCTTCATGGCGTTGAAGAACTTGACCGTGCCGCTGGCGCGTTCGCCGGTGAGCTGGCGCTGCGGGCCACCGCGGTCGCCGCCGCCGAAGCCGCCGCGATCGGGACGATCGCCAAAGCCGCCCGCACGCGGTTCACGCGGCGCGCGTTCCTCGACGGGGAGCGGTTCGCCGTCGATCACCAGATCGGTGGCCGACACCTTGCCGCCGCGATCGACGAGGGTGAAGCCGAGCGGCTGGCCTTCGGCGAGGCCGGTGAGGCCCGCCTGCTCGACAGCGCTGATGTGGACGAACACGTCTTCGCCGCCATCGTCACGGACGATGAAGCCGAAGCCCTTCTGCCCATTGAAGAATTTGACGACGCCTTTGCCTTCGCCAACGACCTGCGCGGGCATACCGCGACCACCGCCGCCGCCGCCACCGAAGCCGCCGCCCCGGTTGCCGCCGCCAAAGCCGCCACCACCGCCGCCGAAGCCGCCGCGATCACCACCGAAGCCGCCACCGCCGCCGCCGAAGCCGCCCCGGTCGCCGCCGAAGCCACCGCCACCGAAGCCGCCGCGATCACCACCGAAACCGCCGCGGTCGCCACCGCCGTAAAAATTATCGTCGCCGAAACCGTCGCGCTTGTCCTTGCCGCGCCCGCCGCGGCGACCTCTGTCAAAACTCATGCCCTGTTAGTCACTTTCGCTTCGCCCCAAGACCAATCGGACAAACATGTCGGGCGAATGACATGCAGAATCCACCGCAAAGGCGGGTTTGGGAATCACTATAACAAGTTTTCAGGGGAGCGCGAATGATTTTCACTGTAGCGCGATCCTGTTCCGTTCCGCAGCGTCCTTGCCGGCAATCCATGTTAATTGCGCGCTTTCGGAAGATCGGGACTGCGCGTCCATCGGCAACGGGTCGATTGCGGCGCGGGCGGTTTCACCATAAGGGGAAGCCATGACCGTCTATTTCCATGAAGAAGACCTGCCCGAAGGCGTGCTGGCGCAAGGGCCGGTCGCCGTCGATACCGAAACGATGGGCCTCATCACGCCGCGCGACCGGCTGTGCGTGGTCCAGATCAGCGACGGGAAGGGCGACGAGCATCTGATCCGCTTCGGCCCGAACAGCGACTATGCCGCGCCGAACCTGAAAGCCGTGCTGGCCGACCCGGCGCGGCTCAAACTCTACCATTTCGGGCGGTTCGACATCGCGGCGATCCAGCATTATCTGGGCGTCGTCGCCGCACCCGCTTACTGCACCAAGATCGCGTCGCGCCTCATCCGCACCTATACCGACCGCCATGGCCTCAAAGAACTGGTGCGCGAACTGCTGGGGCAGGACATCAGCAAGCAGCAGCAGTCGAGCGACTGGGGCGGGCCGGTTCTGTCCGACGCGCAGAAGGATTATGCCGCGTCCGACGTGCGTTACCTGCACCAGCTCCGAGCCGAACTGGACAAGAGGCTGGTGCGCGAAGGGCGGATGGAACTGGCGCAGGCCTGTTTCGATTTCCTGCCGCATCGCGCCGCGCTCGATCTGGCTGGATGGCCGGAGATCGACATCTTCGCGCATATGTAAGGGAGCTGCGAGCGCTTCGTGTCCGTCCAGGCCGATCAGCAACGCGACGTGCGCCGCCAGTGGGCGCGGCCGGGCGGCAGCCATGACCGGATGGTCGGGCTGCTCAAGAACTGGCTGCCTGTCGCCGTGGGCGTGCTGGCCGCGCTGCTGGCGACCGCGCCTTTCACCGGGCGCGACGGCGTCAGCTTCGTGCTGGACAAGAACAAGGTCGAGGTGGCGAAGGACCGGATGCGCCTGACCGAAGCGCTCTATCGCGGCGAGGACAGCAAGGGGCAGCCTTTTTCCCTGCGGGCGGGCAGCGCGGTGCAGAAAAGCTCGCGCGAGCCGATCGTGGACTTGAGCAGCCTGTCGGCGCGCATCCTGCTGGAGGACGGTCCGGCGGTCATCACCGCGCAGAAGGGCCGATACGACATGGAGACCGAGCGCGTCGGGATCGACGGGCCGGTGCAGTTCGAGGCGGCGGGCGGATACCGGCTCACCACGCGCGACGTGGGCGTCGACCTCAAGACGCGGCGGATGAAGAGCGCGGGGCGGGTCGACGGGCGGATGCCGATCGGCGTGTTCAGCGCCGACCATCTGGAAGCGGACATGGTGGCGCGCACGGTGACTTTGCAGGGCCGCGCCCGCTTGCGCATAGATCAAAATGGCCTCAAAGGGCGGAAGTGATGAATCGCACGCTGATCCTCATGTCCCTCGGCTTCATCGGCACGGGCGCGGCCCTTTTCGCCAGCGCGGACGCGCAGGTTTTCAGAAATCACGACAGCAACGCGCCGGTCAACTTCAATGCCGACCGGATCGAGGTGCAGGACCGCGCCGACCGGGTCGTGGTGACGGGCAATGTCGAAGTGACGCAGGCGGGCATGACGCTCAATGCCGCGCGCATGACGGTCGCCTATCACAACCCGCCGGGCGGCAGCACGACGGGCAACATGGGCGGGATCGAGATCGACCGGATCGACGCGTCGGGCAATGTCGTCATCAACAAGGCGGACCAGACCGCGCGCGGCAATGTCGCCATCTATGACCTCAACGCCAAGCTCATCACGATGCTGGGCAACGTCACGCTGACGCAGGGGGTCAATCGCCTGACCGGCGGGCGGCTGGTGATGGATCTCAACAGCGGACGCACCACGGTCGACGGCCGGTCGACCGGCGGCGGCGTGCCGGGCGCGGCGACCAGTCCGAGCGGGCGCGTGTCGGGCACCTTCACGGTGCCGCAGCGGACGAACTGACGCCTGTCTTGTTGAGAGTCGCCGCGATCCTGCTGCTGGCGTCGGCGATGCCGGTGATGGCGGAAACCTATCATGTCAACGCGCTGACCGGCGATGACCGGGCGAGCGGCCTTGCGCCCGAACAGGCGTGGCGGACGCTGGCGCGGGTCAACGCCTTTCCCCTTCAACCCGGCGACACCGTGCTGCTGACCGGTGGATCGGTGTGGAAGGAGCCGCTGACGATCACCCGTTCGGGCCGGGCGTCCGCGCCGATCATGGTGGGCGCGACCGGGCAGGGCGCACGGCCCCGGATCGAGGCGGGCGGGGTTTCGCCGCATGGCGTCGCGGTGCTCAACGCCGAATATGTGCGGATCAGCGGTCTGGAAGTCACCAACGACAGCGCCGACCGCGCGCCCGGCGCGGAGTCGCGTTACGGCGTGCTCGTGTCGGCGCAGGACCGGGGCGTGACGCGCGGCATCCGCGTCAGCGACATGTATGTGCATGACGTGCGCGGCACCAACGCGCGCAAGGATAATGGCGGCATCGTGTTTCAGGCGCTGGGGCCGAAGCGGGCGACGCGGTTTCAGGACATCGCGATCGAACGCAATATCGTCTGGCGTGTCGACCGTTCGGGCATTGCGGGCATCAGCGATCAGGTAAGCCGGACGAACTGGTTTCCGAGCGAGGAAGTCGTGATCCGCGACAATCTGGTCGAGGATGTGGGCGGCGACGGGATCGTGCCGCGCGGCACGGACGGCGCGCTGATCGAACATAACATCGTGCGTTATGCCGGGTCGCGCGCGCCCGGTTACAATGCCGGCATCTGGCAATGGAGCACGGACAGCAGCCTCATCCAGCTCAACGAGGCGGCCTTTACCGCGACGCGCTATGACGGGCAGGGGTTCGACAGCGACTTCAATTCGCGGCGCACGACCCTGCTCTACAATTACAGCCACGACAATCAGGGCGGGTTCCTGCTGATCTGCTCCCCCAAGCTGAGCGAGCCGGACAATCTGGGCAACCGTGACAGCGTCGCGCGCTTCAATGTCAGCCGCAACGACCGGAGCCGTATCTTCCAGTTGGCGGGCAATGTCACCGGGGCGGTGATCGAGGGCAATGTCGTGCATGTGGGTCCGGGCGTCGACGTGCAGATGATCGCCGCGACTCAGTGGGACGGATGGGCGCGGGACGTGCGGTTCGAGGATAATGTCTTCAGGGTGGCGGGCACGGCGCGCTACGGCCATGAAGTCGGGCGCAACGGGCCGGACTATCTGATCGGACCGGGCCTCGCGCCCGCCGATTATATCCGTTTCGAAGGCAACAGCTTCCTCGGGCGGCATATCGACGTGCCGCAGGACAAGGACGGGACATATCAGGCATCCTATGTCGCGGCGCCCGCCGACTGGGCGGTGCCTGTCTTCGATCCCGCCAAGCCCGAAGGTTTCGCCGAATTTCTGGGGCGGCATCGCGGCTGGATGATGGGGATGCTGCAGCGCGAACTGGGACGCCCGGTGCGATTGCAGCAGGCGCGTGCCGTTTCGATGTTCGAGGCGCGGCGGCGGGCGCGCTGAACGGGTCGCCAAAGCGTTAAGAAGTGCCGCGCAATCCGGACCGGATTGCGGCCCGCGGGTGCGTGCGGATTAAGGAAAAGGCAATCACCATGCAGTGAAATTTACTGCATGAACAAGGCTTTGGCTTCATCCTGCATATCCGTCATCGCTGCCGGTTCGGCGGCGAGGCGCGCGCGGTTGCGCACCGTCCTTCCCGCCGCGCTGCTGCTGCTGGCGGGTCTCTGCGCGCTGGTCGCCGCGTCGCTAACGGGTGTGAGGGGGCCGGGCACCTATGCCGTGGTCGCGCCGCCGGGATCGCGGCTGGCCGATGCCGTGGAGATCATCCGCGCCGCCGACGGGCGGCTGGTGCGGCCGGGGCGCTTTGCCAACATCGCCATCGCCCGTTCCGCCCGGCCCGACTTCGCGCAGGCGTTGCGCCGCGCGGGCGCCTGGGCCGTCATCGACGCAACGGGGCAGGGCGGATGCCTCGCGCCGCTTCTGGAGAGGACGCCGTCATGATCGTCGAACTCGATATGCTGCGCCGCCAGTTCGGGCGGTTTCTGCTGCCGCTCTTCTGGGGGCATGTGCCGCTGCTGGCGGCGGTGGCTCTGATGACCGGCCATTCGCCCGCAGGCGCGGCGGTGGCGGGCGCGCTGCTCGCCGGAGCCTATCACCTGACATGGTGGCGGGAAGGGAGCGCGCCCGCGACCCGATATCTGTCGGCCATCGCCCTGATGGGGGAGCCTGCCATCCTGCTGTTCCTGCTGCGCGGCCATGCGTGGCAGATGGACATGCACATGTATTTCTTCGCGATGCTGGCGCTGACTATCGCATGGTGCGACAAGCGCGCGATCCTCGCGGCGGCGGCGGCGACGGCGCTGCATCACCTGCTGCTGCTCTACCTGCTGCCGATTGCCGTGTTTCCGGGCGAGGGCAATGTCGAGCGTGTGCTGCTCCATGCCGGGATCGTCGCGTTTCAGACGACCGTCCTCATGTGGCTGAGCGACAAGCTGGTCGAGAGCTTCGCGCGCAATCAGCAGATGGGCGAGGAGATATGGGCCAAGAACGCCGCGCTGGAAGAACGCACGCGCGAGGCGGAGGAGGCGAGCCGCGCCAAGAGCCTGTTCCTCGCCAATATGAGCCACGAGATCCGCACGCCGATGAATGCGATTCTGGGCTTCTGCCATCTGGCGCAGCGTGGCGCGGCGGACCCCCGGCAGCAGGATTATCTGGGCAAGATCGCGCAGGCGGGATCGTCGCTGCTGCGGCTCATCAACGACATTCTCGACTATTCGAAGAATGAGGCGGGCAAGCTGACGCTGGAGCGGCATCCGTTCAGCCTGCGCCGGGCGATCGAGAACCAGATCAACCTCGTCGCGGAAGCGGCGGCGGCGAAGCAGGTGACGATCGAATCGCATATCGCCAAGGACGTGCCCGAACGGCTGGTCGGCGACGAGATACGGTTCGGACAGGTGGCGCTCAACCTGCTGAGCAACGCGGTCAAATTTTCCGAGCGGGGCAGGGTGACGGTTCGCCTCTCGATGGCCCCGGACGGGGACGGCGCGCCGCTGGTGCAACTGTCCGTCCGCGACACCGGCATCGGCATGAGCGCGGAGCAGCAGGAAAGCCTGTTCAGCAGCTTCACGCAGGCGGACAGTTCGACGACGCGGCGCTTCGGCGGCACCGGCCTTGGCCTTGCCATCTGCCGCCAGATCGTCGGGCAGATGGACGGCGAGATCCGCGTCGAGAGCGCGCCGGGGGAAGGGAGCTGCTTCACCTGCCGGATGCGGATGGCGCGCGAGGAGGATGGCGGCGCGCGCGAAGCGATCGCGCCCGATCATGTGCGCTCGCTGCGCGTGCTGGCGGCGGACGACAATCCCGCTTCGCGCCAGATCATGCAGGACATGTTCGCCGGCTGGGGCATGGCGGTCGATCTGGTCGCGTCGGGGGACGAGGCGGTGGCGGCGGTGGAAGCGGCGGACCGGAGCGGGCGGCCCTATGACCTGCTGCTGCTCGACTGGAAGATGCCGGGCATGGACGGGATGAGCGCGATCCGGGAAGTCCGCGCCATGGCGCTGCGCCACCAGCCGCCACGCATGGTGATCGTCACCGCCTATGGCGCGGAGGATCTGCGCGGCGACCTGCACGATGCCGATGTGGCGGGGTTCCTCACCAAGCCGATTGCGCCGCGCACGCTGATGGACACCGTCGGGCAACTGTTCGCCGGAGGCGCGCCGTTCCGGCCTGCAATCGCGCTGCCGCAGGTCGAAGCGCGGCTGCGGGGGCTGAAACTGCTGCTGGTGGAGGATAATGAGATCAATCAGGAAATCGCGGTCGAACTGCTGGCCGATGCCGGACTGCTGGTCGACGTGGCGGAGAATGGCCGCATCGCCTGCGAGAAGATGGAGGCGCAGGGCGGCGACTATGCGGCGATCCTGATGGACGTGCAGATGCCCGAGATGGACGGTATCGCCGCGACGCGCATCATCCGCCGGACCTGGCCCGCCGGGCGGCTGCCGATCATCGCCATGACCGCGCACGCCTATGAGGAGGAGAAGGAGCGCGGCCGTGAGGCGGGGATGGACGATCATGTCGCCAAGCCCGTCGATCCCGCCGCGCTGGTGGCGACGCTCAACCGCTGGCTGAAGCCGCGCGGCGAGGCCACCGCGCCCGATGCGGCAGAGGGGGGTAAGGAACTGGAGCCGCTGTTGCCCGACAGCCTGCCGCCGTTCGACATTTCCGCAGCGCTGCGCCGGGTGAACGGCAAGGCGGCGCTGCTGCGCAGGCTGATCCTGAGCTTCGGGTCCACCTATGGCGAGGTGGCGCGCGACCTGCGCGTCTATCTGTCGACCGGATTGCTGCCTGACGCACGGCGGCTGGCGCACAGTCTGAAAGGCGTTGCGGGATCGCTGGAGCTGGCGGCGGTGCAGCGGATCGCCGCCGACATCGAACGCATGGTGGCGCAGGAGGATATGGAGCAGGCGCGGCTCGCCATCGTCGATCTGGAAGATGCCATCGCGCCCGCCATCGCGGCGGCGCGGACGCTGACAGGCGATCCGGTCGGCGCGGCGCCTGTGTCGGCCTCCGCCGCCGATCCCGCGCGGGTCGAGGCGGCGCGGGATGCGCTGCGCGATATGCTGTCGCGGCGGAGCCTCGGCGCGCGGGCAGGCTTCCGCCGCTATGCCGACGCGGCGGGACTCACCCCCGTGCAGCGGGCGGCGCATCCCCTGCATCAGGCGCTGGAGCGGCTGGACTATGACGCCGCGCTGGCGTGGATCGACGCCCAGGCGCAGGGCGCGGGAGTGCGATGATGGGCAAGGCCACCATCCTGATCGTCGATGACGACATCGCCAATATCGAGATCATGAACGCCGTGCTGGAGGAGGATTATGAAGTCTGCTTCGCCACTTCGGGGTGGCAGGCGCTGGACGTGGCGCGCACGGCGCAGCCCGATCTCATCCTGCTCGACGTGCTGATGCCGGGCATCGACGGGTTCGAGGTGTGCCGCCAGCTCAAGGCCGATCCGCTGCTGGCCGACATGCCGGTGATCTTCACGACGGGCCTCGGCGACACGGAGGACGAGATGCGCGGGCTGGCGCTGGGCGCGATCGACTATGTGACCAAGCCGGTTCAGCCCGCCATCCTGCGCGCGCGGGTGAGCAATCATGTCGAGCTGAAGCGGCTGCGCGACCGGCTGGCGACGATGGCCGTGACCGATGCACTGACGGGCCTCAGCAACCGGCGGCATCTGGAGCGGTCGCTGGAAAGCGAAACGGCGCGGCTGGGGCGCATCGGCGACTGGCTGTCGGTCATCATGCTCGACATCGACTTCTTCAAGCAGTTCAACGACACCTACGGCCATCCGGCGGGCGACCGGTGCATCATGATGGTGGCGGCGGCGCTGGGGCGGGCGGTGAAGCGGGCGACGGACCTGCCCGCCCGCTATGGCGGCGAGGAGTTCGCCTGCATCCTGCCCGGCACCGATGCGGCAGGCGCGGAACTGGTCGCGCAGGAAATCCGGCTTCAGATCCAGTCGCTCAACATCCCGCACGAAGGATCGCAGGTCAGCCCCTATATCACCGTCAGCATCGGCATCGCGTCCGCCCGCTGCCGCCCCGACCTGCCCGGCGAGCGCTGGATCGCGGAGGCGGACCGGCAGCTTTACCGCAGCAAGCAGCGGGGCCGGGACCGTATTTCGGGCGGTGAATTCGCGGTCGAGGAGCGGCGTTGCCGCGCCTGAGGCGATTTTTCCGCCCATTTACCACCTTTTGATGCGATTTCGCCCTCACCTAGGCATAGACGGCGGCATGTCTGGCGGTTAGGTCAGGTCATCCATAAGCCAGGAGTGAATCATCTTATGAACAACAGCGATCTCGCCGAAGCCGTCGCCTCCGCGCATGACCTCAGCAAGGCCGACGCGCGCAAGCTGGTCGATGCCGTGATCGGCGCCATCGCCGACGCAGCCGCCAAGGGCGACGAAGTGTCGCTCAGCGGGTTCGGCAAGTTCAAGGTGAAGGACAGCCCCGCACGTCAGGGCCGCAATCCTTCGACCGGCGCGACCATCGAGATCGCCGCGTCCAAGAAGCTGACCTTCACGCCCGCCAAGGCGGTCAAGGATCGGCTGAACGGCTGATCCCCCGGACGGAGCGCGAGGCGCGGCGGCGCGATGCCGCCCGCTTGCGCGACGCCGGATATGGTTTAGGCAGCGGGCGATGATCCTTCGCCTGCTGCCTTTTCTTTTGGGCCTGCTGCCGGTGGCGGCGCTGGCCCTGCCCGCCAACCGCCCGACGCCCGGATATACCCGCGTCGCCATCGAAACATCGGTCGGCACCATCACCGTCGCGGTCGACAACAGGCGCGCGCCGCGGACGTCCGCCAACTTCCTGACCTATGTCGACGATGGCCGGTTCGACGGCGTGACCTTCTATCGCGCGGCGCGGCGCAAGAGCGATCCGCATTACGGCCTGATCCAGGGCGGCATCGACACCGATGCGCGCCGGTCGCTGCCGCCCATTCCGCACGAGCCGACCAGCCGGACGGGCATCCGCCACCTCGACGCCACGCTGTCGATGGCGCGGCCCAACCGGCCCGATTCGGCGATGGGCAATTTCTTCATCACGATCGGCGCGACACCCAATATGGACGCGCGGGGCAGCTATATCGGCTATGCCGCCTTCGGCCATGTAGTCGGCGGGATGGACGTGGTGCGCCGGATATTGGCGGTGCCCACCTGCTGCGGATCGGGACCGATGCGGGGGCAGATGATCGTCAGGCCCGTCCGCATCCTCCGCGCGCGGCGTCTGGACGGGACGCCGCACCCTTCGCCGGGGGTGAAGCCCTGGCTGATCGGCCTCCATAAGAAGACAGCGAAGTAGACAGCTACACGGGTTTTACGCGAAGGCCGGTTCGTGCCGCCGCTCGCGCCGGGTGCGGCCCGCCGGGCGGTTGAGGAAGCGTTTCCACGCCTGTTCGTGGAAGAAGAAGGCGACGGCGTTGATGACAGGTTCGACCAGCGCAATGCCGCCCGCGACGGCGACCGATCCGGTCAGCACATAGGCGACCGAAAAGCCGACGGTCAGGTGGATGGCGAGGTAGGTCAGCGTCTTGACGAGATCGAGGGGCATGGCGGGTCTCCTTCGACATGTAATTAATAATCATTCTCAATAATCGCAACATGAGTTTTCCGCTGGCTCTGATCGGATCGGGCGATCACAGAAGAGGAAAAGGAGGACGGCATGGCGGGACGGATCAGGATCGGCATTGGCGGATGGGTCTACGAGCCGTGGCGGGGCAGCTTCTATCCGCAGGGGCTGCGCCAGAAGGATGAGCTGGCCTATGTCGGCGCGCATCTGACCGCGACCGAGATCAACGCGACCTATTATAGCAGCCAGAAGCCCGCGACCTTCGCAGGCTGGGCGAAGGCGGTGCCGGACGGCTTCCAGTTCGCGGTCAAGGCATCGCGATACTGCACCAACCGCAGGCTGCTGGCCGAAGCGGGCGAATCGGTCGCGAAGTTCACCGGACAGGGAATAGCGGAGCTGGGCGACCGGCTGGGGCCGATCCTGTGGCAGTTCATGCCGACCAAGCGGTTCGATCCCGATGATTTCGAGGCGTTTCTGGCGTTGCTGCCGGCAAGCGTCGCGGGGGTGCCGCTGCGTCATGCGCTGGAGGTGCGGCATGAGAGTTTCGCCGACCCGGCCTTCATCACCATGGCGAAGCAGGCGGGCGCGGCGATCGTCTATGCCGATCATGAGGCATATCCGGCCATCGAGGGCGAGGATGTCGGTTTTTCCTACATGCGGCTGATGCGGGGGCAGGCCGACGAGCCGACCGGCTACGCGCCCGATGCCATCGCGCGCTGGGCGGATCGGGCGCGGGTGCTGGCGGAACGGGGCGATGTCTACGGCTTTTTCATCAGCGGCGCCAAGGAGCGCAATCCGGCCGCGGCGCAGATGCTGATGACACATTTAAAGTGACGCCCTGTTGCATTTAATGCAATCGGTCCGGCGGACTTTGCGATTGTTACATCAGTATGACGGGCGTAGGGGCGCGCTACCGCTCAAGTGGAGCGGCATATTCGTCATGATGGAGACCATCCATGCGTCAGATGTTTCAGGGTGCGGTTCTCGCCGCCGCTGTCGGCACGCAGTTGCTGACCTTCTATTCGGTGCTCTATGCCTGATCGTGGATTGCCCACGATCATGATCCCGCAGCAACGGGATGCGAAAAGGCCGCTTCTGGATTAACCAGAGCGGCCTTTTTACTTATTGGTAACTATTGACCCGACAGCTTCGCGCGGCGGGCGCGATCATCCCTCCGCCAGCCAGCCTGCCAGAAGATAGGCCACAACCCCGACCGGACCCAGCGCGCAGAGCGTCAGCAGGACGACCGCGATGCGGATCAGCGTCACGTCGATATGGGTGCGGTTGGCAAGCCCGGCGCACACGCCCATGATCTTGCCCTGGCGGCGGTCGAGGGTGAAACTGTTGTTCATGGAAATCTGGCCTTTCGATGGAGGAATGACGGGGAACCGATCAGGCGATCGGCACCACGGGGACGGCTGCGCTGACGAACAGGCCGGCGAAAATGACCGCGCCCAGCAGAGCGAAGGCGGCGTTGTGGATCTTGACGATGGACATGATGGATACTCCCTGATGTGCGGGCCGGATCGTCCGGCCCTGATGCAAGGCGATATTGCAGAGGCTGTGCCAATTGCGGTTTTCTGCGGAAATGGGCCATTTTTGCGCAGGACGGGCGGAAGTCGCCTTGTGAATCTTCCATGTGGTTGGGAAATTGTGCCGAAGGTTGGGGATTGTTTCGCATGGCGATGACGCTTTTCGTCTATGGCACGCTGAGGCCGGCGTTCGACGGGCCGATGGCGCGGCGGTTGAAGGCGGAAGCGGAGCATCTGGGAATGGCCCGGACGGCAGGCACTTTGATCATGGTGGCCGACTATCCCGGCTTCGTGCCGGGCGGCGCGGAGGATGTCGTCGGCGACCTGTTCGCGCTGCGCGACGCCGCCACGCTCGACTGGCTCGATGCTTATGAGGAATGCGCGGCGCATGATCCGTTGCCGCACGAATATCGGCGCGAGGCGGTGCAGATAGTGGGGAAGGACGGTCCGGCGATGGCGTGGACCTATGTCTACGCCTTTCCCACGGACGGGCTGGAGCGGGTCGCTGGCGGCGACTTCCTGGCTTGCGCGCGGCCCGGCGGGGGCTAGTGTGCAGCGAAGGGGGCGTTGGAACAAGGAGCGCCGCGATGACGACCGACCGATTGCCCGATGATGAGAACTGGATCGGCAGCACGGGACTGGCCCGCCGCCATGTGCTGACCGGAGGCGCGTTCGCCGCCGGATTTGCCGCCGCCTGCCGCCCCATCGCCAGCAGCGCGGTGCAGACGCCGGGCGATGGCCTCAAGGAAGAAACGGTGTCGATCCGGGCGAGCGACGGCTTTGCCATGCCTGCCTTCGTCGCGCGTCCGGCATCGGGCAAGCCCGCGCCGGTGATCGTCGTGGTGCACGAGATTTTCGGCGTGCATGAATGGATTCGCGACATGTGCCGCCGCTTCGCGCAGGCGGGCTATTATGCCATCGCGCCCGATCTCTTCGCCCGCCATGGCGACGCGACGAAGATCGCCGATTTCAAGCAGCTTGTCGGCACCATCGTGTCCAAGGCGCCCGACGCGCAGGTGCTGGGCGACATCGACACGACCTATGCGTGGGCGGGGAGCCATGGCGGCGACGCGAAGAAGCGCGGCATCGCCGGATTTTGCTGGGGCGGGCGCGTCGTGTGGCTCTATGCCGCGCACAGCGCCGCGCTGAAAGCCGGGGTCGCCTTCTACGGTAGGCTGGTGAGCGAGAAGACGGCGCTCCAGCCGCTGAGCGCCATCGAGGAAGTGGGCAAGCTGAAAGTCCCGGTGCTCGGCCAATATGGCGCGCTCGACAAGGGGATTCCCCTGTCCGACGTGGAGGCGATGCGGGCGGCGCTCAACAAAGCGGGCAAGTCGCCGCCCGACGCGATCACGGTTTATGAGGGCGCGGACCATGGCTTCATGGCCGATTACCGCCCAAGCTATAACGAAGCGGCGGCGAAACAGGCGTGGGCCGCAACGCTCGCCTGGTTCGGCACCTATGTGAAGCGGTGAAGTGGCTTATCTGCTCTTCATCGCCTCGACCGCGGCGAGCGTGCTCTTCACATGGCCGGCATAGCTCATCTCGCTGAGGACGAAGGCGATGCGGCCCGAAGGCGCGATGACGTAGGAGGTGCGGTCGGTCATGCCCGGCCGCATCTTGAGCGCGACGTCATAGCCGGAGACGATGTTGGGACCGGCGGAGGCGACGGCGAACTTGCCCGCGCATTCCTTGGTCGAAAAGGCGACGAGATCGTCGACCGGATCGGCCGACATGCCGATGACGGTCGCGCCCGCTGCCTTGAACTTGTCGATATTCTCGGCGAACTCGCGCGCTTCGGCGGAGCAGCCGGGGGTGAAGGCCTTGGGGAAGAAATAGAGGACGACCGGCCCGCGCTTCAACTGGTGCGAGAGGGTGAGGGTGAAGGTCTTGCCCGCCTGCGCGCCGCGCGTGGTGAAGTCGGGCGCTTTCGCTCCCACCGCCAGCGCCGCCATGGCGTTGGGCGCGGCGAGCAGGGCGGCGGCGGCAAGGGTGAGGGACAGGCGCTTGATCGGCATCGGGCGTCTCCATGGAGAAAGCAACAGGGGGCTGTGATGATCCTTAATGACGCGGCGCGCAAGCGGTCAGAAAGGGAACCGGAAACGAGGCGCAGGGGTTGGCCCGGCATGATGCGCGCGTTCGCTCTCTGCGCTCTTGCGGCTCTGGCGGCGTGCGGGCGAGAACCGGCCGGGAAGGACGATGGCCAGCCTGAGATCGTCTCCAACATCGTCGAGGACGCCGTGCCCGAGGCCGGTGAAGCAAGGCAGCCGGAGAATCGGGCGGAGGCGCAAGCGCAGCCTGCCGCCGACAGCATCCCGGCGGCGTTGCAGGGGCGCTGGACCGGCCTTCCGGATGCGTGTGGCGACCGGGCGGCGGCGCTGGAACTGAATATCGGGCCGGACAGCCTGATCTTCCACGAAAGCGTCGGGCAGGTGGAAGCGGTCAAGCGCGGCGAGGACGGCGATATGCGGGTGACGGCGGCGTTCACGGGCGAGGGCGAAAGCTGGACCCGGACACTGACGCTGAGGCCCGCCGCCGATGGCGCGACGCTGACCATCGTCAATGACGGAACAGCGACGGTGCGCAAACGCTGTTGAGCGCGGCGCGGCTCCCCTTCCTTACGTGCGCGCGGGCCGCTACAGCCGCGCGATGATCGGCCGCCTGACCTTAAGCGATTTTCGCAACCATGCGGATGCGCTGATCGTGCCCGACGCGGCGTTCGTGCTGCTGACCGGCGACAATGGCGCGGGCAAGACCAACATATTGGAAGCGGTGTCGCTGCTGGCGCCGGGGCGGGGACTGCGCGGCGCGGCGCTGTCGGCAATGGCGCGGCAGGACGGGCCGGGCGGGTTCGGGATCGCGGCGGAGGTCGACGGGGTGGTGCTGGGCACCGGCGTCACGCCCGCCGCGCCCGAGCGGCGGCAGGTGCGGATCGGCGGTGTCGCGTCTTCGGCCAATGCGCTGGCGGATCATCTGTCGATCGTGTGGCTGACGCCCGCGATGGACCGGCTGTTCCTCGACAGTCCGGGCGGTCGGCGGCGGTTCCTCGACCGGCTGACGCTGGCGCTGCATCCGGCCCATGCGGTGCATAGTGCGCGCTATGAAGCGGCGATGCGGGCGCGCAACCGGCTGATCGCGGACCTGCGGAGCGCCGATCCCTTGTGGCTCGATGCGCTGGAGGCGCAGATGGGAGAGCATGGCGCGGCGCTGGCGGCGGCGCGCGCGGACCTCGTCGCGCGGCTGAATGCCGAACTGGCGCGTCAGCCCGATGCGCCCTTCGCCCGGCCGCTGATCGCGCTGGGCGGGGACGGGGAGAGCGGTGAGCCGCTGGGGGCGAAGCTGGCGCGGGAGCGACGGCGCGATGCGGCGGCGGGGCGGACGCTGAGCGGTCCGCATCGCGACGATCTGGCCGTCACGCATGTGGCGAAGGACCAGTCCGCCGCGCTCTGTTCGACCGGAGAACAGAAGGCGCTGCTGCTGTCGATCCTGCTGGCGCACGCGGCGCTGGTGGCGGGAGAGCGGGGGCAGCCGCCCGTCCTGCTGCTCGACGAAGTGGCGGCGCATCTCGACCCGTCGCGCCGCGCTGCGCTGTTCGACCGGCTGCGGGCGAGCGGCGGGCAGGTGTGGATGACGGGCACGGAACCCGGCCTTTTTAGCGATTTGAAGGACGCGACGCGGCTGTCGGTAACGGCAGGGAAGATTTTCCGTTCCGCAGCATAACGCATCGACGAAACGATTCGTCGCCCGGCGCTTGTTCATCCGCCAGCCATCTGCCCTAAGACCGGCATCGGGGTTGAACATCCAAAGATAAGTCGGGGTCGCATTCGCTCATGTCAGTCGGTTTTCGCGCGTTTTTCGCGGCGGTCCTTGTTGCGCTCTCGACATTGGCATCCGTTCCCGCCGTCGCCGGCACGCTCCAGTGCGCGCCCTTCGCCCGCCAGCAGTCGGGCATCGACCTGCATGGTAATGCGAATAGCTGGTGGGGTCAGGCCGAAGGGCGTTACGACCGGGGTCATGAGCCGCAGGTCGGCGCGGTGCTTTCCTTCGCTTCCAGCCGCTCCATGCCGGTCGGCCATGTCGCCATGGTGAGCAAGGTCGTCAATGCGCGCGAAGTGCTGCTGACCCACGCCAACTGGTCCTATCGCGGCGGTATCGAGCGCAATGTCCGCGCCGTCGACGTGTCGCCGAACAATGACTGGACCGATGTGCGGGTGTGGTATGGCCCGACCGGTGACCTTGGCCTGCGGTCCAACCGCGCCAACGGCTTCATTTACGCCCATGCGCCCAAGGCCGCGCCGGTGCTGATCGCCGCCGCCGACACCAGCGGTCCTGCGCTTCGCGCTGCTTTCTGAGCATTTAACCATTCCCAAACCGTCCGCGGTCTAGGGTCGCTCCCGGTGGGGCGATTCTTGGACTTTCGCGGGATCGCATGATGATGGGGAAATTGCGCACGATGGCGGCGGGGGTGCTGCTGTCGGGCTTCATGACGGTGCCGGCGTTCGCCGCCGCGCTCCAGTGCGTGCCTTACGCGCGCGCGGTGTCGGGCGTCGCGATACGCGGCGACGCGCTGACATGGTGGGATCAGGCGGACGGCCTCTACAAACGTGGGCACACGCCCCGTAAGGGCGCGGTGCTGGCGTTCAAGCCCTATGGGCCGATGGCGCTGGGCCATGTCGCGGTGGTGAGCCGGGTGCTGGACGAGCGCCGCGTGCTGATCCGCCATGCGAACTGGTCCGCGCCCGGCGCGATCGAGGAGGATGTGCTGGCGCTCGACGTGTCGGACGAGGGCGACTGGAGCGCGGTGCGCGTGTGGCACAGCCCGACCGGGCAGATGGGCGCGCGGACCAACCCGACCTTCGGCTTCATCTATCCGGCCAAGCCGAAGCTGCACGACTTCACGCCCGATCCGGCGCTGGGCGATTATGTGCGGATGGCGAAGGCCGACGACGCCGCGTGGAAGGTCACGCCCGCCGTGATGCGCGACGAGCAGGCGACAAAACCGAAACGAAAGGTCGCGCCGAGGCTGAATACCGACATGTCGGTCATGACCTTCGCCGAAGCAGCGCCAGTGCAGCGCACGCTGTCCGTCATCATCGCGGAAGTGAAGCGCGAGGCGGCGCGGGAAATGAAAAGGGGCGCTTCGTAGCGCCCCTTCGTCTCACTCCGCGTCGGCGGGCTTGTCTTCGCTGCCCTCTGCCGGGTTTTCATACCAGGCCTCGACCTCGCCGGTCAGCTTGATCGTCAGCGGATTGCCGTGGCGGTCGCGGGTCTTGCCCGCGGCGACGCGAATCCAGCCTTCCGAAATGCAATATTCCTCCACATCCTTGCGCTCCCGCCCCTTGAAGCGGATGCCGATGCCGCGCTGAAGCACATCCATATCGAAATGGGGGCTTTTGGGGTTGGTCGAAAGATGGTCGGGGGGCGTGTCGCTCATGGGGAACGCCCCTAGCGTCCCGCAGGTGCAGGCGTCAACCGCCGCGCCCTTCATCGACATCGCAAAAGATGCGGCGGATCGCGCCGGACGAAAGCCAGCCTTCGAACCGGCTCTGCGCATCGGCAAGGCCGGTGAAGGGGTAGGCGACTGGACGGTCGTCCACGGCTTTCGACGCGGCGGTCATGCGGGCGATGGCGTCGGGCGCAACGGTGAGGATGCGCCCGCGCCGTTCGGTCGAGGCGCTGTTGATGCCGACGACATGGCCGTCCTCCGCCAGAACGGGGCCGCCGCTGATGCCCGAGAGGGGGCCGTCGCCTTCCGGCAGGCGGCCCTGTTCGGCCCAGGCGAGCACCGGCTGCGTGACGTCGCTGCGCCCGCGCCGGGCGTTGGCCGACCCGATGAGTTCGGACATGACCAGCGTCGGTTCGCCTGCCGGGAAGCCCATGTGGAAGCCGGGTGTGCCGGGCTGCGGCGCGGTGGGCGAGAAGGGAAGCGCCTGCGGGCTGGGGAGTGCGGCGGGCAGCAAGGAGGCGTCGGCCTCCCGGCTTTCGATGATGCGGGCGACGGGGCGGGCGAAGCGTCCTTCCTCCAGACCGACGCGGCTGCATCCATGGGTCACATGCTCCGCCGTCAGCCATGCGCCGTCGCGGTCGATTGCGAAGGCGGTGCCCATCGAGTCGGCGGGCGCGCCGGGATCGTCGATCACGAACTGCTCGTCACCCGTTTGCGGCATCGGGCGGCGGGGGGAGCGGGGGTCGTAATCCTCCACCCTGGGCGGCGGGGGCGCAGCTTCCTGCCCGAACCATGCCAGAAGCAGCAGGCCGCCGAGCGCAAAGGGGAGGCAGCCGCATCCGCCGCGCGCCATGGACTCAGCCCGCGATGGCGGCGGCGGTGAGGCAGGCGATCGCCCCCTTCATCATCGCCAGAAAGATCGCCGCCGACCGCTCGTCCGCCTCGATCCGGGCGGACAGTGTGCCGAGCACGAAATCGACCATGCGGAAGGCGATGAGCTGCAACACCAGCGTGACGCTGCCCCAGATGACGATGTCCCAGACGTTGATCGACCCGGCGAGGCAGAAGGCAAGCGGCAGGGCAAGGCCGATGGCGGCGCCGCCGAGCGAGATGGCGGCGGCTTCGTTGCCCGCGCGGATCAGCCGAAACTCGTCATGCGGCGTGATCCACAGATAGATGGCGAGCGCCGCGAGCCACACGACAGTCGCGCTGCCCAGATGCAGCAGGAGGATTGGGAGGCCCGACAACAGGCTGTGGATGACAGGCATGGGATCGGTCATGCGCCGTCCAATGCCGGAACCCGCCCGATGGTTCAATCGGGCGGGCCTGATTTATATCAATATCGGTCAGCGGCAGATGCGGACCCGCACGTCGCGGTCGCGATAATAATCGTAGCGCCATTCGGTCCAGCAGCGCTGGCGATAGGCGTAGCGGTTGTTGCGCCAGCCGTGGCGGTTGCCGCGCCAGCCCCGGTCGTGTCGCCAGTCGCGGCGGTCATCCCAGCGGCGATGGTCGCGCCGTCCGTCCCAGCGTGCGTCGCGACCGTCGCGCCAGCCGCCGCCATAATATTGGGCCTGCGCCGGAACCGCCGCCGCACCCAGACCGGCGACAGCAAGGGTGATCGCCGCTGCGCCCTTCCAGAAAATATTCATCGCTCTTCTCTCCTCATCGGTCCGCCCGAGCAGAGCGGATCATGGGAGGGAGAATGACGCGGCGCGGCTGAACCGGCCGGGAACGCCGCCGTCAGCCATGGTTAAGGAAAATCAGCGCCCGCGCAGCGCCTCTTCGGCGTCGCGCATATAGTCGCGGGTGATGGGGAGAGCGCGGCGGTCGCGGACATACTGGACCTGATAATTGACCATGCCGCCATGTTCGAACACGGTCGCCGCCCCGGCGAGATAGAAGGTCCAGAGGCGGAAGAAGCGTTCGTCGTAAAGCGCGACGATCTCTGCCCTGTGCGCCATGGTGCGTTTATACCATTCGCGGATGGTGAGGCCGTAATGCATCCGCAGCACCTCCACGTCCGTGACCATCAGGCGCGTGCCCTCGCTGCCCTGGATCATTTCGGAAAGGGCGGGGATATAGCCGCCGGGGAAGATATATTTCTGGGTGAAGGCGTCGGTGATGCCCGGGCCTTCGACCCGGCCGATGGTGTGGATCAGCATCACGCCGTGAGGGGCGAGCAGGTCGCGGCACTTGTTGTAGAAGGTGCGGAAATGTGCGGTGCCGACATGTTCGAACATGCCGACCGACACGATGCGGTCGAACGGTCCCTGCATGTCGCGATAGTCGATCAGTTCGAAGCGGACATGGTCGGCAACGCCCGCGTCAGCAGCGCGCTGGCGCGCGACCTTGAGCTGTTCTTCCGACAGGGTGATGCCGGTCACGTCGACGCCGCAGGTGCGGTGAAGATAAAGCGCCATGCCGCCCCAGCCGCAGCCGATGTCGAGCACCTTCATGCCCGGTTTCAGATGCAGCTTGGCGGCGATATGCGCCTTCTTGTCCTCCTGCGCCTGTTCGAGGCTGATACCCGCTTCATTGGCGGCATCGGGGAAATAGGCACAGCTATACTGCTTGTCGCGGTCGAGGAAGAGGTCGTAGAGCGCGCCCGACAGGTCGTAATGATGGGCGACATTGGCCTTCGACCGGCTCTTGTGATTGAGGCGCCAGAATTTCTGGCGCGCGCTCTTGATCCCGCGGGTGAGGATGCTCTTCGCGTCGATGGAGCGGCCCTGCTCCCACGGATTGTTGGCGCGGATCATGGACACGAACTCCATGATGCCGCCGCCCTCGATGGCGACGCGCCCGTCGATCCACGCTTCGGCCATGCCGAGGCGCGGGTCCTTGACGATGTCGAAGGGGACGCGCCTGTCCCTGAAACGCAGCGCGAGGTCCGGGAAATCGGGATGCGGCTGACCCACCGTGAAACTGGAACCGTCGGCGTAAAAGACCCGGAGCTGGCCGCGCGTCACCAGACGCTTCAGCACGCGTTCAAACAATTTCATGGGCATCCTTTGTCATGGCGCGAGGCGGGCGTCAAATACCGGCATACCAGTCATAGCCGGCATGATCCTCCCAATAGCCACCCTTGCCCCGGCCGATCCCTGCGAGGGTCGAAACCGCCTCGATCCGGGTCAGATATTTGGCCTGTTTGTAGCCGAGCTGCCGTTCGACGCGCAGGCGCAGCGGCGCGCCGTTGGCGACGGTAAGGGGGCGGTCGTTGAGGGCGAAGGCGAGGATCGTCTGGGGGTGGACGGCGTCGATCAGGTCGATGCTTTCATAATAGGCGCTGCCATTGCCCATCGTGTCGGCGCAGTGGAAGACGAGGTAGCGCGCGTCGGAGCGCAGGCCCGCGCCGTCAAGGATCGTCCTGAGCGGCACGCCGCGCCACTTGCCGATGGCGCTCCATCCTTCGACGCAATCGTGGCGGGTGATCTGTTCGCGGTGGGGGAGCGCGTGCAACTGCGACAGCGAAAGCGACAGCTCGCGCGATACCCGCCCGTCCACGCGCAGCCGCCAGTCGGCGAAGCCGTTGCGCCAGAGCGCCTTATATTCGGGCGTATTGGGGTTGGCGGTGCCGTTGGCGCGGAAGATGGGGGAGATCTGGTCGGGACGGAATTCATGCGCGAGCGCGTCGCGCGCCATCAGGCTGCGCTGCGCCCATCTGTGGAAATTCTCCGCCGAGAAGAGCGCCTCGCGAAAGCGTTCGTTGCGGGCGAGGCGGTCGCAGCCGGTGAGGCTGGCGGCGGCTCCGAGCAGGAGGGTGCGGCGGGCGAGGATCATGGCCGTTCCGCCGGGAGGCGATAGCGGCCGGTCAGCATCGCGCGCATCTGGTTGAAGGGGCCGGACAGCAGCACCATGAGGATGTGGACGAGGAAGAAGGCGGCGAGCGCGAAGGCGGCGAGGAAATGGATCGAGCGGGCCGACTGCCGCCCGCCGAACAGGTCGATCAGCCATGGGATCGCCGCATTCATCCCCGGCGACATGGTGAGGCCGGTGAGGATGACGAGTGGCAGCGCGACGAAGATCACGCCGATATAGCTCGCCTTCTGGAGGAAGCCGTAGCGGCGCGCGGCCTCCCCGCGCGGGAAGCGCAGCCGGGCGTGGTCGAGAATGTCCCGCCAGATGTGGCGGGGCGCGACATCGGCGCGGGTGAGGGCGAGGTCGCGCTGGACGTGGCGGTTGCCCAGGCTCCAGAGCATATAGGCGAGGAGCGCGAAGGCGAAGATCGGCGCGGCGGCGAGGTGCCAGTGGCGCGAGAGGGCGAGGCTGTAATGGCCGGGCAGGGTGATCCAGCCGGGAAAGCGGTCCAGCACCAGCCATGCATGGTCGAAATTCGCGCCATAATGGCCCCAGTAGAGCCGGGGGTGCGCGTTGAAGATGCCAAGGCCGCTGGTGAAGAGCACGTAAAGCAGCAGCGCGTTCAGCCAGTGCCACAGCCGCGTCGAAAGGCGGTGCCGTTCGATCAGGTCAGGGTCGGGCGCGGCGCGAGGCATGGGGCGATCCTATCGCATTTTGCGCGTCGTTCCAGTGTCAAGCCCGATCGTTACGATGTCACAGTTTTGCAACACAAGGGTGGAAACTTCGGGAAAGTTGTCGCGTGCCCCTTTGCAACTCATTCTTACGAACCTAGATGACGCCTCGTGATCGGGACGCAGATCACGATCCTTTTGGCCACTAGTGACCATGAGGTTATAAGAAGGATAGTGCGGATTTATTCGTAGGACATCTATGCGTCGAAACTGAACGCTTGATTAATTACCGATCATAGCGGTTCACATTATATCGAGGACTTTATGAAGACTGTGATTTTCGCAGCGATTGCTGCTGCCGCCGTTTCCGCTCCTGCCTTCGCTCAGGACGCTGCGCCCTTCACCGGGCCGCGCGCGGGCGTCACCATGGGCTATGACAAGTTCGCAGGGCGCGACGGCTTCGCCTATGGCGTGAGCGCGGGATATGACATCGCCGTCACCCCCGGCGTGACCTTCGGCCCGGAAGTGAGCTTCAGCGACACGACGACCGATCTGGGCGCGGGCGCGGAAGTCAGCCGCGACCTCGCCGCTTCTGTCCGCCTCGGCTACACGCTGACGCCGCAGATCCTGGCGTTCGGCAAGGTCGGCTATGCCAATACCCGCATCGACGTGGGCAGCGGTGGCGCCTCGTTCGAGGGCGTCCGCTACGGCGGCGGTCTGGAATATGCCGTCACCCCGCGCACCTATGTTTCGGCCGAATATCAGCGCAGCGAATATGAAGCCAATATCGGCGGCCGTGACGCTGCTGTCGTGGGCGTCGGCTTCCGTTTCTGATCCCTCTCGATCGGAATCAAGGGGAAGGGCGGTCCGTTGAGGGCCGCCCTTTTTCTATCGGGCGAGGGGACGCAGGTCGGGTTCGGTCCAGACGCGTCGCGCCTGCGGCGACATCAGCCGGTCGCGCGACCAGTAGGCGAAGGGCCAGTCTTTGTCCCCCAGCGGCGAAGCGATCAGCGCCGCCAGCGCGGCGGATGGCGTCACGGCGGGCGGCAGGGTGGCGACCAGCCGCCGGGCCATGGCGAGCGAGGCCTGCGTGATGGTCTCATGATAGCCGGCGGTGTCGCTGTTCACGCCCCCGACGCTTTCATTATAGCGGCGGATGAGCGCGGGCATGTCGCGTTCGGGCAGGATGTCCGGGCGGCGCAGGATCAGCCAGAGCGCGGTCGCGAAATGCGCGCTATGGGTCCAGCGTTGCTTGGGCAGCGTGCAGGCGAGGAAGGCGTCGGCCAGTTCCTCCATCTCGGTATCGGTCATCCGGTTGCCCCCGTTCACACTCCCCTTTCGATAGCGGGACACCCCTCCGTCACGCGCTTCGCGCGCGCCACCTCCCCCTTGCAGGGGAGGATTTTCAGCCGAGCGCGGCCTGTTTTTCGTCGGCGAGGCGTTTCATTTCGGCCTTGCTCTTCTTTTCGCTGGCGGACTTCAATTGCCCGCACGCCGCCATGATGTCGCGCCCGCGCGGGGTGCGGACCGGGGCGCTGATGCCGCCTTCGAACACGATGTCGGAAAAGCGCCTGATCCGCTCGGGCGTCGAACATTCATAGTCGGTGCCGGGCCAGGGATTGAAGGGGATGAGGTTGACCTTGGCCGGAAGCTTGTAATGGCGCAGCAGGCGGACCAGTTCGCGCGCATCCTCGTCGCTGTCATTCTTGTCGCGGATCATCACATATTCGAAGGTGATGCGCCGGGCGTTGTTCGCGCCCGGATAGGCGGCGCAGGCGGCGAGCAGTTCGTCGATGCCGAACTTGCGGTTCAAGGGCACCAGTTCGTCGCGCACTTCCTTGGTCACGCCATGGAGCGAGACGGCAAGGTTGACGCCGATCTCCTCGCCCGCGCGCGCCATCATCGGGATGACGCCGGAGGTCGAAAGTGTGATGCGCCGCTTCGAGAGGGCGAGGCCGTCGCCGTCCATCACGACCCGAAGCGCGTCGCGCACATGGTCGAAATTGTAGAGCGGCTCACCCATGCCCATCATGACGATGTTGGTGAGCATCCGCCCGTCCGGCGTATAATGCGAGGCTTCGTCGCTTTCGTCGTCGTTCGCGCTCGCCATGTTGCCGCGCGGCCATTCGCCCAGCGCGTCGCGCGCCAGCATCACCTGTCCGACGATCTCGCCCGGCGTCAGGTTGCGCACGAGGCGCATCGTGCCGGTGTGGCAGAAGCTGCAGTTGAGCGTGCAGCCGACCTGGCTGGAGACGCAGAGCGTGCCCCGGTCCGCGTCGGGGATGAACACCATCTCATAATCCTGCCCGTCGTCGGAACGGAGCAGCCATTTGCGGGTGCCGTCGCTCGACACCTGTGCTTCAACCACCTGCGGGCGGCCGACGACGAAGCGTTCGGCCATCCAGCCGCGCATGGGCTTGGCAAGATCGGTCATGGCGTCGAAATCGGTGACGCCGCGATGATAGAGCCAGTGGAACACCTGCTTGGATCGCAGTTTCGCGGCTTTTGCGTCCAGCCCGGCTTCCTCGAACATGGCTTTGATCTGCGGGCGGGACAGGCCCATGAGGTCGCTGCGGCCATCTTCGCGCGGGGTGACGGCGCGGGGCACGGGCACAGGATCGAGAGGGCCGGGAATCGGCATCAGAGGGCTGGCGGCTGACTGCATGACCGCGCCCATAGCGGATTTTTGGGGCGAATGTAAGGTGCGGGCCTTGTCTAGCGCAGCCGGGCGCAGCCCAGAGCGGCGGCGTCGATGGCCGTGGCTGCGCCGCGCAGGGTGTAGCTGTCGGCGAAACCGTGCCCGTCCGATCCGACCGTCGCGACGCTCATCCCGGTGGCCGAGCGCATGGCGGCGATCACCTGCGCGTCGGCCCGGGCGTCGGGCGCCCATGCGTCCATCTGGCCCGCGACCAGCGTGAAGCGGCGTTCGCCCACCTTGAGCAGCACGGGCGCGTCGGGGCGGCGCGGGCGGCTCAGGCGGAAATGGATCTGGCCGCGCACCTTCTGGCGGGGCCATGTGCCGACCGCGGCGAAACCGCGGGGACTTTGCCCGGCGCGCACGACCGGCTGGGCGATGGCGTAGCAGCGCGGCCCGGCGGGATCGCGGAATGCGCCCCAGCGATCGAACACGCCCAGCGAATCGCGCGCCTGCACAGGCGAGGCGGCGAACAGGAGCGGCAGGAAAAGGGCGGCGGCGCGGCGCATCGTCAGGGCAAAGCGCATGGCCGACGCTTTGGCAAGTCCCGACACTGCGCAGAGCTACCCCGCAAAAGCCCACAGCGCCGCTTGCAGGGGGCGCAACAGCGGTTATGAAGAAGCATCCATCATTGTCGCCGGGATTCGACCGGATCGCGGCCCAGCAGAAAAGAAACGGACTGAACAGGGACATGAAGGCCACCATCGAACGCGCAACGCTCCTCAAGAGCCTGAGCCACGTCCAGTCGGTGGTCGAGCGGCGGAACACCATTCCGATCCTGTCCAACGTGCTGATCGAAGCGTCGGCGGACGGCGCGATCCGCCTGATGGCGACCGACCTCGACCTTCAGGTGGTGGAAAGCGTGGCGGCGCAGGTGGAGCAGGCGGGCGCGACCACGATTTCGGCCCACACCCTGTTCGACATCGCGCGCAAGCTGCCCGAAGGCAGCCAGGTGTCGTTGCAGGCGGCGGAAGGCAAGATGCTGATCCAGGCGGGGCGCGCGCGCTTCAACCTGTCGACCCTGCCGCGCGACGATTTCCCGGTGATCGCCGAAGGCGACCTGCCCACGCGCTTCGAACTGCCGGCCGAAACGCTCAAGCAGATCATCGACAAGACGCGCTTTGCGATTTCGACCGAAGAGACGCGCTATTATCTCAACGGCATCTATTTCCATGTGTCGGAAGAGGCCGAGCCGGTGCTGAAGGCGGCGGCGACGGACGGCCATCGACTCGCCCGCGTGACCGTGAGCCGCCCCGACGGCGCGGAAGGAATGCCGGGCATCATCGTGCCGCGCAAGTGCATCGGCGAACTGCGCAAGCTGCTCGACGAGGTGGACGGATCGGTGCAGGTCAGCCTGTCGGCGAGCAAGATCCGGTTCGACCTCGGCAGCGCGATCCTGACCAGCAAGCTGATCGACGGCACCTTCCCCGACTATAGCCGGGTCATCCCGACCGCGAACGACAAGCTGCTCAAGATCGACCCGCGCAGCTTCGAGGACGGCGTCGACCGCGTCGCCACCATCGCCACGGAAAAGACCCGCGCGGTCAAGATGAGCCTCGACCGCGACCGCATCACCCTGTCCGTCACCAGCCCGGAAAACGGCACGGCGGCGGAAGAAGTGCCCGGCGCGTTTCAGGGCGAGGGTTTCGACATCGGCTTCAACGCCCGTTACCTGCTCGACATATTGGGTCAGATCGACAGCGATCTTGTCGAACTGCATCTGGCGGACGCCGCCGCGCCCACGCTGATCCGGGAAAATGACGAAAGTCCGGCGCTTTACGTGCTGATGCCGATGCGCGTCTAGATGCCTGTCGAAACGGCGCGAAGGTAATCCAATATCAAGGAGTGAGCGCTACCTCTTTGCGCCATGTCCTTTCTTCGCGCGAAACGTTCCGACACGTCCACCCGGCCCATGACATTGATGGTTGCGCTGGGACTCGCCGAAAGCGGAACCGAGGTTTCCGCGTCGTGGATTTCGGGCGCGTTTCCCTATATCGCGCGGCTGTGGCCGCTGATGCTGCTGGCCAAGCTGTGCGTCATGCTGCTGATGGGGCTGACGCCGCTGTCGGGCGGTTGGGGTTTCGGAACGGTGCTGGCCGCGATGGTGCTGATCGACACGGCGCTGGTGCTGGTTCCGCGCGAGTCGCGTTTCCGGGCGCTGCGGCCGCATCATCAGAACTGGCTGATGCTGCCCGGCATGTTCCTTTCGGGATTGAGTTTCAGCCTGTGGCTGGGGCAGCCGGGGCAGATTGCGGATGGCAGCCTATTCCTTGCGGCGGTGCCGGAACTGGCCGTCGCGCTGCTGGCCGTGTGCATCTTCGGCGACCGCAGGCTGCTCGGCATCAGCTATTTCCTCGGCGCGCTGCTGGTGTCGGTGGTGCGCAGCGCGGGCGTCGTGCAGGTCGCGATGCTGGTGAGCTGCACGCTCATCATGCTGATCGCCACGCTGCGGCAGGCGACGGTCGACCGGGCGGCGGCGATCGAGCGTCATCGGCAGGATCTGCGTGCGCAGCGGTCCGACCGGCTGCTGCTGGAACATGAGCGGACCGGGCGCGGCTGGTTCTGGGAGACGGACAGGACCGGGTGCCTCACCTATATTTCCGAAACGCTGGCGCGCACGCTCGACGTGACGGCCGACGCGCTGATCGGCCGGGCGATCACCGACATCGTGCGCTCGGGCGACCGGAAACAGGGCGATGGCGAACGGACGCTGGGGTTCCACCTGTCGGCGCGCACGGGCTTTTCCGACATTCCCGTCTGCGCCGCGATGGTGAAGGACGAGGAGCGCTGGTGGTCGATTTCCGGCCAGCCGGTGTTCAACGAATATGGCCAGTTTCACGGCTTTCGCGGATCGGGCACCGACCTTACCGAAATGCGGCGCAGTCAGGCGGAGGTGACGCGGCTCGCCCAGTTCGATTCGCTCACGGGTCTCGCCAACCGCATCCAGATGCTGCGCTCGCTGGAGCAGGCGGTCGCCGAACGGCATGGCAAGCAGGGCGAATGCACGCTGATGATGCTGGACCTCGACCGGTTCAAGAGCGTCAACGATACGCTGGGCCATCCGGCGGGCGACGCGCTGTTGCGGCAGGTGAGCCAGCGCCTGCAGCGCGTGGTCGGCGAAAAGGGGCTGGTCGGGCGGCAGGGCGGCGACGAGTTCAAGATATTGCTTCCCGGCGGTCACGACCGCACCGCCATCGCGCATCTGGCGCAGGCGATCATCAGCGCGGTGTCCGAACCCTATATGATCGAGGGCACGGCGGTCGTGATCGGCGTGTCGGTGGGGATTTCCGCCTGCCCGCAGGATGGCGTGACCGCCGACGCGCTGATCCGCAACGCCGATCTGGCGCTTTACGCCGCCAAGGGCGACGGGCGCGGGGTGCACCGTTTCTACTCGTCGGAAATGCATGCGGATGCGGAGGACAGGCGGCAACTGGAGGAGGATCTGCGCCGCGCTCTGGTGGAGGATGGACTGCATGTCGTCTACCAGCCGGTCGTGTCGTCGATCACCGAGCGGATCACGGGCTATGAGGCGCTGCTGCGCTGGACGCATCCGGTGCGCGGCGCGATTTCGCCCACGCTGTTCGTGCCGATTGCCGAGGATACGGGGCTGATCGGCCAGATCGGCGACTGGGTGCTGCGCACCGCCTGCCGCGACGCGGCGCAGTGGCCGGACGGGGTTCGCGTTGCGGTCAACGTGTCGCCGACCCAGTTCGCCAATCCCGCCTTCCCCGCGACCGTGGTGAGCGCGCTCGCAGGCGCGCAGCTTGCGCCCGGGCGGCTGGAGCTGGAGATCACAGAAAGCGTCTTCCTGACCGACGACGACGGCACCGATTCGATGTTCGCGCGGCTGAAGACCATCGGCGTCCGGCTGGCGCTCGACGATTTCGGGACCGGCTATTCCTCGCTCGGCTATCTCAAGAAAGCGCCGTTCGACAAGATCAAGATCGACCAGAGCTTCGTGCGCGGGGCGGCGATGAAGGGCAGCCGCAACAGCGCGATCATCAAGGCCATCGTCAGCCTCGCCGAAGCGCTGGGGATGGATACGACTGCGGAGGGGGCGGAGACGCAGGACGAGCTGGACCTGATCCGCCAACTGGGTTGCAGCCACATCCAGGGCTATATCTACGGCCGCCCGATGATCGCGGCGGACGTGCTGGCGGCGCAGAAGCTGGTCGGCACCGCCGCGTCGCCGGCCGGGTTCAAATCCAGCCGTCCCGAGCGCAAGACGATGCTGCGCACGGTCGCCATCCACCATGACGGCCACATCTACAGCGGACGCATCCGCAACATCTCTTCGACGGGCGCGCTGATCGAGGGGCTGTGGAACGTGCCCGCGGATACGCGCTTCGCCGTGGAGTTCGGCGAAGGGCAGTTCGTGAATGCGACCGCGCGCTGGTGTCGCGAGGACCGTATGGGTGTCGAGTTCACGGAAGAGATCGACATGGCCCTGCTGCGCAGCATACCGCGCGCGCTAGCAGGCTGAACGGGCGCGCTACCGGCGCCCGCCCGAGAAATCGGGGAAGAAGAGCTTGCGGAAGCTGATCGAGATGGTGCGGCCTTCGGGGTCGAGATAGCCCGGCTGGTAGCGCAAAGGCGTCATGCCGGTGGCGTCGGTCACGTCGCGCCGCTGGTTGAAGAGATTGTCGATGCCGATGGAGAGGCGCGCGCCGCGCAGAAAGGGCATCTGCTTCACCAGCGCGGGCATCTGCGTGAAATTGGCGAAGAGGCGCAGGTTCGCCGTTGCGAGGCTGCCGAAATCGAGCCGCGACGCGCCGCCCAGCGCGCCATCGACATAGGTGCCGCTTTCCCAGTCGACGCCGAGCCGCGCGCCCAGCCCGTTGTTGGTGTAGCCGATGCGCGCCTGAAGCTCGTGCCGGGGCTGGCCGCCGGACGATCCGGTGGCGTCGCCGTCCAGCAGGTTGAGCGGCGCGACGCCGGGCGCGATCAGGATGGATTCGGTGAAATGCCATGTGTGATAGAGGCTGAAGCTGAGGCGTCCGCCGCCCCCGCCGCCGCGTCCGCCGCCGCCAAAGCCGCCCGGCCCGCCGAAGCCACCGCCGCCCGGCCCGCGTCCGCCACCGGGGCCGCGCGGACCTGCGCCCGGTGCATCGCCGCCCGGCGGGGGAGGCGGCGGGGCTGCGCCATCCGGTCCCGCGCCGTCGCGCGTGCGTCCACGCATGAAAGCGGCGCGGATGTCGTCCAGCTCCTTCGGCCTGTCCTCCGGCTTCGCACCCCCCGCGCGCCATGCTTCGACGACTTTCTGGATGTGGGATTTCAGAGGAATGGAAAGGTCGAAGCCCCAGCGCAACTGCTCGCTCTGCGCGCGCAGGAAGTTGAGCGGGCGCGCGTCGATCTGAAGCAGGGTGCCTTCCGGGTCGCGCAGGAAACGCTGTTTGAAGGCGTCCTCCAGCGCAGGCGTGGGCGATGGAAAGGCGGCGATGGGATTGCGGGTGCGGCTGTTGAGGTAGGTGGCGGTCAGCGTCAGATTGGGCTTTTCGAAGGGTTTCACCGTGGCGCTGAGACGGAACTGATCGCGCACGCTTTCGACCAGTGCGTCATTGCCGCCCGTCTGCTGGGTCACGAACACGGTCTGGCCGGTGCGATAGTCGAAGACCGGGACGCCGGGCGTGAAGACGGGGGGATCGGTGATCTGCGCGCCGGTGGGGGCAGCGCGGTCCTGATTGGCGGAGGCGAGGATCTGGACCGCTTTCACCGGCTGCCAGCGCAGGCCGTAGCCCAAGGTCGAAAGCGTGCCGAAGTCGGAATAACGCTGCGCGGCGGCGTTGAGGTTGACGCCCACATCGCCGACCGCGCCCAGCACGCCGCGCGAGCGGCTGGTGAGCGGCAGGTCGATGCTGATCTGGCCGCTGCCAATTTCGCGGTTGTAATCGGTGCCGCTTTCGATGCCGCTGCGCACCGAACGGCTTTCGAAGCCATTGGCCGACGCGCCGATGCGGATCGAGGTCGTGACCTTTCCGGCGGGGAGGGTGAATGGCGATCCGCTCACCAGCAGGTCGCCCTGCAATGCCTGACTCTTCGCGCGGGCGCTGTCGGAAAGGCGCGTGGTGAGGAGGCTGGCGGGGAGGTCGCCATAGGGGTTGAGCGCGGGGTCGCCCGCATCGAGCGCCGCCTGCACGCCGCCGAGCGCGAAGCCGCGGTCGGTGCGGGTGCGCGTGATCGACAGGTCGCCATTGCCGGTGAAGGACCACATCCAGCCGCGCGCGAGCTGACCGTTGAGCGTCAGGCCGATATGGCCGGTCGTGCTGCGGACGCTCTGGCCCAGCGCCCCGTCCTGCCCCAGATAGCGGTAGAGCGTCACGGGCGCGGCGAAGGGGGAGAAGGGATTGCCTGCGGGCAGGGTCAGGGCGGCCTGCGGCAGACCCTGAAGCGAGTCGCTGTCGGACAGTTCAAGGCGTCCGTTGAGCGTCGCCGACACGCCGCCCAGCGCGCGGGCAAGCGTCGCGTTGGCGGAGAAATTCTCGGTCGCGGGGCTGAGTGTGCGATAATCGGTGAGGTCGCTGACCGACGCGGCGTTCGCGCCGGGGACGAAGCTGGCGAGCGTGGGCATGCCGGTCGCCGCGCCGGCGGGAACGGCGGCGACGGTCACGGGCTGTCCCGCGAGCGCGGACAGGGCCGGGTCGATCTGGCCGCCGCGCACGGTGGAGGCGATGTTGCCGCCGAGCGCATAGGGGCGCGCCGGGGCGGTGGGGACGATGCCGCGCTCGCTTTCCAGCAGGCTGGCGGCGCGGTTATATTGAAGGTTCAGCGTGAAGCGGTTGTCGCCCCGGATGCGCAGGATGCCCCCCTGCGCCTCTCCGCTCTCCCGCCCGCCCTGCGTCGTCGTGCCGCCCTCAAGCTCCGCCGTTTCGGCGCGGAAGCGCTGGCGCAGCACGACGTTCAGCACCTTCTGCGTCGGGGCATAGCCGTAGGAGAGCGCGACCTGTTCGGGCAAAATGTCGATGCGGGCGACGGCTTCGGACGGGATGTCGCGGATTTCGGCGAAGCTCGATATGCGCTTGCCATTGAGGAGGATGATCGGCGTGCCGTTGGTCTGGGGCGAGAGTTCGCTGACGATGTCGGCGATGGACGTGACGCCGAGCGTGCGAATGTCGGCGGCGGAAAGCTGCTGTTCGGGTTCGACATCGCCCATGACCGCGCCGCGCTGCGGCTGGCCGGTGACGATGATCTCATCCTCGTCCATGGCCTGAGGCGCCGGGCCGCGCGGCTGCTCCTGCGCCATGAGGGCGCCGGGCGCGACGCCGAGGAGGAAAGGCAGCAGGACGATGGTTGCGGAACGGCGCAAGGAAACCCCCGATTGTCTTGAATATGCTCCGGTCCTAGCGCCGACTTGTCGCAGGATAGTGGCAAGGACGCGCGAAATTTGTCGCAACCTGTATCAGCGCGCTGTTACAAGGCGGGAATGCGCAGCCTCTATCCGCCCATCGACCCTTATGCCAGCGGCTATCTGGAGGTCGGGGACGGCCATAGTCTCTATTGGGAGCGGGCGGGCAGGCCCGGCGGGAAGCCTGCGGTGTTCCTGCATGGCGGGCCGGGGGGCGGCATTTCGCCGGAGCACCGGCGGCTGTTCGACCCGGCGCGATACGATGTGCTGCTGTTCGACCAGCGGGGGTGCGGGCGCTCGACCCCGCATGCGGGGCTGGACGCGAATACGACATGGCATCTGGTCGCCGACATCGAGCGGCTGCGCGAGACGATGGGCGTGGACAGATGGCTGGTGTTCGGCGGAAGCTGGGGATCGACGCTGGCGCTCGCCTATGCGCAGACGCATGTGGAGCGCGTGACCGAACTGGTGCTGCGGGGGATCTTCGGCGTTCGGAAACGGGAGATCGACTGGTATTATCAGGATGGCGCGAGCCGCTTCTTTCCCGATAAGTGGGAGCGGTTCGTCGCGCCCATCCCGGAAGCGGAGCGCGGCGACATGGTCGCGGCCTATCGCCGCATCCTGACCGGCGACGACCGCGCGGCGCAACTGGCGGCGGCGCGAGCGTGGAGCGTGTGGGAAGGGGAGACGGTGCGGCTGCTCCCCGATCCGGCGCTGTCGGCGGCGCACGATGCGGACGATTTCGCGCTCGCCTTCGCGCGGATCGAGAATCATTATTTCAGCCATGGCGGCTGGATGGAGGACGGGCAATTATTGCGCGACGCCGGGCGGCTGGCGCGGGTGCCGGGCGTGATCGTGCAGGGCCGCTACGACATGGCCTGCCCGCCCGAAACGGCCTGGGCGCTGCACCGGGCATGGCCGCAGGCGCGCTTTGAGATGATCGAGGGGGCGGGCCATGCGTTCAACGAACCGGGCATATTGGACGCCCTGATCCGCGCGACGGACGGGTTTGCCGCCTAGCGCGTTTCCGGGCCGAGCGCGGGGTCGAGGTCGCGCGGGCGGGTGAAGCTGACGAGGGTGGCGCTGTTTTCACGCACGTCCTTCCAGCGATCGACATCGAGGTCGAGCACGGCGAGGCTGGCGGTCGGGAATTTGACCTCCACATCCTCGCGCAGCTTGTTGTCGGCATCTTCGGGCACCAGGTCGAGGATCAGTTCCTCCAGCCCGGGATTATGCCCTGCCATCAGCACGCTGTCCGCGCTGTCGGGAAGGTCGCGCACCACGTCCATCAGGGTCGAGGCGGAAGCGAGGTAGATGCGCCGGTCCCAGTGGGGTTCGAGCTTTTCGCCATAGCCCGCGAAGAAGGTTTCGAGCGTCTGGATCACGCGGACGGCGGGCGAGGCGGCGAGCCGGTCGAAGCGCAGACCCTTGCGCGCGGCATGATCGCCCATCAGGTGCGCCGCCTTTTCACCGCGCCGGTTGAGCGGCCGGTCGAAGTCGCGCGGCACGGGATCGTCCCAGTCCGATTTGGCGTGGCGCAACAGGGTCAGGCGCTTCAACTCACTCTCCCGTCAGGGCAGGCCGGATTCGTTTCCCTGATGCCCCAAAGCGGCGGGTTGGCCAAGCGATTGATCGCGCGGGGGAGAACTGACCGCGATGATCGCCTCGTCGAGGGTCAGGCGGCGCACCGGGGTGCCGGGCGGAAAGGCGGTGAGGAGGCGGCTGGGCATCGCGGCGGAGAGGATGACGAACCGGCCCCGGTCCTCCGCGCGGCGGATGAGGCGTCCGAACGCCTGCGCCAGCCGCGCCCGGATCAGGCGGTCGTCATAGGCATTGCCGCCTCCGGCCAGCCGGCGGGCGGCGTGGAGCACGGTGGGCTTCGACCATGGCACGCCTTCCATCACGACGAGGCGCAGCGAATGGCCGGGCACGTCGACCCCGTCGCGCAGGGCGTCGGTGCCGAGCAGTGAGGCGCGCGGATCGTCGCGGAAGATGTCGACCAGCGTGCCGGTGTCGATCGGATCGACATGCTGGGCGTAGAGCGGCAGGCCCGCGCGGGCGAGGCGGTCGGCGATGCGGGCGTGGACGGCGCGCAGGCGGCGGATCGCGGTAAAGAGGCCGAGCGTGCCGCCGCCTGCCGCTTCGATGAGGCGGGCGTAGGCGCCCGAGAGCGCGGCGATGTCGCCCCGTTTGATGTCGGTGACGATGAGGACTTCGGCGCGGCCAGGATAGTCGAAGGGGCTGGCCGCTTCGAACGCCTCCGCGCCGTGGGGGAGGTGGACCGCCCCGCTGCGGGCCAGCGCATTGTCCCACTCTCCCCCGCCCTTGAGCGTCGCGGAGGTGACGATGACGCCTTGCGCGGGCCTGAGCACCGTTTCGGCGAGCGGGCGCGTGGGATCGAGCCAGTGGCGGTGGATGCCGATGTCATATTCGCGGCCCTCGACCCGGTCGACCGTCATCCAGTCGACGAAATCGGGATCGGCCGGTCCGCCGATCCGCGCGAGCAGGGCGAGCCATGCGGCGATGAGGTCGCGCCGCCAGCCCAGCGAGGCGACCGCCCCCTCGATCCGCGCGCGGGCCGGGCCGTCGAGCCAGTCGGGGGCGTCCTCGATCACCGCTTCGAGCCTGCGGGCGAGGCGGACGAGCGGCTTGATGAGCGCATCGAGGGCGAGCGCGGCTTCCTGCGCGGCTTCGACCAGCGCGCCGTCCGGTTCGGCCAGTTCGGTTTCGAGGCCGTAGCCCGCGTCCGCCTCCCCCGCGTCGGCGGCGCGGGCGTAGACGGTGCCGCGCACGACGGCGAGCAGGGCTTCGAGCGGGCCGAAAGGTTCACCCGCCACCACGCGCTTCAGCCATTCGTCGGCGGGGAGCGCCTGCGCCGCGTCGACGGCGGCGCGGATCGCCTGTCCGCCTTCCTCGTCATAGCTCGCCATGTCGGAAAGCCGCGCGGCAAGGCCGCGTCGCCGCCCCCGCGATCCACCCTCCGGACCCATGATCCAGCGGCGCAGCTCGATCGCCTCCTGCCCTGACAGCGCGACGGAGAAGGTCGAATCGGCGGCGTCGAAGAGATGATGGCCTTCGTCGAAGATGATGCGCTGGGGCCGCTGGCCGGTTTCCCGACCGCGCGCGGCGTTGATCATGACGAGCGCATGGTTGGCGATGACGATGTCGGCGTCCGCGCTGGCCCGCGCGGACCGTTCGATGAAGCATTTGCGGTAGTGGGGGCAGCCCGCATAGATGCACTCGCCGCGCCGGTCGGTGAGCGCCGTCGAGCCGTTGCGGCGGAAGAGGGTGGGGAGCCAGCCGGGCAGGTCGCCGCCCACCATGTCCCCATCCTTGCTGAACGCCGCCCAGCGCGCGACCAGTTGCGCGAGGATGGCGGCGCGTCCCGAAAAACCGCCTTGCAGCGCGTCTTCGAGGTTGAGGAGGCAGAGATAATTTTCCCGCCCCTTGCGCACCACCACGCGCCGCGCGGCGAGCGCCGGATCGGGAAAGAGGCGCAGCGACTCGCGGTCGAGCTGGCGTTGCAGCGCCTTGGTGTAGGTGGAGACCCAGACCGTGCCCTGCGCTTGCCCCGCCCAGAGCGACGCGGGGGCGAGATAGCCCAGCGTCTTGCCGATGCCGGTGCCCGCTTCGGCCAGCAGCATGTTGGGCTGGTCGCGATGGGCGCGGGGGCGGAAGGCGGTGGACGCGGCGGCGGCATAGGCGCGTTGCCCCGGACGCGGTTCGGCCTGCGCGCCGGTGAGCGCGTCGAGCCGGGCGAGCACGTCGGCTTCGTTCAGGCTGACGGTGCGGGGCGCGGGGCGGGGCTGCGCCTCCTCCCACTCGGGGAGTTTGGAAAAGAGCCAGCGTTCCGCCTCACGCGGGCGGGGGATGCGGAGGGCGACGAGCGGCGACCAGGCCCAGCGCAGGCGGTGAAGCGATTGCGCGGCGGTCCATGCCCCCTCCCGCTCGGTCCAGTCGGGCGCTTCCATCCGGTCGAGCATCGCGGCGGCGGCGGCTTGCAGCAGCGCGGGAATGTCCGACTCGGCGGTGGGGACGCGCAGGCCGAGCGCTTCCGCCAACCCCTTGGGCGTGGGAACCAGAAAGCGGGCGGGATGGAGGAAGGCCCAGAGTTCGAGCAGGTCGAGGCCGTTGAGTTCGGGATAGCCGAGGCGCTGGCCCGTCAGCGGGGCGTTCAGCAGCAGAACCGGGGTTTCGGCGGCGCGGGCGATGGCCTGCCCCTTCGCCAGCCCCTGCGTATGGCCGCCTTCGCGCAGCCAGATGCCGCCATGGCTGGCGTGGAGGGCGGGCAGGACGGCGGGGTCGATCACATCGCCGATTTAGGCGAGGCGGAACAAAAGGAAAACCTTAAATGGCGTTCGGTCAGCTAATGCGCCGCCCAAAGCCGCCCATCGGTGGCGGAGCAGCCGGGCGCGGCTGCATGGCGGAGGCTGCGGGCTGGGGTGTGCGGGCCATTTCCAGCCGGTCGAACAGCGGACCGTCTGTGAGCGGAAAGGGAAAGCGAATGCCCATACGGTCATCTTCCGACCACTGGACCGTGCCGAATACAGTATAACCGTCAAGGTCGATCTGGCATTGTGAGCGTGGCGGCAACGAGCAGCCGAAGATCTGCGCGCCGCCCTCGGTCAGGTCGACGATCGAGCCTTCCAGGCTATCCAGCACCGTCGTGATGACGACGGGGATGTCCACAGCGATGCGCTCGCGGCTCCGCTTGACTTGCATTTCGCCTCCAATCGCAAGCGATTATCAAAGATCAGGGTTAAGAATGATTTAAACCGCAACCGAAACTAACCCGATTTTTCCTTTAATAACACAGTTTTCTTTATCGACGCGAGGGGCTACGGGAAGCGCGCTATGACTATATCCGACATGTTCCGCAATGCCGCTTTCGCGTCAAAGGCCTGGCCCTATGAGGAAGCGCGCAAGCTTTTGAAGCGTTATGCCGATGGCGCGCCGGAAAAAGGGCATATCCTGTTCGAGACCGGCTATGGCCCCTCGGGCCTGCCGCATATCGGCACCTTCAACGAAGTGCTGCGCACGACGATGGTGCGCAATGCCTTTCACGCGCTGTCGGACGTGCCGACGCGGCTGGTGGCGTTCAGCGACGATATGGACGGTTTGCGCAAGGTGCCGGACAATGTGCCCAATCAGGCAATGCTGACCGAGCATCTGGGCAAGCCGCTGACGCAGGTGCCCGATCCGTTCGGCAAATATGAGAGTTTCGCCCATCACAACAATGCGATGCTGCGCGAATTTCTCGACCGGTTCGGCTTCGACTACGAGTTCGTGTCAGCGACCGAACAGTATCGCGCGGGTGCGTTCGACGAGGCGCTGCGGCAGGTGCTGCGGCGCTATCAGGCGATCATGGACATCATGCTGCCGACGCTGCGCAAGGAACGGCAGGCGACCTATTCGCCCGTGCTGCCGATTTCCCCCAGGAGCGGCGTCGTGCTTCAGGTGCCGGTCGAGGTGATCGACGCCGAAGCGGGTCTGGTGCGCTTCGAGGATGAAGGCGAGACGGTCGAGCAGTCGATCCTGTCGGGCGGCGCCAAGCTGCAGTGGAAGGTCGACTGGGCGATGCGCTGGTATGCGCTGGGCGTCGATTACGAGATGGCGGGCAAGGATCTGATCGATTCGGTCACGCAGTCGTCCAAGATCTGCCGCGCGCTGGGTGGCCGCCCGCCCGAGGGCTTCAACTACGAGATGTTCCTCGACGAAAAGGGCGAGAAAATCTCCAAGTCCAAGGGCAACGGCCTCAGCCTCGAACAATGGCTGACCTATGGGCCGCAGGAAAGCCTCGCCTTCTACGCCTATCGCGAGCCGAAGAAGGCGAAGCAGCTCCACATGGGCGTCATTCCGCGCGCGGTGGACGAATATTGGCAGTTCCGCGTCAATTACCCCAGGCAGGCGGTCGAGCAGCAACTGGGCAACCCCGTCCACCACGTCCATGACGGCAAGCTGCCGCAGGGCGAACTGCCAGTGACGTTCGGGCTGCTGCTCAACCTCGTCGGCGTGATGGGCGACGCGAGCCGGGATCAGGTGTGGGGCTATCTCCAGAACTATGTGCCGGGCGCGAGCGCGGAGACCTATCCCGAACTCGACGCGCTGATCGGCCATGCGCTTGCCTATCACCGCGATTTCGTGGCCCCGACGCTCAAGCGCCGCGCGCCCGATACGAATGAGGCGGCGGCATTGCGCAGGCTGGACGCGGAACTGGCGGCGCTGCCTGAAGGCGCGTCGGCGGAGGACATCCAGAATATCGTCTATGCCATCGGCAAGGACGAGGCGTTCGGTTTCGCGGAGCTGCGCGACTGGTTCAGGGCGCTCTACCAGACACTGCTGGGCGCGGATCAGGGGCCGCGCATGGGCAGCTTCATCGCGCTTTATGGTATCGCAAACAGCCGCAGGCTGATCGCCGACGCGCTGGCGTCCTGACGTCAGTCGGGCGGAACTTTCGGACGGTTGGATCGTTTGCGTATCGGTCCACCCCCCTTTCGGACTGGTGGCGTGCTGTAAAGCGCGCGTCATCGGCCGCGGCCGCCCGGAAACGGGCGGCGCGGCCAAGACGGGGGCAGCAAAACGGCCCGGAGCATCGCCGCTCCGGGCCGTTTTCCGTTAATGGCCGCTTACCAGAAGAAGCCGCGATTGACTTCGATCACGCGCCCGGTGCGGACATTCACCAGCAGCACGTCATTATAGTGACGGACCCAGCGCAGGTCGCGCCCGGCGGGGCGGAGGCGGTAGCGATAGGGATCGCTGATATAATAGCGCGGCGCATAATAGTTGGGACGAAGCGTCGCGCCGACATTCCACTGGTTGTAGCGGAAGGGGGCGTTCCAGCGACCCGCGCGATAGACGTCGCGGTGGCTCTGGCGATAGTCGCGCCAGTCCTCGCGCGCCTCGCGGCGGGCGTCGCGCACATCGCGGCGCTCCTCGCGAATGTCGCGGCGGTTGCCATGACGCTGCGCCTGACGCAGGTCGCGCTGCTCCTCGCGCAGGCGCTGCTCGCTGCGGCGGGCTTCGCCATAGGACTGCGCCGACGCAACGGTCGGAACCACGGTGGCGGCCAGCAGGCCCGCGACGATCAGTTTACGCATTTTACGCATATCTGTTCTCCCATATTGTGCGACGCGGGCGGGGGCACCCGCATCAACAGAGCCGGATATGCGCCGGACAGGCTGAATGTTCCGGGAATGGGACTGTCAGACTCCAGTCATTTATGTCGCAAAGTGTAACGGGCTGGAGCCTGTCCCTTCGAGGGTCAGAATGTTACTCCGACCCGCGCATAATAAAAGCCCCCGGTCAGGCCGAATGGCGCGAACAGGCCATATTTGCCAAGGCCGGTATTGGCCTGAATGACGCCGATCGGATCGGGATAGACGTCGAACAGGTTGTTGGCCCCCACCGCCAGATTGACGGCCCGGTTGACCTGCACGGATATGTCGAGGTCCGTGACCCATTTGGGGCTGAAGGTCCGGTCATCCGCCGTCGACGTCTGGCTCGCGCCCGCTTCCGTATAATGGCCAAAGCGGGTGACGCGCAGCCCGGTCTTCACCGGTCCTGCGGTCCATTCGCCGTTCAGCACCAGCTTGTCGCGCGGCGTGGCGCTGGTGAGGTCCGACCGCGCCTGCCGGCCGAACAGGATCGTGTTGGTGAGGTTGGCCGGATTGGCGGCGACGTTCAGGATCTTCGTCCTGTTGTAGCTGTAGGCCGCGCTGAAGCGGAAATCCCCCAGGGCGGCGGAGCGCAGCGAATATTCCGCGACGACATCGACGCCCCGCGTCCGGGTATCGACGCCGTTGATGAAGAATTGCGCGCTGCTGATGCCGGGCACGCCCCGCTGGGCCAGGATGGCGGTTACCGCCGGACTGGCCAGAATCGCCTTGGCTTCGGCGCTGTTGAGAATTTCGGTTTTCACGATCCGGTCATCGATGCGGATCTGATACCCGTCCACGGTCAGGCGAAAGCCGCCGGATTCGAATGTCGTGCCCGCCGTGAAATTCAGCGACTTTTCCGGCTTGAGCGGCTTGGCGCCGAAAAAGCCGGCGATGGGATCGTTGGGCGCGAGGAACTTGACCAACTGGGTCACGAAATCGCCGTTGATGACGAGGCCGGTATTCTGGGAGGTCGAGAAGCCCTGCTGCGCCAGCGACGCAGCGCGGAAGCCGGTGTTGACGCCGCCCCGGATCGCCCAGCCGGGCAGAATTTCGTAGCGCGTCGAGAATTTGCCGCTGACCGTGTCGCCCGAACTGTCGCTATAATGTTCGACCCGGCCCGCCAGCCCCACATACCAGGATGGAGTGACGTTCGCACCCACATCGACATAGGCGGCGATATTGTTGCGGGTCAGAACGAAAGCGTCCGCCGGCGTCGTGCCCGTGAACGAGACGAGGCTCGCCGCCGGTCGCTGGCCGCCGAACTGCAACTGGAAGGGGGTCGTGCCCCTCGGAATGACATAGCCGCCATCGCGATAGCTGTCCGGCTCACCCGCCTTGTTCTGGAACCGCTCCCGTCGATGCTCCACGCCGAATGCCAGCGTCAGCGGCTCGGCGAGGCCGATGTCGAAGGTCCGGCTGAAATCGGCATTGTTGACCCACAAGGCGGAAATCTGCTTGCCCATGAAGAAGCTGGTCTTGCTGCTCGGCCCCAGCGAGGGATTGAGCGTATCGACCGCGCCCAGCTTCACATGGTCCTGGCCGTAGCTGCTGCTGACATCGACATCGAGACCCCACAGGGCCGTCCGCAGCCCGGCCGTCGCCTGAAAATCGGTTTCCCAGATGCGCCGCTTCGCGAGGAAGCCGTTCGGATAAAGTTCGGGCAGGGAATTGACATTGTTGGCGTTGAACTGGCCCCGGCCGTCCTTCACGTCGCGGTGGCTGAGCGTCGAAAAACTGTAGAGCGTCGTCTGCTCGCTGATCGGGAGTTCCGCGTTATAGGAAGTGTTGACGATATAATCGCGGTTGGTGCGGCCATAATTTCCGGCGCGGTTCCGGTCGATCGTGGCTTCGCGTGGGTCGCGCGATCCATCGGCGAGGCGGGGATAGAGATCCACCGAATCCGCGACGATGGCGCCCGAAGGGTCTGCGCGGTCATGATATTTGGCCTCAGCCGCGAAACGGATGAAGCCGCCGTCCGCGCCCAGCCGCGTGCCATAGCTCAACGCCTGCTGGAACAGTTCGCCACCCTTTTCATAGGTGCTGCCTGCGGTGGTCGTGAACGCGCCGCCTTCCGGAGAGGTGTCGAGGATGAAGTTGATGACGCCTGAAATGGCGTCGGAACCATATTGCGCCGCCGCGCCATCGCGCAGCACTTCCACCCGGCCGACCGCATTGGTCGGCAGCAGGTCGATGTCCACGGGCGTGCTTCCCCCCGACACGCGGGAAAGATTGTTGATGAGCGATGTCGTATGCCGCCGCCGGCCATTGACCAGTATCAGCACATAGTCGCCCGAAAGCCCCCGGATCGAAATCGGCTTCGCTGCGGACGAGGTGCCGCCGCCCCCGAGCGCGGGCATGGTGAGGGACGGGATGATGTTGCCCAATATGTCCTTGAGGCCGGTGCGCCCCGTTGCCTGCAATTCCTGCGGCCCGATGACGTCGATGGGGACGGGGCTGTCAGCAACCGTCCGGGGGCGGGCGCCGCGAACGCCCGTGACGACGATGGCCGCCCCGTCCGCCGCTTCGTCAGCCGCCTGGTCCGGCACGGCCCGACTGTTTTCCTGCGCCCGGACCGGCCCGGCCACGAGTATGAGCGCAGATGAGGCGAGCGCCACTTGCTTTAACGACAAGATCATAATTCCCCCACGAAATGATGTAAATTTCCCGCTTTCGTAAAAAGCGTCGACGCAGGGATATCAATCAACAAAATCTGTTTCGTTCGCGCGATATGATTTCGGCCATATTTGATAATATCGTTAGGACCATTATTTGATAATTATATGAGAATTGCTCATATGGATATTTATAATCAATATATAGTTGGATATGCCGATTTAAACGACCTTCATCAGGTCGTAGGCAGACGCGATTTCTGCGAGCATGACGTGTCCCATCTTATTGAGGACAGACGATCATCCCGCGATCTGACAGGTCCGTCAGGCAGGCAGAGGCCGTGTGCATGGGGCTGGCGACCGTCGCGGACGCCGACATGTCATCCGGCAAAGATCGAGATGAGCCACCCATGCTGGATACAGGGCAGAAATTCGACGTCATCGTCATCGGCTTTGGACCGAGCGGGGCCACGCTGGCGCATCTTCTGGGGCTGTCCGGCCTCAGCGTGCTGGTTCTGGAACGCGATGGCGGCATTTATAACGTCCCGCGGGCGGTGCATTTCGATGATGAGGTGATGCGCGTTTTCCAGACGATCGGGGTTGCGGATGCAGTCGCGGAAGAGGCTCGGGTCAATGTCGGAATGCGCTTTGTCGATCCGGACGGCAATCTGCTGCTCGACTGGTCGCGGCCGCAGGACATCGGCCAGCATGGATGGCATGCGAGCTACCGTTTTCACCAGCCGACGCTGGAGGCGGTGCTCAACGAGGGGATAGCAAAATATCCGAACGTCCACCTGCGCCGCCGGTGCGAGGCCTTTCTGGTCGAGGACCGGGGAGACGAAGCCCTCGTCCGCTATGAGGATATGGCGACGGGCAGAATCATGGAGGCGCGCTGCGCGCATGTCGTGGGTTGCGACGGCGCCCGATCCCTGCTGCGCCGGTTCATCGGGTCCGGGATGGAGGATCACGGCTTTCACGAAAAATGGCTGGTCGTCGATGTCCTGCTGAACGGCGAGAGGCCGGATCTGGGTGATCATTCGGTCCAATATTGCCACCCGGAACGGTCGATGACCTATGCGCGGCAGCCGGGCAACCGGCGGCGCTGGGAAATAAGGCTGCTGCCCGGCGAGCAGGACTATTCGATCGCCAGGCCCGATCAAATCTGGGCGCTGCTGTCGCGCTGGATCGGGCCGGACGAAGCGGAAATCGAGCGGGTTGCGGCCTATACTTTTCATTCGCTGGTGGCGGAGCGGTGGCGGGACGGGCGGCTCTGGATCGCGGGGGATGCCGCCCATCAGACGCCCCCGTTCATGGGGCAGGGCATGTGCGCGGGGATTCGCGACGTCGCCAATCTGGCGTGGAAGCTGGTTCGCTCCGTCAGGGGCGAGGCGAGCGAGGAACTGCTCGACAGCTACCAGTCGGAGCGCAAGCCCAATGTGACCAGATATATCGTCACGGCGGTCGGGCTGGGCGGCCTGATCAACGCCAGCGATCCCGGCGCTGCGCTGCGGATGGCGCAGTCCTCCGGCGAGAGCGGCGGCAGGATGAAGAGCCTTGTCTCCGAACTCGGCCCCGGTCCCGGCGCCGGTCCCCATCGCGGGCGCATATTCGCGCAAAGCAGGCTGCGCGACGGACGCCGGATGGACGATGCGGTCGGCTATGCCATGGCGCTGGTCGCGGATGCCGAACTCGCCCGAGAGATCGGTCCGGTCGCGGGCCTGCAGGTCATCACCCCGCAGGATGCGCCGGGGATCGGGGAGGAGCTGTCGCGCCTTGGCGTTCGCGCGGCACTGGTGCGGCCCGACCGCTATATTCTCGCAACCGCGACCAGCGGGCCTGAGCTGACCGCGCTGCTCGCGACGCCCGCCATCGCAGCGCTGCTTGCGCCGCCGCCTTCGCACGCCGCTGCACCGGAACCCCGCCGGGTTGCCGCCGGCGCGCATCGAGCCATCTGACGGAGAAGAAGAATGAAACTGGCAACATTGCGCTCCCCCTCGTCGCGCGACGGCGATCTGGTGATCGTCAGCCGCGACCTGCGCCGCGCCGTGCGCGTTCCCGATATTGCAGCCACGCTGCAACAGGCGCTGGACGACTGGAGCCGAATGGAGCCGCTGCTGCGCGTGCGGGCCGGGGCGCTTGAAGCCGGGACGATCGACGACGCTTTCGATTTCGACCCGACCGCCGCCGCCGCCCCGCTCCCGCGCGCCTATCAGTGGTGCGACGGCTCCGCCTATCTCTCGCACGCTGAGCTGGTGCGGCGGGCGCGCAACGCCGAAATGCCCCAGTCGCTCTATCATGATCCGCTGATCTATCAGGGCGGGGGCGACAAAATGGCTGGCCCGCGCGATCCGATTGTGATCGCCGACGAGGCGTGGGGGATCGACCTGGAGGCCGAAATCGCGGTCATCACCGACGATGTTCCCATGGGGATCGGCGCGGACGAAGCGGCCGGGCATATCCTGCTGGTCACGATCCTCAACGATGTCAGCCTGCGCAACCTCATCCCCGGAGAACTGGCGAAGGGGTTCGGCTTCTTCCAGTCGAAACCAGCGACGGCTTTCGCGGCCGTGGCGGTCACGCCCGATGAACTGGGCGAGGCATGGGACGGGCGCAAGCTGACCCTGCCGCTCAGAAGCTGGGTGAACGACCGCTGGCTGGGCGAACCCAATGGCGGTCACGACATGAATTTCGATTTCGCAACGCTCATCGCCCACGCGGCGAAGAGCCGGGAACTGGGCGCGGGCACGATCGTGGGTTCGGGCACGGTGTCGAACCGGGACCGGGCGGCCGGATCGTCGTGCCTCGCCGAAGTGCGGATGCTCGAAACCATCGATAGTGGCAAACCCGCGACCGAATTCCTGCACTTCGGCGACCGGGTGAAGATCGACATGACCGATGCCGATGGCGCGAGCATTTTCGGCACCATCGAACAGACCGTTGTCCGCTACGAGCCGGCAGGATGACAGGCGGCGAGATCATCGGACTGGGCTATATCGGCGCGCGCACCCCATCGCTGGGGGACTGGCGGCAGTTCGGCACCCATCTGCTCGGCATGCAGGTGCAGCCGCTGTCCGGCGGGCGGATCGGCCTGCGCATGGACGATGCGGCCCACCGCCTTGCCGTGCGCGAGGCGGCGGGCGAGGGGGTCGACTATTATGGCTGGGAGGTGCGCGACGCACAGGCGTTGCAGTCGCTCGCGGCCCGGCTGGAAGCGCAAGGCCATGCCGTTTCCGCCATGCCGCCCGCCCTTTGTGAAGAGCGGGGCGTTGCGGACGGTTTTACGACGACCGATCCGGAAGGAAATGCGCTCGAATTTTTCCATGGCCGCGCTCTTGCCGACACCCCGTTCGCGCCGGGGCGGCCGATCGAGGGTTTTCGCACCGGCTCTCTGGGCATGGGACATGCGGTCCTCAACGTCCGCCGGATCGAGCCGCTGCTGCCCTATTATCGCGACCTGCTGGGTTTCCGGCTGAGCGACTATACGCTCGCGCCGTTCAAGGCCTTCTTCTTCCACGTCAACACCCGCCATCACAGCCTTGCGATGATCGAGAACGGACATGCCGGGATGCATCATCTGATGGTCGAGCTGGACGGTTTCGACGACGTCGGGCAGGGCTATGATCTGGCGCAGGGCGAGCCGGGGCGGGTCGCCGCCACGCTGGGCCGGCACTCGAACGATCATATGACGTCCTTCTACATGCGGACGCCCTCGCGCTTCCTGATCGAATATGGCTGGGGCGGACGGGACATCGACCCTGCCCACTGGCAGTCGAGCGAGATGCGGTGCGGCCCGAGCCTGTGGGGCCATGATCGCGACTGGCTGTCGGATGACATGAAGGCCGAGGCGCGGCGGCTGCGGCTGGAGGCGGCAAGGAATGGCATGCGCGCGCCCCTGCGGCTTTCGTCCGTCGCGGACGGGAGCAGGTAGATGCCACTGCGTTTTGCCGAGACCGCCACCGAATATCATCGCGCGCCCCTGACGATCCGCCACCTCCTCAACGGCGTGGTGGCAAAGGCGGGGGATCAGCGCATCGTCTATCGCGACCGGGCGGACATCGACTATCGCGAATTTGTCGGGCGCGTCGGGCGGCTGGCTTCGCTGCTCGAAGCGGCTGGCGCGACGCAGGGCATGACCGTGGCGGTGATGGACTGGGACAGTCACCGCTATCTGGAGGCCTATTTCGCCGTGCCGATGATGGGCGCTGTGCTCCAGACCGTGAATATCCGGCTGCCGCAGCCGCAGATCGCCTATACGCTGCAGCATGCCGAAGCGGAAATTCTGATCGTCCACCGCGATTTCTTCCCCATCGTCGAGGCGCTTCGATCCCGGTTGCCCCGGCTGAAGGCGATCGTCGCGATCATGGACGGGGCGGGCGACGCCCTGCCTTCATGGTGCATCGGCGAATATGAAACGCTTTCCGCCGCGGCTTCGCCCGATTATCCGTTCGAGGATTTCGACGAGAATGCCGTCGCCACGACATTCTATACCAGTGGCACGACCGGCAATCCCAAGGGCGTCTGTTTCACCCACAGGCAGCTCGTCCTGCATACGTTGGCGATCAGCGCGCCGTTCGGCGCTTCGGATGCCGCGCCGTGGATCGGCGTGGGCGACGTCTACATGCCGCTGACGCCGATGTTCCATGTCCACGCATGGGGTTTCCCCTATATCGCGACGATGCTGGGCCTGAAGCAGGTCTATCCCGGACGCTATGAGCCGGCGACGATCTGCGCGCTGCGCGAAACACACGGGGTCAGCTATTCCCACTGCGTTCCCACGGTGCTTGAGATGGTGCTGAACAGCGCCGAAGACAGGGGCGCGGACCTTGCGGGCTGGAAGGTGACGATCGGCGGTTCCGCACTGACGCGAAGCCTGCTCGCCAGGGGGCAGGCTCATGGCATGCGGCTCGGCGCGGCCTATGGCATGTCGGAAACCTGCCCGGTCGTGGCGGTCGCCGGACGCCGGGAACTGCCGGGCGACGAGGGCGGGGCGGGGATGCCGGACCCGCTGAGCCTTGCGGGCGTGTCGGCGCCGCTGGTCGAGGTGCGGATCGCCGATGAAAATATGAACCCCGCGCCGCACGATGGGCGGACGCGTGGCGAGGTGGTGGTGCGGTCCCCGTGGCTGACGCCGCTTTATACCGGCGACCGGAAGGCGACGGACGCGCTGTGGCGGGGCGGCTGGATGCACACGCAGGATATCGCCACCATCGACCCGTGGGGACAGGTGCAGATCCGGGACCGGCTGAAGGACGTAGTCAAGACGGGGGGCGAATGGGTGGATTCCCTCCAGTTGGAGGAACTTGTCGCCACTGGCGAGGGGATCGCAGAGGCCGCCGTGATCGCGGTGCCCGACGTCAGATGGGGCGAGCGTCCGCTGGCGGTGGTGGTGGCTGCGCCCGGCTGCGTCCCGACGCTCGACAGCATCAACCTTCCCGTCGATTTCGCCATCGCAGACGGGCGTATCACGCGATATGCGAGACTTGACCGGTTTGCGGTGGTGGACCAGCTTCCGCGCACCAGCGTCGGGAAGATCGACAAGAAGCTGCTGCGTGCCCGCTATGCGGAAGACGCGCCATCTTCCTGAACATGACAGATCGAGAAGAGCTGCCCGCGCGAGGATATGCCGAGTTTCTGATACGCCCTCTGTCGATAGGTCACGACGCTGTTGGCGCTGACGCCGATATGCTCCGCAATCGCCTCGGCTTTCCGGCCCGCGAGCATACCAAGGCACACCTGCCTTTCCCGTTCGGACAGAACCGCGAGCGGCAGGGGAAATGCGGGCGGTTTGAGCCGCGCGAAATGCGTCGCCAGCATCCGGCCGATCAACTGATATAGTTCGGCCGGAACATGATCGAGCGCGATGGGCGACGCGGAACGGGGATCGCGGGCCAGATAGAGGTTCAGGATCATCCGGCGTGAATCCTGCGCCACCAGGATCGCGGTCTTAGTGCGAAAGCCGGGCGCGCCGAAGAACATCGAGACATAATTCTCGTCCAGTTCCGGCAGGAGCGATTCCAGCCTGACGACGGCGCATTCGCCATCGTCCATGGCTCTGGCGCGCCGGAACAGCGGGTCTTCCCGAAACCAGCCGTCGACATAGGCGGCGGCCAAGGTGCCACCCTTTTCCTCCGACAGGAAATTCCGGCTGAGCAGGCAACTCGCCCGGTCCGCTTCATAGCTGAAAGCGGTGACCTGCGCGGCGCCGACCTGCAGCACGAATTCGAGGAAGTTGTCGGTGAATGCATCGCGCCCTATCGAAGACACGCATTTCGACAGGGAATCGAGCAGACGCCCGTCGAAGGAAACCAGCCCGGAGGGGGCGCTCGTCTGCGTCGCGATGGCCATCGACGCGTCATACAAAATCGCGGCTGCCTTGCCCATCCTCATCACGCCAGCCCTAGCGCGCCATAAACCGCGCGATGCAACACATCCCGAGGCATGTCGGCGGCAGGCGGAAAACGCTGCGTCATGAACACGACGCTGAGATCATGCTTCGGATCGACCCAGAAGGTCGTGCTGGACCCGCCGCCCCAGCTATATTCTCCGGGGAAAGCGGGCACGCCGTTCGCGGGCGGGCGAAGCACCACCGAACCGCCGAAGCCGAAGCCCATTCCATCGCCCGCTCCGCCGAGACCCCATTTCACAAGTTCGGGCAGCTCATCGAGCTGATCGGGCCGGAGGTGACTGGACATCATCGCCCGCACCGACTCCGTCGACAGGACGCGCGCGCCCTCCAGCTCGCCATCGCGCAGAAGCATTTGGGCGAAGCGGCCATAATCGTCGATCGTGGAGACGAGGCCGCCGCCGCCCGCCAGCCCCGGAACCGGCTTCAGCCGGGGGCTGTCAGCGCCGCTCTCGGCCAGTTCAAGGCCGCCGCCTTCTGTCGGACGATAGAGGGACGTGAGCCGGTGAGCCTTGTCCGGCTCGACCCAGAAGTCGGTGTCATGCATCTTCAGCGGATCGAAGATCCGCGTCCTCAGAAAATCGTCGAGCTTCTGCCCGCTGACGCGCTCGATCAGGATGCCCGCAACCTCGAAGGACATGCTGTAATGCCATCGCGTGCCGGGTCGCGCGAGGAGGGGAAGCTGGCCCAGAGCGCGCGCAAGGCCATCGAGACCGCCGAACTGAGGATCGTAGCGCCAGCGGTCGAAATTGATGCCGGGGTCGGCAGCGTAGAGCGCGCCGACCGGCGTGCCCGACTGAAACCAGTAGGAAAATCCGGCCGTGTGCGTCAGCAGATGTCTGACGGTCGGGGCTTGGGGACCGGAGGAGTCACCGGCCCCCTCGCTGTGAACGCGCAGATCGGCGAACTCCGGAATATGATCGACGATGGAGTCGTCCAGACCGAGCGCCCCGTCGTCGATCAGAACCATCGTCGCCGCAGCGATGACCGGCTTGGTCATCGAAAAGAGCCGGAACAGCGAATCCCGCGCGATCGGCGTGCCGGCGGCGAGATCGCTGAAACCCGACTGGTGGTAGAATATCTCCCGCCCCGAACGATGGATCGCGACATTGGCGCCGGGCACCTGCCGCGAAGCCACCAGTTCATCGAGCAAAGCGGCTACCTTGCCAAAATCCGCACCCGCTGTTTCACTCGCCATGATTTGTCCTTTTGGTGTGTCAGAACTTCACGCCGAGCGTCACGCCATAGGTCCGGGGCGCGCCGAGGTGGCGGAACACCCCCTGATTGGCCTCGCCGATGCCGGTGGCATAGACTTCGTTCGTCAGGTTCTTGCCCCACAGGCGCACGGAAAGATGGTCGCTCGGCTCGGTCCACTGAACGGACGCGTTGAGGAGACCATAGGAAGGCTGAAAGGCGAAATTGTCGGCGGACGCATACCAGCGGCTCGAATAGGAATAGAGGACGCTGAACGCCAACGCGCCCTGCGCCAGCTCCGTCTTGTAGTTCGCGCCGACATTATAGGACCATGTCGGCGACTGGCCCACCCGATTGCCTTTGGCGGAAAGGGTGCAGAAACTTCCCGGCGCGGTGACGCAGCCATCGAAGCCGTTGAAATAGGGCGCATTGTCGTAGGAACTGAACCGGCCGTGCAGATAGCCCAGACCGCCGTTGAGCGACAGGCCATGACCCAGAACGAGGTCCGCGTCGAAATCGACGCCATAGATTTTGGCAGCCGCGCCATTGCCGATCAGGCTGTTGCCCCCGGCATAGTTGGTCACCTGTATATTGGAATAATTGTAGTGGAATGCGGCGATGTTGAGCCTCAGCCGCCGGTCCAGCAGCTCGGTTTTCAGGCCCACCTCAGCCGCCTTGATCTGTTCGGGCCTGTAGGGAGGGTTCGCCGACGAGTTCAGATTATAGCCGCCGCTCTTGAAGCCGGTATTGTAGCTCACATAGCCGAGAATATCGGGCGTGAACTTGTGATCCAGCGCAATGCGATAGTTGAACCGGGTAAAGTCGATCTTGCCGGGAAAGCCCGAGCCTGCCGCGGGCAGGGGATGGACCGCCGCGATGACACCGCCCGCAACGATGCTTTCCGTTCCGCCTATCGTTCTTTTTTCATAGGTGAGGCGTCCGCCCAGCGTCAGGGTCGTGTTGTCGAGTATCTCATAGCTGGCCTGACCGAAGGCCGCAGCCGATCGGGTCGTCACCCGGTTGTTCAGGAGGATGGCGGCAGGCACGCCGGGAATGAACGAGACCGGGGCGGCCAGTTCGATGCTGACATTCTCATACCCGTCCCTCGCAGAGAAGAGATAGGCGCCCGCCACCCATTTGAGCGGCCCGCCGGACGTGGATGAGAGCTGGAATTCCTGGCTGAACTGTCTCGCGCGAACCGGGCCGCCATCGGCGCCGCAGCAACTGATGAGCTGCACCGGCGTCAGATCGAGATCCAGTTCGAACATATATCTGCTCTTGCGAAAGGCCGTGATGCTCTGCAGCGCCACGTCGCCCAGATCCTGATTGATCTGGAGCGAGATGCCGCCCGAGCGCAACCGGCTGTCGCCCTGCACATTGCTGTTGGTGTCGAAAGGACCGCCGAGCGGGAAGGGACCGCCGAAAAAGGGATTGTTGAAGCTCTGCGGATAGCCCGGATAGGCATGCTGCACATCGGCGGCTTTCCGGTCGGCATAGTCGATGGCGAAGCGTATCTTCGTCCTGTCGCCCGGTTCGAACAGCAGCTTGGAGCGAACCGCAAAGTCGTGATCGGTGCGGTTGACGTCGCGGCCGTTGAACAGGTTGGTGCCCCAGCCCTTGCCCTGATGTTCGTAACGCACCGCCAGATCGGCGGCCACACCGTCCGCCAGTCCGGCGCTCAGATAGGCATTGGCGGTGACTGTCTCGTAATTGGCGTAGCTCAGGTCCAGCGCCATCGACGGATCATATCCGGGGTCTTTGGTGATGACATGGATGAGGCCGCCCGTGGCGTTGCGCCCGAACAGCGTGCCCTGCGGGCCTTTGAGTACTTCCACCCGCTCGATATTGTTGAGCGTGAGCAGGGACGACGTGCCGCTCGCGATATAGACGCCGTCGACATAGAGAGCGACCGGATTTTCGACGCCGGGTCCGGAAAAGTCCGTGCCGACGCCGCGAATGTGCGGCTGGATGGTGCCGGCGACCTGCGTCAGGGAAAGGTTCGGCGTCACGGTGCCCAGATCGGCCGCGCTGGTGATCCCCGCCGATTCCAGCCGTGCCGAGGTGACGGCCGTGATCGCGACCGGAACATCCTGAAGATTTTCGGATCGCTTCTGGGCCGTGACGACGATGTCTTCCAGACTGCCGGTCGCGCCGGCATTGTCCTGCGCGAACGATGGGCTGGCGCCGATCGCGATGGGCGCAGCCGTCATAAGAAGCGTTGTGATTTTGCGAAACATCGTCATCCCCTCATTTTCCGACTTCTATTATCCGCGCTGGCGGCGCGACCCCGACGGTGCATGCGGTTTCGACCGCGGTCCTGCACGCATCGGTTCGGTCGCTGGTTTGCCTCAACCGGGCAGGACCGTCTGTCCTCAATTAGAAGGGACAGACTGTCGGGCCGTGAGGGGCTAGGTCTTGCAGGGTCGATTACCGCGCCGTCAGACGGACGCGCGCCAGATGGAGGAGGATGCCGGGTGTCGGAAAGTGCGGCCGAACTGACGAAGGAAGCGGAGGCCGACCTTGGCGCAGTCACCTATCCATTGCCCGAAGGCATCATCGTGGAGCGCGATGTCCGGGTGCGCATGCGCGACGGCGTGCATCTGGAGGCGACGGTCTATCGGCCCGAGAAAGAGGGCCGCTACCCCGTCATCATGTGCGTCACCGCCTATGGCAAGGATTTCGGCCCCGCCGACTATTCGACCCTGCCCAAGATCAAGGCGGCGGGCATGGCGGTCGGCACCATGCATATTTGCGAGGTTACGACCTGGGAGGGGCCGGACCCCGGCTTCTGGGTGCCGCATGGCTATGCGGTGATGGTCGCCGATCCCCGTGGCTATTATGGATCGGAGGGGGAACCCGGCGTCTATTCCGAGGAAGACGCCCACGACTATGCCGAACTGATCGAGTGGGCGGGAGTTCAGCCGTGGAGCAACGGCTCGGTGGGCCTTCACGGCGTATCCTACCTTGCCTGCAATCAGTGGATGGTCGCATCGAAGACGAAGCCTTCCCATCTCAAGGCTATTGTGCCGTGGGAGGGGGCGAGCGATTTCCTGCGCGACGTCATGGAGCCGGGCGGAGTGCCGGAAACGCGCTTTCTGGGCGGCTATTATGCCGGTTCGCTTGCACGCGGCGCGGGCATGGGCATCGCAGAGACAGGTCCGGCGATGATGGACCGCGCCGCGCGCAATCCGTTCGTGCTGGAGAATATCGACGTGCCCGCGCTCATCTGCGCGTCCTGGTCGGACCATGGCCTGCACACGCGCGGGTCGGTCGAGGGCTTCGTGCGTATCGCCTCGGATCAGAAGTGGCTCTACACGCATGGCGGCAACAAATGGGAAGTCTATTACAGCCCCGATGCGGTCGAATGGCAGAAATCCTTCTTCGACCATTTCCTGAAGGGCGAGGATAACGGCTTTCAGGATCGTCCGCGCGTCAGGCTGGAAGTGCGCGACACGAAGGAACGGGTCGAGGTGCGCGCCGAGACTGCCTGGCCGATTGAGGGCACGAGGTTCACGCCGATGTATCTCGATCCGGCGGGCAAGGCGCTGACATCCTCGATTCCGGAAGATGCCGCCCGGATCGAATACGACGCCGAAGCGAAACAGTCGGTGGAGTTCGACCTTATCTTCGACCGGCGCACGGAAGTGACCGGCCCCATGGTGCTGAAATTGTGGGTAAGCGCGAAGGACGCCGACGATCTGGACCTGTTCGCGGCGGTCCGGAAATTCGACGCCAGCGGACAGGAAGTGTTTTTCTGCGGGAAGGACGGGTTCCGGTCGGGCGTGGTGGCGCTCGGCTGGCTGCGCGTGTCGCGACGCCACCTCGACCCTGTGCTGTCGAGGCCGTGGCGGCCTTTCCAGAGCTTCGAACGGACGGAGAAGGTGCGGCCCGGCGAGATCGTCCCCGTCGAAATGGAGATTTTGCCTTCCAGCACGCTGTTCGAGGCGGGCGAGACGCTCCGGCTGGCCATCAGCGGCCGCGACATCCTCGAATTTTCACGCTTCGGCCATGACGACAGCGTGAACAGGGGGCGGCACGAAATCCATACCGGCCCGGACCATCCTTCCCATCTGCTCGTCCCGTTCATCTGATCGGCGGCGAGCGACTGGGAGGCGGGGCCAGAAGCCTTGCTGCGATAGACCTGCCGATGCTCGATGTGAAATTGCCCAGAGGCTGCGATGAGTGACCGAATGATAGAACGGATTGTGCTGAACGGCGCGGAACTCGCCTATTCCACCTATGGCGTGGAGGGGGGCAAGGAAGCGCTCCTTTTCGTCCACGGTTACGCAATGCGCGCGACGGGGCCGCTTTACGGGGAACTGCTGACGGCGCTGTCGAAACGCCATGCGGTCTATGCGCTCGATCTGCGCGGCCATGGCGCCTCAAAGGACTCATGGGCGAACTGGTCGTTCGAAACGCTGGCCGACGACATTGTCGCCTTTGTCGAAGCGCTGCGGCTCGACCAGCCGGTCTTTGTTGGCCATTCCTTCGGCGCCCCGGTCGGCCTTTTCACGGAAATCCGCCATCCGGGCACGTTTTCGGCCTTCTGCCTGCTGTCTCCGGGGCCGGCGGATCACCGGCGCGATCCGGTCGATGCGCTCAAATTCATGATCGAGAACGGTCGCAGCCGCGACGTCCTGCGTCCCGGATTCGACCGGATGTTCGTGCATCGCCCGAGCGCATCGACCGAAGCCACGCTCGACGCTGTGACCCTGCTGGACAGCGGCGTCCATCTGGCGCTTCAGGCGGCCAATCCCCTGTTCTCGATTGACGATCAGCTCAAGGATGTGGCCGCGCCTGCGCTGCTGATCTGCGGAGAGGCCGATACGGTCGTCCCGCCCGCCATCCAGCATGACATGGCGCGCAAACTGCCACGGTGCAGGGAAGTGGTCCATGCGGCCGAAGGGCACATGCTCCCGATCGAGAGCGCGCCGGTCGTGGCCGGAGACATCGCGGCGTTCCTCGCCGAATTTGCGCGCGATCCCCTTTCGTCCTGACTTCGCGTCCGCAGGCGGGCGAGCAGCGCTTATGGCGGCGGAGCGCCGTATGTCGCGCCAAGATAGTCGGCGATGCGGTCGGCGTCGGCCGGCTCGATGGGCGCGCCGTAGACCTTCACCATCTTCGCGACGCCATCCTTCCAGAACTGGGCGCCCTTACCGCGAGGCTGGGTGGTGATATAGTCGAGCGAATGGCATGCGGCGCAGGTTCCCGCCGTCAGATCCCGGTCCCGCCCCGGCAGCAGTTCCACCGCATCGTCGGCGGGAATCGGATAGTTCATGCCGCTGGTCGCGGTGGCGGACGCGATCCCGGTCAGGATCATGAGGAAGGTCGGACCCGATCTCATAGCGCGTTCAGTTCCACCCCTTCGACGATATTGCGCATATATCCGGCGGGCTGCCATCGCTGCTGCATCGGCTGGGTTTCGCCGCTGCCGCTGGTGGCGCGGACGAGAATGCGGTGCGCGCCCGGCTCTAGCGTCATCGGCGCCGACCATGACCGGAAGCTGTAGCGGCCGAGATCCCGGCCTAGCGACGCGGCGATCCATTCGCGGCCGCCATCGGCCGACAGCTCGACCCTCGCTATGCCCGCCCCGCCGTCGAAGGCGATGCCGGACAGAAGGTGAGGCTGCCCCGCCTCGATCCGCGCGCCGTCCCTGTGGCTCGTCAGGAACGACCGCACATTGAGGCGTCCGATCGGGCGTGTGCGGTCGGGCTTCGTGCCCGGCGCGACGCAGGCGCAGTCATTTTCGGGAATGCGATAGGCCGTGTTCATCCAATATCCGTCATAGACCGCATCGACGACCTGGATGTCATGCAGATGCTTGACCCAGTAAGTGCCATAATAGCCAGGCACGACCAGTCGCAGGGGATAGCCATTGAGGAATGGCAGGTCCGCGCCGTTCATCTGCCACGCCAGCATCACCTCGCCATCGCGCGCATGGTCGATGTCCAGCGCCTTGATGAAATCGGGGACGCCATCGGAAGGGGGATTGTCGAGGCCGTTGAACGTCACCTGCCGCGCATTGGCGCGAACCCCGGCGCGGTCGAGCAGGGCGCGGAGCGGCACGCCTGTCCATCGGGCATTGCCCATCGCCCCGTTGCCCAGTTGCCCGCCGCCCACGCGCGGGTCGGAAAAGCCCCTGCTGTTCCCCGAACATTGATTGACCGCGACGATTTCCTGCGCCGGAAAGTCCCGTTTCAGCTCCGCCAGCGACAGGGACAGCGGCCGCGCCACATGGCCGCCCAGTGTCAGGCGGAAGCTGGCGGCGTCGATGTCGACCGGCAGATCGGACAGATGATAACGCACGAAGAAGGCGTCGTTCGGCGTGATCGGCCCCTCCGCGAAAATTTCGAAGGGCGTTTCCAGTTGCGGCGGGCGGGCGGTGAGGCGGATGAGGGGCCGCTTCTGCGGGTAGGCGACAAGCGGACGCGCCCCATTGGCGAAGGGCAGGACGATCTCTCGCGCCGCGGCGCGTGCAGCGGCCCCGCCGGACAGACTTCCCGCAATGAGGCCAGCGACAAGGCTGCGCCGATCAACTTCACGCAAGAGCTTCTCTCCAGAAACGCAGCCGATTTATCCATATGCGCGGAGGTTTCAATATGCTCCTTGAGCTTCATCGGCCAATAGTTTTCAGCGCCTTCGCGGCGGCGATGGCCGCCCATGCTGCCGCCATGCCGCGCCGACGATGAGGACGTCGCACCGGCGCGTCTGCGCTTCTTTCATTCCGCCGCGATGGCGACGGGCGGCTGGGCGTGGCGATGCTGCGGCACCGGCAACCCCAGATGCCCGCGCAGCGTGTCGTCCGCATAGTCGCTGCGGAAGAGGCCGCGTTCCTGAAGGATCGGCACGACCTTTTCCCGGAACAGGGCAAAGTCGCGCGGGCGCGTGACGCGGAGGTTGAACCCGTCGGCCGCGCGCCCGGTAAACCAGCGCTCGATTTCGTTCGCCACCGTTTCGGGCGATCCGACGAAGGGCGAGGTCCACTGGCCGAAGCGATAGGCCGCCTGACGTAGCGTCAGCTTTTCTTCCGCCGCGATGCGGATGACGCGTTCGGCCCCGCCCTTGTAGCTGTTGAGCGTCACGCCCGACAGATCGGGGAAGGGGGCGTCCAGTTCATATTTCGAAAAATCGTGATAGTTGAAAAAGCGCCCGACCTGCGTCAGCAGCTTGTCGATGCTCAGCGCGCCCTGCGCCGCTTCGGCGACGGCGCGCGCTTCCTCGTCGGTCTCCGCGATCGTGGGAACCAGCCCCGGCATGACGATGATATGATCGGGGTTGCGCCCGAGCGCCGCCGCCCGCGCCTTGAGGTCCGCATAATAGGCACTGCCGCTTTCGAAATCCTGCGACGCGGCGAATGTTCCCTCGGCGATTGCCGCGCCCAGTGCGCGGCCCTCGCTGCTGTCGCCGGCCTGAAAGATCACCGGCTGCCCCTGCCGCGACCGGCTGAGCGCCAGCGGACCGGCGACGGAGAAATGCGTGCCCTTGTGATCGAGCCGGTGCTGTTTCGATTTGTCGAGGAAAGTGCCGCTCGCCCGGTCGCGCGGGAAGGCGTCGTCCTCATAACTGTCCCACAGACCCTGCACCACCTCCACGAACTCGCGCGCGCGGGCGTAGCGCACGCCATGTTCGAAATGCGCGTCACGCCCATAGTTCAGCGCCGCGCCTTCAAGGCCCGTGGTGACGACATTCCATCCCGCGCGGCCCCGGCTGATATGGTCGAGCGACGCGAACTGGCGCGCGACATTATAGGGTTCCCAATAGGATGTGGTGAGCGTGCCGACGAGGCCGATGTGCGATGTCGATGCCGCCACCGCCGACAGCAGCGTCAGCGGCTCCAGACGGTTGAGGAAGTGCGGCGCGGTGTCGGGCGTGATGTAGGGGGAATCGACGATGAAGATGAGGTCGAACTTCGCCGCCTCGGCAAGGCGCGCCTGCTCGATATACCAGTTGATGTCGATGCTGGCGTTGCCCGGCAGGTCCGGGTCGAGCCAGCTATGATGATCGGCCCCGACTCCTTCGAGTATCGCGCCCAGATGCAGTTGCCGTTTGGCCATGTCGATCCTCCAATATCCACTGGCGGACGAGGATAGGGAAAGGGACGGTCCGCGAATAACAAGAGCTGCTCAACAACCGCTGAATTTGTTCAAAGCCAGTTGGACGGGGAGGGAATATGGTGGGGATGGCCCGCCCGTGCCGTGCTCTATGGGCGTCCTGCCGATGAGCGGTTTTCCAGTCCTCATCAGCAAAGCTCAACCGTTGAGCAGATTTCCGTCCTGCCCCAGCAAATGTCATTATAAATTCTCTACTGAATTAGTAGTAGTTCATCCCAAGGCGTGAGCCGTGGGGGGTTCGACAGTTCAGATGAGGCACGAGAGAGGTGCGGTCCTCAGTCTGACTGCGCGAGTTGCCGCCCCTGACGCGCGGCGCCGGAGGCCTTAAGCCAAGAAGGATATAATATGCCGGTCATCAACCGGGCATGGCTGCGCGCGGCCACGGCCCTGCCTGTCGTTTCGCTCGCTCTCCTGTCGACCCACCCGGTGTCGGCCGCAGAGCCGGCAGCCCCCGTGGACGCGCCCGACGCGGGCAGCGGTCTGGGCGACATCGTCGTCACCGCCACGCGCAAGGAAACCCGGCTGCAATCGACCCCGGTCGCGGTCAGCGTGATCGACGAGACATTTCGCAGCAACCAGAATGTCCTGACGGCCCGCGATCTGGCCGGGCAGATACCGGGCCTTTACACCCCGACCACGGGCATCACGCCGCTGACCAACACCTTCTTCATCCGCGGCATCGGCAACAGCGATCCGATCTTCGATCCGACCGTGGGCGTCTACATCGACGACGTCTATCTGCCGCGCGCGATCAACGGCATGTCGGACCTGACGGACATCGAGCGGGTCGAGGTGCTGCGGGGGCCGCAGGGCACGCTGTTCGGCGCAAATTCGGCCGGCGGCGCGATCCGCTATGTGACGCGCACGCCGGGGGACACGCTCGATCTGCGGCTCGACGCGGGCTATGGCAATTACCAGACCTTCAATGCCCATGCCTATGTCGCGGGTCCGCTGGTGCCGGGCCTGCTCGCCGCCAGCATCGCGTTCGCGCATGACGAGCATGAAGGCTATACGTGGAACCCGTCGCTCCGGCGCCGCGTCAACAACCAGAATACGGACGGCGGGCGCATCAAGCTGGTCTTCACGCCGTCCAGCACTTTGAAGGTCACGCTATCGGCTGACGGCACGGTCGACCATTCGCAGGCCGCGCAATATGTCGCCACCACCTACAACGCGACCAACCCTGCCCTGAGCGGCCTTGGCGCGATTACGGGCGGCACGCTGTTCAGTCCGACCCAGTTCTCCACGTTCAGGAACAATGTCAGCTACGCCGGGCGATACGGGATCAACCGTTCGCACTCCGGCGGCATCACGGGCCGCGTCGACTATGATCTGAACCCGCATCTGTCGATTCATTCGATCAGCGCTTTGCGCGGCTTCGATCAGGACCCCGTCAATTACAATAATGACGGCCAGAACCGGCTTCCCTACAACAGCGCCCAGCCCCGGCGGATCGACATTTCCGACAATTATATCGTCTACAAGCAGAAGAGCTTTACGCAGGAACTCCAGTTGCAGGGCGACTGGAACCGCTTCGATTTCACTGGCGGCCTCTATTATCTGTTCGAAAATTTCCGCAGCAACCGCATCGGCTATGTCACCGGCCTGCCTGCGTCGGACACGGCGCTGCCCGCTGCGCCCTTCGACCAGATCGGCAAGACCATCACCCGCAATTATTCCGCCTATCTTCAGGCCAATTACCGGCTGACCGACCGGCTGACACTGACGGCGGGCGGACGCTATATCAGCATACGCCGCGCCTTCGATTTTCAGGGCGTCAATTACGACCTCGACGGCAATCCGATCGACCCGACGCTCTATCCGCAGGTCCGGACAGGGGGCGCAATCCCGACGCTGGGCGTCAATGTCGCCGCGTCTCAGGTCAATTTCACCAACGCGGGCGTGCTCAACAGGAAGACCTGGCATGCCTTCACGCCCAAGGCGGGCCTGTCCTATCAGGTCACGCCCGCCATTTTCCTGTTCGCAAACTATTCCAGAGGTTTCGACGCGGGCGGGTTTAACAATCGCGCCCTCAATGTCGCCACGGCGTTGCCCTACGCGCCGGAAACGGTGGACACATTCGAAGGCGGCTTCAAGAGCGACTGGTTCGACAGCCGCCTGCGCATCAACCTGACGGGCTTTTATAACGACTATAAAAATCTCCAGACGTCGGTATCGGCCTTCAGCCCGATTTCCGGCACCTATGTCAGCACGCGGGGCAATGCGCCATCGGCCCATACCCAGGGCTTCGAACTGGAAACGTCGGCGCAGCCTGTCGACAATCTGTCGCTGGCGTTCAACGTCACCTATCTCAAGACACGGTTCGACGATTATTCGGCGCCCGCGCTCGGCACCATTCCTGCTTATAATTACACCGGCAAGGCGTTCTCCGGGCAGCCTGAATGGCAATATTTCGCGTCGGCGGATTATGGCATTCCGATCAGCGGCGTCGGCACGATCAAGCTGGGCGGCAGCGTCAACTGGCAGACATCCTATTTCTCCGACCTGCTCAACAGTCCGCAATATCGGATCGGCGACAAGCATTTCGTCAATGGCTTCGTCGGCTTCACGACGGCGGACGGGCGATGGGATTTCACGCTGACCGCCCGCAACATCGGCAACGCCTTCTATTTCTCGACACTCACGCCGGTCGGCACGCCGCTGCGGGCCGGGCCATTTGCCGGAACGCAGCTCGTGCAGGGCGCGCAGAATGCGCCTCGAACCGTGTTTTTCAAAGTGGCCTATAAATATTGAAGGATCACATCGACCTCAGGAGGCTTCGCCCGTAAGGGCGGAGCCGTCAGGAGCCGGTCGGAAACGGCGGGCGTTGATAGGTCAGCGCCGGAACCGATGCGCCGGGCGTCCCGATCGCCGCGCGGTCGTAGATCGCGGCGGCAACCGGGCTGCGTCCCAGCGTTTCGGAGGCCAGTTGCAACAGCAGCAGCGACCCCAGACCCAGCCACCATGCCGGGTGCACGCGGCCGTAGCGCAGCCTGTCCCTTATGATGCCCACAACCGGAAATGCGATCATCCCGACGAAGACTGCGGTCAGCGTCGAGTACAGGAATATGGGCGCAGGCACCAGGCGGCCGAAAGACGGCCCCATGATCGCCGCCATGCCGCACAGGATGAGGCGCGGGTGCCATTCACGATCACGCCGTTTGACAACGCCGCCGATCAGCAGTGCCGCGAACAGAAGCACGCTGAGCGGGTTCATCAGCAGGAACTGGGCGGGCAGAAAGAAGAACGGCACCGCCGCCTTCTGCACGCTCCAGAGCGTCGTCAGCGTTCCGACGACGACCATGGCCAAAGCCCAGCCCACCGCTACCCAGCCCAGTTTGCGATGAAGGGCGAGCGATCCGGTCCCTGCAAGCGAGACCTGAGTCATGAACAGCATGACCCAGCCCATGAACAGGATCGCGTGGACATGCACATAGATGGGAGCGTGGAAAGACGATACGCCCATGACCGCGAACAGCGAGAAGCCGCAGATATTGAGCAGCGCCATGACGGCCGCCATGATGACGTAAAATCGCGTGTCGGCGGCCAGGACCGGATTCCTCGAAATCGCTAAAGCCATCCCACTTCACCCCCCGGCGGACGAGACCTCATCTTGTCGCCGGCAGATACAATATTCGCGGTCTGTTTGGAAGCGGATCGCTTCGCACGTCTGATCCCGTCCGCCGTGCGGGCGCTGTGAATGCAGTCGTCGGGCGTGGTGCGGCAAACGGCGGATCTCCGCCGATGCTAGAGAAACTCGCTGACGGTGTGACAATTGGACATCCTGATGCGGCGACATGGCGAATTTCCGGTCTCACGACGCAGCCTGCTGGGCGGGATGGCGACAGGAGGGATCATGGTGACTCGCCCGGCCTTGGCCGATCAGGCTGAACCCGTCGCGCAGACGCGATATGGCCGGTTGCGGGGAGCGCCGCTGGCGAACTGTCTCGTCTTTCGTGGGATAAGATATGCGACGGCGGCGCGGTTCATGCCGCCCGAGCCGCCTGCTCCATGGTCCGGCATCCGGGACGCCGTGGCTCCGGGCGCCAGCGCGCCGCAGACCAACGCCAGTCCGCCGCCGGGGCCGCCCTATGTCATTCTGGCCCAGTTGCCGCGCCCCGCCGGTGCGAAGCCGCCGCCGCCGCTGCCCGAAAGCGAGGACTGCCTGTTCCTCAACGTCTGGACGCCCGCCCTGCGAGACGGGCGCAAGCGGCCGGTGCTGTTGTGGCTGCACGGCGGCTTCTTCTACGGCGGGACCGGATCGACCATGGACGGGAGCGGCATTGCGGGCCGCGGCGATGCGGTCGTGGTCAGCATCAATCATCGGCTCAACGCCTTTGGCTATACCCATCTGGCCGACTTTGCCGGAGGGGAATTCAAAAGCGCCGGGAACGCCGGGATGATGGACATCGCCGCGGCTCTCCGCTGGGTGCGCGACAATATCGAGGCGTTCGGGGGCGATCCCAAAAGGATCATGCTGTTCGGCAGTTCGGGCGGGGGCATGAAGACCAGCTTCCTGATGGCCAGCCCGCCTGCGAAAGGCCTGTTCTCCCGCGCGGGCGTGCAGAGCGGCCCCGGCCTGCGCTTCATGGAGCGCGATGACGCCAGTGCCGTGACGGAACGGCTCCTGAAGACGCTGGGATTGACCAGCGCCAGCGCGGCCGATCTGGCGACCATATCCATGGAGCGGCTGCTCGCGGGCTATCATGCGGTCGCTGCGGAAATGAAGCCTTCACGCTTCATCGACCTCCCCTGTTTCGCGCCCGTGATCGACCCCGCATGGCTGCCGCGTCATCCTTTCTCCCCGGATGCCGCGCCCGGCACGGCGGACATCCCGATGCTGATCGGGTCCAACGCGCAGGAAATGAGTTTCTTCTGGGGTAACGATCCGGCGGCCTTCACGCTCGACGAGGCGGCCATGGAGCGCCGGGTCGAAGCCTTCGCCGGGGCGCGGTCCGCCGACATCATTGCGGCCTACCGGCGCGCCTATCCTCCGGCCACACCCGCCCGGCTCTACCTCCAGCTCTTTTCCGATTATTCGGTCACGCTGCCGGCGATGGCGCAGGCGGACCGGCATTCGGCGGCGGGCGGCCGCACCTACGCCTACCGGCTCGATTATCAAAGCCCCGCTCTGGGCGGGAAGCTGGGCGCGCTGCATACGCTGGAATCTTCGCTCATCTTCAACACCGTGGACGCGAGCCGGGCGCTGCTCGGTCCCGGCCCGCAGCCCGAACGGCTCGCCCATATCATGAGCGGCGCGTGGGTGCGCTTCGCGCAGACCGGCGATCCGTCGATGTCGGGCGACGATCCGTGGCCGCGCTACCGGGGCGACCGGCGATCGACGCTGGTTCTCGACGACGGGGCGCGCATGGTAGACGATCCGAGCGCGCTTGCGCGGGAAACGATGGCTGAACTTCTCAAGGCGTGATGGAAAAATGGCACCAAAACTGTGCCGGACAACAGGTGAAGGAGACGGATGGATGCAGCCGAACTGGCGTTTGGGAATCGTGGGCGCGCTCGCCTTGTGCGCGCCGTCCATGGTGGGGAAGGGAGCGGTTGCCGCCACGGAAAATGGCTGCGACCGCCAGTGCCTCGAAAAGATCGGCGACCAGTATCGGGCGGCCTATCTGGCGCATAATCCCGGCATAGCGCCGATTTCCCGGCGGGTTCGCTTCGTCGAGAATTTCGTCGAAATGCCGTTCCCCGACGCGACATGGGATACAGTGACGAAGGAGATCGGCCAGCCGCTCACCTTGTCCGACCCGGAGACCGGGCAGGTCGGCATCTACACCCGGATCATGCAGAATGACACGCCGGGTTTTCTGGCGATCAGGCTGCGCGTCGAAGGCGGGATGATTACCGAAATCGAGCATCTCATATCCACCCGCCGCAACCTGTCCGGACCACCCACGCCCATCGGGGACGTCGAAAAGTTCGAGCGGTCGCCGCATCTCGACCAGACCGTGCCCAAATCGCGGTGCCGCCCCCGGGCGGAGATGGTCCGTCTGGCCGACGGCTATTTCGAAACGCTGGAAAACAACAATGGCGAGATCCGGGGAACGCGGTTCAGCCCCGATGCGACGCGCACCGAAAACGGCATGCAGTTCCCGGAGATCGAAAAGGGCTTCAAATCGGGGCGCTACTTCTTCAACGAGCGTGTCCGCGACCGGGATCATTTTCTGGTCGACGAATATCGCTGCATGGTGATGGCGCGCGGTTTCATCGACCATAAGGGGGTGATGGACCAGTATCAGCTCACCGATGGCACGACGACCCGCTCGATCTTCCGGGAGCCGCATAGCTGGGGTCTGCTGGAAAGCTTCAAGCTGGAAAACGGGATGATTACCGGCGTGGAAGCGGTCTTCATCGGCACCGCCTACAATATGCGCTCGCCCTACACGATCAATCCCGATGTCATCCGCAATCGGGAAGCCAAATATCCCCCGAAGCGGTAAAAGGCACTGGCGAGCCGGTTGTTCCCGGCTCGCCAGTCTCTCCATCATTTCGGAGCGCGGGGATCTTTCTCACCCAGTTCGGGATAGAATATGGAGCGATTGGTCAGGGATTCGTTATAGACGTCCCGCTTGGAATAGAGCCACTTGCCGTCTTCCTTGACATAATATTCGACGACATGGCCGAAGTAGAGCGGCTGCACATCCTTTTGCGGGGTGCGATTGGTGAGGGCGAACCAGTAGAGGATACCCTTTCCGGTCTTGCCGTCCTTGTCGATCGTGATGCTGTGGTTCACCACGAAATGGTGGGTGCGCGGCCGGGATGTGGCGTCGGGGGCGACCGGCGCGGCGGCGCTGGTCTTCAGCCACCACGCAGCCATGCCCTTGCGGATCGCCTCGCGGCCGTTTTCGACGCCGCCGATGAAGTTCAGCACGGCATTTTTCGAGAAGGAGTCGGCATAGGTGTCCGCGTCCTGCGCGTCGAATGCGATCATCAGCCGGTTGGAAAGATTGACGATTTCCGCCCGGGCGACGGCATATTCGGACGGACTGACCTGCGCGAGGGCAGGGGATGCCGTCAGGCAGACGAGGCCCGCGACTCCGGTCATTAACTTGTTCATGAATCTTCCCTCCTCGACAGTGCAACGCTCCTCTCCCGCCTGCCGCCGACGCGCAGTTACGGTGGTGCATATTCCTGCCTAGCCGCAATGGCTCCGCCGCGCTCGTCAGCGAAAGAATGGATTTTTGTCTTCAAGGGCACAGGGCGGCAATTTTAGAACGAACATTACAAATTATTTGACTCAAGGGCACAGAGGGGTTTTCTTGGACGCTCTGGATTAAGCGACCGGCAAGAGCCGGCGCATGCCTTGGAGGGATGACCGATGGCAGGCATGATCGAACTCAGCACGTCCAATGTCCGGCGCAGCGAACGGGCCGCCTACTGGCGGGAGCATATCTGGAAATCGCTGGGCGGGTTCGACGTCGCCCCGGAAGCGGACGGTTTCGATGCGTCCACGCGCATGCGTCAGGTCGGCATGTTCACCTTCGCGTCGGTGAACGCCAACCCCCACCGCCTCAGCCGCAATCACGATCAGGCGAGGGGGGACGACCGGCGGCTGTTCAAGCTGGTGGTGCAGCATGAAGGGACGATCTTCATGGAGCAGCGCGACCAGAAAATCGCGCTCAAGCCTAACCACTGGATGCTGTATGACGTGACGCGGCCGTTCCGTTTCCATTCGACCGAACCGACGCGGCAGTCCGCCGTTCTCCTGCGCGCCGAGGATCTCCAGCTATCGGACCTGACGCCCTATAGCCTGAAACTCTATTCGGCGGCGAGCGGCTACAGCAGCATGCTGCATGCGGCGCTTTCGACCGCGGTCGCGGGCGCCCGTGACGATTGCGCGGAGGGCGACATCGGCGTCATGGTCGCGCGCCTCGCCCGCCTCGCGCTTCTGGAGCATGGCAGTTGCGAGAACCGGCGCAGCAGCCGGGAAGTCATGCGCGATCGCGTCGAGGATTATCTGACCGCGCATCTGCAACGCAGCGACCTGTCGATCGACACCATCGCGCGCGGGCTGAACTGTTCCAAGCGCTACCTGCACAAAGTCTATGTCGACGGGCAGGAGACACTGTCCGAGCGCATCCTGCGCCGCCGCCTGGAGGCGTGCCGCGCGGCGCTGACGGACCCGAGATCGGCGGACCAGTCCGTCACCGACATTGCCTATACCTGGGGCTTCAGCAGCCTCGCTTACTTTAGCCGCGTCTTCAAGGAAGCCTATGCGGTAAGCCCGCGGGAATATCGGATGCGCGCGCAGATGGCGAGCTGAGCGGAAACGAAACAGCATCGGGAATCTCTCCCCGATGCTGCCCGCCCCTTTAGCATTTGTCGGTTAAACGAACGGCAGCTCCTGCGCGCCGACCCATGTCCCATGGACCTGAGGCGCGGCGCGGAAGGGAAGGATGACGCGGGCGATCGGCCCGTCGGCCAGACGCTGCGCGTCCGCGATCACCAGTTCCGACCGCATCTCCGCAAAGTTCGATGCGACCCCCATCAGCCAGCCGACGCCTTCGTCGCCGCCCTTGCGGGGAACGAAGCAGGCCTCCGCAAGGCTGTGCGTGTCGCCTGCGAACATCGCCTCCATCTTGCCCGATTTGACGTCGAACCGCCCGTAACAATTGGTGATGCGGCCCTGCAGATTGCCGCCTGCGGCCACGTTGAACGGCTTGGACGGATCGGTGAATCCGGTGAAGACGTAGCGCAGGTCGCGGGTCAGGAACCGGCGGTCGATCGCGCCGATATCGACGATGGGCGTCTGGAAGACGATTTCCTCCTTCCAGCCGTCATGTTTGGAATTGAGGTCGAAGGTCAGGCGGCGCAGATAGCCCTTCGCCTTGTCGCGCGCCCACGGGCTGTTGTCGACATTGTGGAAGAAGGGGAAGAAATTGCCGTCATAGAAGGGCGCTTCCATGATGACCTTGTTGCCCACGGTCCGCGCATGGAACGTGTGCATCATGCAGCGGAGCGGCCCCTTGAACCAGCGGATGTCCTTGCCGTCCGCGCCGCGCGGCAGGATGCCGATATAGCTTTCCTTGCTATTGTCCCATCCCCAGTGGATCTTGCCTTCCTTCAGCCGCTCCATGCTGGTGACATAGCCGCCGAACGGGAAGATGATGTGCTTTTCCGTCAGCGCGATGTCGTGCATGATGCTGACATAGGGCACGGTGAAGCTGGTATCGTGGGTGACGCGACCCGTCTTGTCGATGGTCGCGACATAGACCGCGTCCCCGGCAAGCCCGTTGGCCTCGTTGCCATAGGCGATCATCTCGCCCGTTTCTGAATCGACCTTGGGGTGCGCGGTGAAGTGCGGCCCTTTATATTTGCCGTCGAAATTCCACCGGCCGACCGTCTCCAGGCTGTTCGGGTCGATGAGGTGCGGCAGTCCGTCTTCCTTCAGCGCCATCAGGCGGCCCGCGAACGCGAAGGGCGTGGTGTTGGCGACCGTCCGGTCGAGATTCTTCACCGATGGTTCGTCGGTGAAGGGGTTGCGGTAATAGCCGAACTGCTGGCTGCCCGCTTTCAGATTGGCTTCGAAACGCGGCGTCCGCACGAAACGGCTCTTGTAGCTGACCCGGCCATTTTTGAAGCGGAAGCTGCTGACATGACCATCGCTGTTGAGGATGGCGTCGTCCTGATATTTGGGCGGATAGAACCATTCGCCGCCCAGACGGACGAATGCGCCCTCCAGCTCCGCGGGAATGGACCCTGTCGTCTCGCAGTCGAGAATGTCCGCCTCATAGCGCTGGGGCGAAAAAAATCCCTGCGCTGCCTTCATCTTGGAAAAATCTGCCACGATAAGCTCCTGTGCCGCCCGGAAAGGGGCAGCCGGTCAGAGGAAAAAGCCAAGCCGCATCAGGCTTTCGGTGTCGGGGGCGAAGCGCCCGTTGGCGCGCGGGGGGAGGTAGGGCGTGTCCCGCCCGCTGGGATCATACCAGGGCGCGTCGGCATGAAATCCTACGACTGGCGGGCGCCCGGCGGTAAAGCCGTGGGCGGCGCTCGCCGCTCCGCCCGTCGCGATGGCGAGCAGTCCGCCTCCGGCCCATTTGCCCAGAGAGCGTCGGCTGATCGCGCCCTCGAAAGGCGGTTGATTGGTCATTGCCTTCACCCTTTTACAGTTTAACGCGTGCGCCGAAGCGATAGGTCCGGCCGATCATATCGAAGAATTGCGGTGCCGTGGGATAGCCGAAATTCTGCGGGATCAGCGGAGGATCGCGGTCGGTCAGATTGTTGACGACACCGAACAGCTCGAACTTCTCGGCGACTTTGATCGTGGTCGACATGTTGAAATAGGTTCGTCCGGGCACCGAATTGTCGTTGATCTGCACGCCTTCGGTGAACTGGTTGTTATATTTGCCCTTGCCGATCGTCCGCATCTGAAGCTGGAGCGTCAGCATGCTGTCGTCATAGGTCAGCGAACTGTTGGTGATGAGCCGGGGATTGCCGGCGGACGATGTTTCCCCCGCACGCTCGACATAGCCCGCCCCGGTGATGTCCTCCCCGAACCTGTTGGTCCGGGTGGCCGAGAAGCGCGCCGTCAGCGATCCCCCAAGCCCCGAGGACAGTTGCTCCAGCGGCAGGCGGTAGGATGCCTCGAAATCGAACCCGGTGCGCTTGATATAGCCCAGATTGAGATAGGGATTGTCGACGGTATAGACGGACGCCGCACCCGCCGGGCTGCGCGTGATGAACGAGCAGTAGAAGCTGCGCTCCGGCGTCGCCGTCACGCCCGTGCAGAAATTGATGAGAAGATTGGGGTCGATCTGCGCGATGGCGTCGCTCACGCGGATGTTGAAATAGTCGACCGAAAATTGCAGCCCCGGAATGAAGGGCGGCGCGTAGGAAAAGCCGATCGTCTTGGTCTTCGACACTTCCGGGTCGAGATCGCGATTGCCGCGGGTCAGGCTCGCCGTGGGCACCTGACCCACCGGACCGCCGTCCACCGCCGCCGCGAAATTGCGCGTCAGGATCGTCGTCACCGCAGGCGTGAACATCTCGAAGATGTTGGGCGCGCGGATGTCGCGCGAAATCGTGCCGCGCACCAGCAGTCCGGACAGCGACTCCCATGTCACGCCCGCCTTCCATGTCGTCACGCTGCCGCTGGAACTATAGTCGGTCAGCCGCACCGCGCCCTGCACATCGAGCTTGCGCAGCAGGGGCAGGTCGCGGGCGAGGGGCACGACCGCCTCGGCATAGGCTTCCTTCACGTTGAAGTGGCCGCGCAGCGACCGCGCGTTGGAGCTTTCATAGCCCGCGACCTCGGCAATCGGATCGACATAGGTGTTCTGCTTTTCGCGCCGATATTCGCCGCCTACGGCAATCGACACCGGCCCGGCCCAGGTGCTGAACGGTTCGCCCGACAGGTTGATGTTCGCCGCCGTCTGTTCGTAGCGCGTGCGCGAATAGGTCGTGCCGGTGACATAGGCGATCGCTTCGGCCGATGGCGCGCCTTCGCCGAAGACATCGAGCGGGACGCAGCCGTTGGCAGCGGCGTTACCAAGCGTCACCGCGCGGCAGGCGGGACCGTTGGCGGTCTGCACGACATCGACGGCGAAGCGGAAGTTCGACTGGATGCGGTTGTTGAAGACCCGTTGCGTGTAGACGTTGCGGCCATGGATCGCCGCGCCGCTCAGTTTCCAACTGTTGCCCAGATCCGCGTCGAAGCCGATGACGCCGCGCTGCGTCTCATTTTCGATACGGCTGCGCTGATAGCCGATGTCGACGCTGTTGCGGCCCAGATTGAAGCTGGTGATCTGGTTGGCCGCATTTTGCGGCAGCGCGTTGAGCCGGTCGATCTCGTTCCGCAGGGCCTGGGGGATCAGCGGATTCTGGACGGACACGACAATGGGCGTGGCCTGCTCGTTCCGGGGCGGAAGCGTCTGCGCCCGGCCGACCGTCTTCGAATAGGAGCCTTCGCCATAGAGCGTCAGCGCATCGGTCACGTCGTAGCTCAACCGGCCATAGCCGGTCCAGCGCCGCACCGAAGGCGCGATGGACACGCCGGTGTTGAAATTGACGCCTTCGTTGCTGCCGCCGCCCTGCATGAAGCTGGCGCCGACATATTGTCCATATTGAAAGCGGCCCAGCGACCCGTCCGGATTGATAAAGATGCCGCGCAACTGTGCAGCAGGGCCGGTGGTGCTGTTGATGAGGCCGCCGTTCGTCATGGTGGAATAGCGCACGTCGGGCAGGATCAGCGTCGCCGCGAGACCGTTGGTGGCGCGCGCCGGGTTGGCGACCAGGCCCCAGGCCTGCCTGCCCCAGTCGCGGGAGAAGGTATCCCCCACGCCATCGTTGCTGACATGGTCCAACGCCAGCGTCAGATGCCCCCTGTCACCCAGCTTCAGGCCGCCGAGCACGCCGATGCGATATTCGCTGTTGTCGCCATATTCGGACGTGCCGGCCTGCGCTTCCGCCTTCAGGCCTTCGAAATTCTTGCGCAGGATGAGGTTGACCACGCCGGCCACGGCGTCCGAACCCCATTGGGCGGACGCGCCGCCGGTGACGACCTCCGCGCGCTCCAGCATCAGCGCGGGCACCTGGTTGAGATCAATCTGGTAGCCGCCGAAGCCGGTCGCGATCTGCGGCACGAACCGGTTGCCGTCGACCAGCACCAGCGTGCGGGAGGAGCCAAGGCCGCGAAGGTCGGCGAAATAGGCACCCGCCTGCACCGCCCGGACGCCGTTGGTCGTGGGCGTCGTCGAGGATTTGAATGCCGGGATTTCGTTCAGCACCGTAGCGACGTTGGTGGCGCCGCGCGCCTCCAGCACGGCGTCGTTGATGATGGTCGTCGGCGTGGGCGCGGTGAACCCGCTCCGCTGCACACGGCTCGCCGTGACGATGATGTCCGGCGCGGAGGATTCGGGAGCGGCCGTCGCCTGATCCGCTTCCTGCGCCTGAACGCTTGCGCCTGCCAGCAGGCTCGCCGCGACGGCGAACGAGGCCGCCTCTGTCAGGAACCTCCGGCAGGTCCGGTGTGCTGTGTCTTTCATCCTATCGTCTCCCCTCAAACATGGCTGCGCCCTGCACGGGCGTCTCCGTCGCATTGTTGATACAGACTAAGGGCGTGTCATGTTTACCCGCAGGCGCATGCGGCCTTTCCCTCCAGCGCACGGCTGCATCGCGGCGGTAAAGCCGTCATGTCCGATGGCGCTCGTTCGCTTATTCGATAGCGAACAGTCCGCATCATATCACTGAGTAAAAACGATTTTCTTTGTCTTTTGCCGTTCTTGCGACGGTCGTGCGGACCACGGTAGCCAGTCGTCCGAAAGCCCGACAGGGCACGGATCGAATGTGAGGGGACCATGACCGAGCAACTGACGCACACCATTCATGCGCTGAGGGCCAATGACGGTCATGCTCTCTTTATCGACGGGGTCTGGCGGCCCTCGACGGGAGACCGGCTGCTGGACGTCATCGCGCCGCACGACGAACAACTGCTCCTCCGCTACGCCGAAGCATCGACGGACGATGTCGATGAGGCAGTAGCGGCGGCGCGCCGGGCGTTCGACGAAGGGCCATGGCCCGGAATGACGCCGGAGGATCGCGCCGACATCCTGATGGCGGTCGCAAAACGGCTTGAACAGAGGCTGCCGGAACTCGCCGCCGCCTGGACGGGGCAGGTGGGGGCGGTGATCGACTTCACTCGCAAGGCGTCGCATCAGGTGCCCGGCCTGTTCGCTTATTATGCCGATCTCGCGCGCTCCTATCCCTTTGTGGAAACGCGCGCGCGGCCTGCGGGGGGAGCCGCGAGGATCGTCAAGGAACCCGCTGGTGTCTGCGCCGCCATCACGCCGTGGAACGCGCCGCTGGTCCTCCTGTGCTACAAGGTCGCGGCGGGCCTCGCGGCAGGCTGCACCTTCGTGGCGAAGCCGTCCCCCGAAACGCCGGTCGATGCCTATATCCTTACCGAATGTCTGGAGGATGCGGGCCTGCCGCCCGGCGTCTTCAACCTCGTCACGGGCGGGCGGGAAGTGGGCGATCACCTCGTGCGCCATCCGGGTATCGACAAGGTGAGCTTCACCGGCTCGACCGCCGCCGGCAAGGTCATCGCGCGGGCCTGTGCGGACCGCCTCGCCCGCGTCAGCCTGGAACTGGGCGGCAAATCGGCCGCGCTCATCATGGACGACGCGCCGCTCGCCGATGTCCTGCCCAGCCTCGTTCCCTATTCCATGCCGATCACGGGGCAGGTCTGCTTTTCCCTGACGCGCATCCTGGTGCCGCGCGGGCGGCATGACGAGGTCGTCGGCGCCTATCTCGACGCCGTGAATGGGATGCGGGTCGGCGACCCCTTCGAAAGCGGGGTGGCGATGGGACCGCTCAGCCTCGAGCGGCAGCGCGAACGCGTCGAAAGCTACGTCGCGCGGGGCGTGGAGGAGGGCGCGCACCTGCTGCGCGGCGGCACACGTCCGCAGGACCGGAATCGCGGCTGGTTCTTCGAGCCGACCGTCTTCACCGGCGTCACGACCGACATGACCATCGCGCGGGAAGAGATATTCGGCCCGGTCGTGTCCTTCATCGCCTGCGACGACGAGGAAGACATGATCGCGAAGGCGAACGCCACCAGCTACGGTCTCCACGGCGCGATCTATACGGCGGACACGGAACGGGCCGAACATGTTGCGCGCCGTCTGCGGACCGGGTCGGTCGCCTTCAACAGCATGGCCGTGGACATCGCCATGCCTTTTGGCGGGTTCAGGGAATCCGGGATCGGCCGGGAAGGCGGCATAGAGGGGCTGGAAAATTACCTTGAAACCAAGACCCTATACCTGAGTGCCGTGTGATCGACGATGGGGCGGGCCAGCGCGGCCAGCCCCGTCGCCCGTTCGTCAGTCGTAAATCGGCCGCAGTTCCTTATCGAGGAAATAGCGCGTCATCGCCATCGACGCGAGCATGTCCGGCGACCCGTCATATTCGATCGACATCCAGCCCTTGAACTCATGCTCCTTGAGCAGGCGATAGAGACCCTTGAGGTCCAGTTCGCCCTGACCCGGTTCCCAGAACCAGCGCGTGCCGTCGTCGGCGATTTCGGGGTCCTGCGCATAGCGCACGCTGTCCGGCAGATTGGATGACGCCGTGTCCTTGAGGTGGAATGTGCTGATGCGCTCGTGATAGTCGGCGTAGAATGTCAGCAGATCCTCGCCCATGATCGAAATCTGCGCGGTGTCGATGCAATAATGGACCAGCCGGGGATCGGTCAGTTCGATCAGTTCGCGGTGGTTCGTCAGGTTGATCGCACAGAAAAATTCATTGTGCAGCCCGATCTTCACGCCATGATCGGTGGCGTAGCGGCCGATCTCGTTCATGACCTTGGCGCATTGCTGCACCTCTTCCCGGCTCAGCGGGCCGGTGCCGTAATAATTCTGCGTGGGGCAGGTGTTCATATAGGTGCCGCCAAACTGGACGATCGTGTCCACGGCTTCCCGCCCGGAGCGGACCGCTTCATCGAAATGATCCGCCGCATGGGATGCGTGCGCGCCATGGAACATGCCGATCACCTCGACCCCGCGATCCTTCGCAAACGCCGTGAAGTTCTGCGGCGAACCGAACAGCGGCAGGATGTCGGCAAGATCCCAGGGCGCGATTTCTATCCCGTCGAACCCCAGCGCGGACTGGTATTTCAGGATATTGTCCCAGTCCGAATAATAGGCGCTGTTGGTCTTGTCCTCATAGTAGAATTCCCGGAAATTGTCGATCTGCCGGTAGGGGATCGACTTCCAGTGGCACATATTGGCATAGCGGATGTTCGGCATCGCTGCGTCTCCGTTCATCTTATTTCTGGATCTGGTTGAGCAGGGCGCGGGTGCGCAGCAGGGCGCGGAACGGATCGCGCGTCTGGCGGGCGCTGCATGTGATCGCCCCGCCATAGCCCAGCCGGTCGAGCAGCGCCGCGATCCCCGCAAGATCGACCGACCCCGTGCCGGGATCGCGGAAAACCTGAGTCGCGCGATCACGCGGGAACTCGGGATTGGGGGTTTTCCAGACCTCCTGCGTGTCTGTGAAGTCGGTGTCGGTCAGGTGGACGCAGCCGATCCTGCCGATATGCGCTTCGATGAAGGCTTCGGCCGGGATGCCGGCGACGAACAGGTTGGCGGTATCGACGTCCAGCTTCACCGTGGGGGGAAGCGCGTCGAGCAGCGGCAGGATGCGCTCGCCGCCGAACAGGCTCCAATATTCGCTGCGCAGCACCAGTTCCACGCCCCGTTCCGCCGCGATGGCGGCCAGTTCGGTCAGAAGTCCGATGGTGCGCGTCGTGAAGCTTTCCATCTTGTCGGCCATATCGGGATGATATTGCGCGACGCGGCCATGATAGGGGGACGGGCTGATGGCGAAATAGCCTGCGCCAAGGTCCGCCGCATGAGCCAGCGCTTCCCTTGCGAAATGGCCGCTCGCGCCGAAGTAGAAGTCCAGATTATCGTTGCGCATGAACAGGTTGGGATCGAAAGTCACGCCGCTGACGCGACCGATCCCGCTTTCCGCCAGGCGCGCGCGGTAACCCGCTGCGTCGCCATATTTGGTCGTGACGCAATAGCGGTTGAACGGCACGCCGCTCCGCCCGCCAAATTGCCAGACCGGCTCATAGGGTATTTCTATCGCCGAAAAGCCGGATGCGGCGATGAGCGTATAAAGCTCCTCCCAGAAATAGCGGCTTTCGTAACGGTTGCGGTTGGGTTCCTGATAATGGCGGTTAATCAGGTCCAGGCTCATGGCGACGGTTTGCAGATTCATGTCGGAAATCCATTTCATCAGGCGCAGTCCGGTGCGCTCGGATTTTGGCGGGCCGGGCCGGGGCGGCGACCCGGCTGGCCCTATGCTGTCTTCAGCAGCCCAGCGTCTGCCGGGTCAGCGCCACAGACCGGTCCATCGGCAGCGTCGGGAAATATTCCAGCCCGATGGCACCCGAATAGCCCAGATCCCGCAGCACCTGCATGACCTTGGCCCAATCGACGCTGCCGGTGCCCGGTTCGTTGCGGTCGTCCATATCGGCGACCTGCACATGCGCGACCAGATGGATGCGGCCCGCCAGAACCTCGGCCATATCCTCGCCCATGACCGCGCTGTGCCAGACATCGTAGAGCAGGCGCAGGTTCGGGCTGTTCACCGCCTCGACCAGATCGAGGCCGACTTTTGTGCTGACCAGATACATGGCCGAGAACAGCCGCGTGTTGAGCGGTTCGAGCAGCAGCGTGACTCCCGCTTCCTCCGCCGCGTCCGCCGCCGCGCGCAGCGCCGCTACGGCATTGGCGAAATGCTCTTCCTCGCTCAGCCCCTCCACCCGGAAGCCGGACGCGACGATCAGGTCGGGCTTGCCGAGTTTCGCCGTGGCGGCGATCGTCTCGCGCACGGCCGTCACCATTTCCTCGCGTTCGGCCGGATCGACGATGGAGCGGCGCGGATCGACGCAGACGCCGGTGAGCCGCATGCCGGTATCGGTCAGCGCCTGCGCCAGCGCGTCTACTGGCTTGTCGCGCCAGAGATGAAATTCGGCCAGTTCGAAACCGGCATCGCGGGCGGCGCGCAGGCGGGCGTCCAGATCGCCGGATTCGGTGAACTGCCATTCGATGCAGGAGGAGAGTTGGTAGCTCGCAGACACAGGATTTCCTTCCCATTCTACGGCCCCGTGGCGCGATCAGCGCCCGTATGCCTGGCGGGTTGAGTCCCGCTATTTTGTGCCGTCCCTATCGCTCCATCCACCGTTCGGGTCAAGAGACTTGCCGCCGGACCGAGCGGATCGCCGCCGCACCGGCGTTGCGGTCGTCGTGCAAAGCCGATTGCGCCAGAGGTGAATTATAGGCATGGGAGCCGTCGCCATGATGCCGTTTGGGCAACGGCGACTGAAATTCGGGAGAGAGTTGATGCGATACCTTTACGTAGTGGCGAGCGCCGCCTTGCTGGCCGCTGCATGCACGATGCCCGCGCAGGCGAAGGACATCGTGGTTCATATGAAGAATCAGGGCGCTGAAGGCGGGATGGTGTTCGAACCGTCGTTCGTGAAGGCCGCGCCCGGCGACGTCATCCATTTCAAACCCACCGATCTCAGCCACAATGCCGAGACCCTGCCCAACATGCTTCCCGCAGGCGCATCGCCGATGAAGGGGATGATGAACAAGGAAGCGGTGATGAAGGTCACGAAGCCCGGTCTCTACGGCGTCAAATGCATGCCGCATTTCGCGATGGGGATGGTCGCCCTGGTTCAGGTCGGCAAGCCGACACCCGCCGACATCGCCGCCGCCCGCGCGGCCAAGCTGCCGCCCTTCGCCGCCAAGCGGATGAATGCGATGCTCGCAAAGGTCAAATGACCCATGCCGTAGCGTTCCGCCCGATGGTGCGGGCGGAACGCGGTTCGGGAGAGCCAGCTTTCCGGAATATGGGATAAAATCCTCCTTTGCCTCCCGTCGCCGGTCCGGCGGGCGCGCGCCATAAAAATCCGGCATCTGAACTGAGGAGCGGCGTCCGGCCCGGCGTCTCATCTGCAAACCATGAGGAATTGCAGATGATTGACGCAAGATCGGGCAATCTGGTGGCACGCAAATATCAGGCCGTTCACGACGCATCCCCCAGACCGGGTTTTTCCGACATCATCGACATCGTGCGGGGGGAAACGGCGACGGCGGTCCTGGGCTATCGCCGGGCGGGCGCATCGCCGCTGTTCCTCGAATGCTATCTCGATGCGCCGGTCGAAACCTGTCTCGCCCGCACGCTCGGTCGCGCCGTCACGCGCGACCGCGTCATCGAAATCGGCAGTCTCGCGGCGGACAACGCCTTCGCCATGGTGTCGCTCTGGGCGACGGCGGCCAACGATCTGGGCCATGAATGCGAAATCGCCGTCGCGACACTGACTGCGCCTTTACGGCAGATGTTCGCGCGGATGGGCGTGCCGATCCATATCCTCGCTCCCGCCACGATCGACCGCGTGAGCGATGCGGAACGATGGGGCCGCTATTATGACAGCGATCCGATGGTGTGCGCCGGGTTCATCGCAGAAGGGCAGCGGGCCATCGCCGCCTATCTCGCCGCGCGGCGGCGTGCCGCATGACCGGGCTGCTGTCGATCATCCGCGCGCATGCGCTGGCGCAGCCCGACGGCGTGGCGCTTGATCCCATCGTTGCGCCGGTTGTCCGCTGGGCCGACCTGGCCTCGCGCGTGGAGGCTATGGCGGCGCGCGTCGAAGGCGGCGCGCCGGTCGTCCTTTCTCTCGACCATGGTGTCGATGCGGCGGTGCGGGAACTGGCCCTGCTGGAAGCCGGCGCGCCGGTCCTGTCGCTCCCCGCTTTTTTCACCGCGGAGCAGGTCGATCATGCCCGGTCTGCCTGCGCCGATCCGGCCGCGCTGCCCACCGGCACCGCCCGCATCACCTTCACTTCAGGATCGACCGGAACGCCCAAGGGTGTGTGCCTGTCCGCCGCGCATATGCTGGGCGTCGCGCAATCGGTCGTGGATGCGCTGGGGTCGGGCCATGCCGGGCGGCACTGTGCGCTGCTTCCACCCGGCATCCTGCTGGAAACGGTCGCGGGCTTCTTCGCGACGATGATCGCGGGCGGAACCTATGTCTGCCCGCCGCAGGCGGCGCTGGGGCTGGCCGATCCCTTCCGCCCGGATTTTCCGCAGATGGCGCGGATGATCGCGCAGTGGCGCATCACCTCGCTGATCCTCGTGCCCGAATATCTCGCGGGCATCGTCGCCGTGCTGGAAGGCACGGGCCTGCGCCTGCCCGATCTCACCATCGTCGCGGTGGGCGGCGCGCGCGTCGCGCCCGATCTGCTCGGCCGGGCGCAGGCGGTCGGTCTGCCGGTCCGTCAGGGCTATGGCCTGACCGAATGCGGATCGGTCGTCTCGCTCGAAACGGGCGAGGAGGGGGGAGACGGATCGGCGGGCCGCCCGCTCGGCGCCATGCGCGCTTCCATCGCGCCGGATGGGGAAATCCTGCTGGACGGCCCGATGTGCCTCGGGACCGTGGGCGCGCCGCGCGAGCCGGGACCGCTGGCGACCGGCGATCTCGGCCGGATCGACGCGGAAGGGCGGCTCTGGATCGAGGGCCGCAAATCCGCGCTCATCGTGACCAGCTTCGGCCGCAACATCTCGCCCGAATGGATCGAAACGCTGCTGACCGACCGGCCAGCCGTGCTTCAGGCGATGGTGCATGGCGACGGGCTGCCCGCGCCTGAAGCGCTGCTGGTGCCTTCCTCCCCCGACGCCGACCTTGCCGCCGCGGTCGAGGCGGTGAATGCAGCGCTTCCCGCCTACGCCCGCATCGCCCGCTGGCGCGAAGTGTCGCCCTTCACTCCCGACAACGGGATGCTGACGGGCAACGGCAGGCTCCGCCGCCAGGCGATAGAAGCCGCATGGCTGGAGCGCGAACCGCCTTTCTTCAACGCGCTGGAAGCGGCGACCTTCCGCGACCGGATGCGCTTCCTCACCATCCCCCAGGTGCGCGCGGGCCTTGCCGGAACCATCTCGCGCCGCGCCTATATCGACTATCTCGGGCAGGCCTATCACCATGTCCGCCATACCGTTCCGCTGATGCAGGCCGCCCGCGCGCGTCTGCTCGACCGGCCCCCGCTCGTCGCGGCCCTCGACGATTATATCGAGGAAGAGACGGGGCATGAGGAATGGATTTTGTCGGACATCGCCGCAGCCGGTGGCGACGCGGACGCCGCGCGTGCGAGCGAGCCTCATCCGGCGACCCGCGCGATGGTCGATCATGCCTATGCCCGTATCGCGGAGGGCAATCCGGCGGCTTTCTTCGGCATGGTCTATGTGCTCGAAAGCGTCAGCGTCGCGCTGGCGCAGCGGGGCGCGAGCGCCGTGGCGGAACGGCTGGGCCTGCCGCCCGAAGCCTTTACCTATCTGACCTCGCACGGCGCGCTCGACCAGCATCACATGACCTTCTTCGCGCGGCTCGTGAACGGTCTGCCCGCTGGCGACCGGCTGGCGATCCTGTCCATGGCGCAGGAAATGTTCGCGCTGTTCGGCGCGGTGTTCGCCAGCATCGACCTTGAGGAGACGCTCGATGCAGCGGCGTGAGGGACGCAGGCTCGACGGGCTGCGCGTGATGATGACGGGCGCGGCGGGAGGCATCGGCACGCCGGTGGCGCGTCTGCTGACGGACGCGGGCGCGCATGTGACGGGCATCGACCGCATCGAAAGTCCGGCCTGTCACGCCAGCATCGTCACCGATCTGTCGGACGACATGGCTTTGACGGTTCTGGCGCAGCGGCTGGAAGACGACTGCCCTGACATTCTGGTCAATGTGGCGGGCGTGATGCGCTTTGGCCTGCATGAAAGCCAGCCGATCGAGGCGCTCGCACTCTGCTACCGCGTCAATCTGCTCGTGCCCTCGGTGCTGGCGCGTGCGGTGGCGGCGCCGATGCGGCGGCGCGGATCGGGGCAGATCGTCAATGTCGGATCGGTGCTGGGGGCGATTCCCTATCCCTGGTTCGCCGCCTATTCCAGCAGCAAGGCGGGGCTTGCCGCATTGAGCCAGAGCCTGCGCCGCGAACTGCTGGGCAGCGGCGTGACGGTGACGCACATCAATCCGCGCGCCGCGCGCACCCCCTTCAACAATGGCGAAGTCAACCGCTTCCTGACGCTCACCGGCATGAAGGCTGACGCGCCCGAATGGGTTGCAGACCGGATCGCCGCCGCCATCATCGACCGGCGCGATACCGTCAGCATCGGCGCGGTCGAGCGGCTCTATGCCGCGCTCAACGCCCTTTCGCCGCGGCTCATCGACACGGGCCTGTCGGGCCAGATCCGCAAGGCGCGCGCTGAATTTTCCTGAAAGTTCCCACGGGCGTCAGATCCCAAGGAAAGGAGAGATATATGAAGTTCCGCACCCCCCTCCGCCGCGCCGCCATGCTGGCTCTGCTGCCGATGATGGCGCTCGCCGGAGCGACCCCCGCTCGCGCCGACATGACCGGCGACGTGAAGGCAATCAACGACGGCTGGGCGCATATCGTTTATGAAATGCGCGGGTCCAGCACGCAGACGAAGGCGCTTGACCAGCTCGCCAAACAGGCCGACGCGGTGGTGGCGCGCTACCCCGGCAAGGCCGAACCGCTGCTGTGGGCCGGGATCGTCACCAGCGAGCAGGCCAACAAGGCGAACTTCTTTCACAAGCTGGGGCTGGCGACCCGCGCGCGCGATCTGATCGCCAAGGCCTATGCCATCGACCCGCGTGCTGCCGATGGCGGACCGGCGCTCAGCCTCGGCGTGCTCTACCACAAGGTGCCGGGCTTCGCGTGGGGGGACGATGACCGGGCGCTGAAACTGCTGAGGCAGGCGCTCGCCATCGACCCCGATGGCCTCGACACCAACTATTTCTACGGCGACTATCTGCTCGACCGGGGCGACAAGGCGGGCGCGAAAGCCTATCTGCAAAAGGCGCTGCGCGCGCCGCGGGACGCCAGCCGCCCGGTATGGGACGCGGGCCGCCGCCGCGAGGTGCGCGACCTGCTCGCCAGAGCCGCCTGATCGCGAGCGCCCCGCTCATGCGTCTGGCAGAAGGTTTCGCGCACCAGCTTGCCCATCCCGCCGGGTGGGCGGGGCGATTTCTCGGCCGGGCGATGGACGTCGCCAACCGGCGGCCGATGCACATGGCGGTCGGGATGCTCTCGATCCGGCCGGGCGAGGCTGTGCTGGACGCGGGGTGCGGGACCGGTGCAGCGCTGGCGGAAATGCGCTGGCGCGGACCCGCTTCGCTGACCGGGGTGGACCGCTCGCCCGTCATGCTCGACATGGCGCAAAGGAAGACGCGGGGCGCGGCGACGCTGCTTCAGGGCGATCTTGCCGCATTGCCGCTGCCCGACGGAAGGGTCGACGCCGCGCTTGCGCTCAACACGCTCTATTTCGACGATTACGCGCACCGGTTCGTGCGCGAGCTGCACCGCGTGCTGCGGCCGGGCGGGCGCATGGTGGCCTATGTGACGCACAGCGACACGATGCGGGGCTGGGCCTTCACCCGCGCGGGTCTGCACCGGCTCTACGATGCCGAAGGGCTGCGCGCGGCGCTCATCGCGGGGGGATTTGCTCCTGACGCCATAGCGGTGCATGAAGTGGCGGTGACACGCTCGGTCCGGGGTCTTATCGGCCATGCCCGGCGCGGAGCGTGATCGCCGCGGAGAAAGGAATGAAGGCTGAAGACGACGGATCGCCCGGCGCGGGTCTGGCAGCGATGCTGGAAGCGCACCGATCCGAATTGATGCGGTTTCTTGCCGGGCGGTGCGGTTCCGTCGACGAAGCGCAGGACGTGCTTCAGGATCTCTGGATCAAGGCCAGCTCGCAGCCGGCCGGGCCGATCGGCAATCCGCGCGCCTATCTGTTTCGCATGGCCAATAATCTGGTGCTCGACCGGCTGCGCGGCGCGCGGCGGGCGATGCGCCGCGACCGGGACTGGATCGCAGACGGGGAGGGCGAACGGGACACCGCGCCCGAAGCGCGCGTCGACCCATCCGAACCTGCCGACGAACGGATCGCCCGGCAGCAGGAGGCGGAGATATTGCGATCCGCCATCGCCCGCCTCCCCGATGGCGCGGCGCGGGCGCTGCGCCTTTACCGGTTCGAAAATCTTTCGCAGGGAGAGATTGCGCAACGTCTTGGAATATCGCGCAGCGGCGTCGAAAAGCATCTGGCGCTGGCGATGAAACATCTGCGCGCGGCCCTGATCGACTGTGGAACGCTGGCTACCGCGGCGTCTCTGGAGCAGGGGGCCGAGGACGGCGCGGTGCCGCAAGGGACATGGGGACAATGAAGCGCGACATGGACGCAGATCTTCCCGAAGCGATGCTGCTCGAAGCCGCGCAGTGGCATGTCCGCTGCGAGGATGAGCGGGCGGACGCGATGGACTGGGACGCCTTCACCGCTTGGCTGGAGGCCGATCCCCGGCACCGCGTCGCACTCGATCAGATGGCGCTGACGGCCGACAGGCTGGAAGCGCATGGGGGGGCGCTGTTCCTCGACGATGTCGGGGAACAGCCTTCCCAGCCCGCTTCACGAGGGCGCGGCCGCTGGGCGTGGGGCGGGCTGGCGGTCGCGGCATCGCTCGCCGCCATGGTCGCGGTTCCTCTTTTCACCTCCGCGCCATCGACCCGCTATGTCACGCACGGCACAGTCCGCCGCATCGCCCTGTCGGACGGATCGTCGGTCCTGCTCGCGCCGCACAGCCGCCTGCTGGTCGGGGGGCGTGGCGGCGATCATATCGAGGTTGCGGGCGGCGCGATGTTCGACATCCGCCACGACCCGTCGCGCACGCTGACCGTCGATGCGGGTGGGGTGCGGATCAGCGACATCGGCACGCGCTTCGATGTGCAGCAGGATCGCGATGTCGTGCGGGTTTCGGTGGCCGAGGGCCGCGTGACGGTGAATGGCGACGCCATGGCGAGACCGGTCGCGCTCGATGCTGGCAGCGGCCTGACCTTCGACGCGGGCAGGGCGGCGCTGACGCTCGCGCCGGTCAGGCCTGCCGATGTGGGGGCGTGGCAGGCCGGGCGGCTCACCTATGACAACGCCTCCCTCGCTCTGGTGCTGGCCGACCTGCGCCGTTATGCGGGGGTAAGGGTCGATGCGCCGCCAGCGTTGGAGGCCCGACGGTTTTCGGGGACGCTGATTGTCGATGACGGCGATAAGGCATTGCGCGATCTGGTCGGTCTCCTGGGTCTGCGCCTGCGCGGTCACGCTGGCGACTGGCGCGTGGAGCCGAACTGAAGCGCGGGAAGCCGCCGCTCCGCCCATCGACCTGTCGTCCGGCACGCTTGCGGATGCTCTGGACGAACTCGCCCGCGAACGGCGCGTGTCCATCGGCACCGAAGGCGCGTTGCCGCGCATCCGGGTCAGGCCCGTGCGCGGAGCCATGACGGAAGGGCAGGCGCTGGAGCGGCTGCTGGCGGGCACCGGGTATCGCGCGCGGCAGACCGGACCGTCCGCATGGCGTATCGAACGCGCGCCGCAAAGCCTCGCAAAACCCGCCGCACCCATCCTCAGGCCGCCCGCGCCGCCGCCATCGCCGCTGATCCTCGTCACGGCGACGAAGCAGCCGACCGACATCCTGTCGCTGCCCGCGTCGGTATCGGTGGTCGATGCGATGCACATGCCCGCCGGTTCGGGCAGCCTTGGGGGCACGGGCGATATTGCGGCGCGGATCGACGGCCTTGCCCTGACCGCGCTGGGACCGGGCCGGAACCGCATGTTCCTGCGCGGCATAGCGGACAGCGCATTCGGCGGGGAAAGCCAGTCGACCGTCGCGGTCGTGCTGGACGAAACGCGCCTCACCTATTCCGCTCCGGACCCCGACCTCCGCCTTGTCGACATTGAAAGGGTGGAGGTGCTCAAGGGGCCGCAGGGATCGCTTTACGGCAGCGGCACGCTGGGCGGCATCTATCGCATGACGCCTCAGCCGGTGGACCTCGAAAAGACCATGGCCGCAATCTCGGGCGGCGGAAGCATCGTTGCGGGCGGCGCGGGAGGCTATTCCGCCTCGGCGGTGGCGAACATGCCGGTGATCGGCGGAACAGCGGGACTGCGCCTCGTTGCCTACACCGCACTGGAGCCGGGCTGGATCGACAGCGGCACCGGCGTCGACCGCCGCCGCCACATCAATCCGACCCGTGTCACAGGCGGGCGCGGACAGATCGGCATCGTCCCGGCGGAGGGCTGGCGGCTGGATTTCACCGCCATGGCGCAATGGCTGAACTCCAAGGACAGCCGCTATACCGACCGAAAAGGCAGCTACGACCGTCCCGCGCAACTGCCCGAGCCGCACGACAACGACCTTCGCCATGCGGCGGCGCGGCTGCATGGCAGCCTGTCCGGCATAGACATCATGCTGTCCACCGGAATGACCTGGCATGAGGTGGCGGACATGTTCGATGCGACCGTCGGCGCGGAGGGATTTGGCCTGCCCGATCCGCAAATTCTGGCGGACGACCGCCGCTTTCGCCTGTGGGACACGGAATTGCGCGCGCGCGGGGCGTGGGGCGCCGTCGCATGGCTCGCGGGTCTGTCGCGCATCGACGCCAGCCAGTCGCTGTCCATCCGGCTGCTGGGAGGGCAGGATCGAGCGCTGCTGCTGGCGCGCAACCGGCGCGACAGTCACGAGACGGGCGCCTATCTCGACCTCACCTATCCCGTAACCGGCACTTTGACGGCGCAGGTGGGGGGGCGTTTCTATCACGGCTTCACCGCGGATCGGGTCGCGGCATCGGGCGGCACCCTGCTGCGCGAACGCGAACAGACGGGCGTCACCCCTTCCTTCGCGCTATCGTGGAAGCCCGACCCGGATCGGCTGGTCTATCTTCGCTACGGTTCGGCGGTCCGGCAAAGCGCGCCGGGGCAGTCCCGCTCCGGCGGCGGGGACGGCGTGGAGGGCGATGAACTGGCGTCGCTTGAAATCGGCTGGAAGCAGGCGCTGGGCGCGGGACATGTAGAGGCGTCCGCCTGGCTTTCGCGATGGAGCCACGTCCGCTCGGACACGCTGACCCCGTCCGCCCTCATCGAAACGGTGGAGGCGGGGGACGCGCGGATAGCGGGCGTCGAACTGTCGGTGGATCTGCCCGTAGGCGGAGGGCGTTCGATCGAGGCGGGCGGAAATGTCACCGATGCGCGGCTGATCCGCAACGCGCTGGGATATGCGCTGCGCGACACCAGACTCCCTGTCGTGCCGGACCACAGCCTGCGCGCGGCGCTCGCGCAGGTCTTCGCGCTGGGCGGGATGAAGGGCGCGGCGCGGATCGGCCTGCGCTATGTTGGGCCGGCGCATCTGAGCTTCGATCCCGATCTGGACCGGCGGATGGGCAATCTGCTGGAAAGCGGGGTCGAGGCCAGCCTGTCACGCGGCAACTGGACTCTTTCCGCCGCCGCCGCCAACCCTCTGGGCCGGAAAGGCCGCGCCTTCGCCTACGGCAATCCGTTGCGATACCGGATGTCGCCACAGATCATCTCGCAAGACCCGCGCACCGTCAGCCTGACGCTCGCCGCGCGCTTCTGATCGGATCACTCCCACTCTATTGTCGTTGAACCGCATAACGTACTGTTTTCATTGCGAAAATGAAAAATCTCATTGTGAAATACCGCTTGTAATGCCGTCAAAAACCTACGGTCTTGATTTTGCACGGAAATTTTGGGTGAAAAAATTCTCGACATTTCGGCATCTATCGGTGGAGAGATCGTCGAACCAGTCCCTTTATCGCAGAGCCCGGCACAGACAACTTCTCAAAATACTACTGTTACGACGACCATAACCTTATCTACTGTCTTCGAACAGGAGTTCTCCAATCAGTGGGATATAGACGGCGTTGAACGACATCAAAAGTTTCATGGCGAGCGACGCCGGAGCATCAGCCCGATACCAGCAACGGCGCAAGCGTCGCGTCCACATCAATATCGACAACATCGAACCCCAGTCGAAGAAGATGTCAGTCGCCGATCGCACCGCCTTTCAAACGGAGATCGCCAAACAGCTTACCTCCGTCAAGCGCAGCACCTTTAGGGGGGACGTTGCGCTCAAACTCGATCTCGCCACGGCCAGCAAATCACCGGCGCACGCGCATACGATCGCCAAGAACCTTCTAGACCTTCTCGGTGACCGGATGACCGGCGTGGCTTGGCCGAAGAAGAGCCTTCTATACGGCGATGACAGCCAGATACAGGCGCTGTCAGTGATGTGTCGTCATGGCGAAGACCAGCCCAATGTTCGCATCGAAGCCAGGCCCTTTTCCTCCATGCTCGATGATCTGGAACTCGCGGCCATTGCTCTGCGAGACGGCGAAAACATGGAGTCGTACTATGAGCGGGAGCGCGAAGATGAATGGATCGACACCTACCGCGAGCTAATTCGAGACGAGAAACTTCAGCGCCAAACCCTCGGTGACGAAATGTACGAGGGATACTGCAAGATGGTCCGTTGGAGCGCTCAACGCGCGCTGCTCGGGCGTAGCGGCGTCGATATCTCCGTGTTGAGTTGGCTGTATGGCCTTCCCCGAGGCATTCCGACCGGGTTCGACAAATCCATGTGGGCCGGGTTGGTCGGCGACTCCAAGCTTCGGCTTCAGGTCGGCGAACTGCCGATCGCGACCGGCGGATCGTCAGCCTTCAAGCAAAAGGTGTCGGACGAAATCGACGCGTTCAAACAGCGCTGGGACTGGGTCATCAACCCGCTGGTGGTAGCTGTCGCGCTGGAGGTCGTCGTACGACCGAACCCAAAGACGCCGCCGGCGGTCTTGCATGACCTCGACAACATCGTCCGCGACTACCTCATTCCCGGGATCGTTCCCGCCTTCGGCACCGTCTCCGACCAACGCTGGACGATCGACTTCGCCGATTTGCGCGCACGCGACCCAAAGTTTGCCGACGCATGGGGACCAAACCCGACACCGCCGGCTGGAACGAGAAATGGCGTGACGCGGTACGAAGTCTGGCGCCTGCCAGCCGTCAAGGACGAGCCGGGGTTCGTCAGCGTCGCCCTTGTCGCCGATATCGACGCCAAGGGCGATCTCATGGACCAGATGGATGAACAGATCAGCGCATGGCGAGACAAGCTGTCGGACGATAGCCGCCTCCCATGGCAGCGGCGCCGATAGAACGTCGCGTCTAGCGTTCTAGCCTCACGCGCAGTCTGCGAGCGCGCTCTTGGAAAGCGCCTTCGCCGCCTTCTAGGATGTTGCACACCGTCTCCCTGATCGACGCGCTCTCCAGGCCACCAGACGTGTAGGTGATGGGAGGAAGAGCGCCGTGCGGATGCGGCCCAGACTCAGCGATGATGATCTGGTCCGCGTCGGTGTTGATCACCAGGTTCGCATTGTGCGTCACCATGATCACCTGACGGTGCGCCTTAGCCTCAACGAACAGATGCACCAGCTCATCGAACACCGACTTCGGGTCGAGGTTCTCTTCGGGCTGGTCGATCACGAGGGGGCGATCGTCGCTGTCATCGAGGGCCAGGTACAGCAGCAACAGGACGATTCCACGCGTGCCTGGCGACAGTTTCCGGATATCGACGCCGTCATAGTCGATGCCGTACCGGATCGAGATATGGTCGGTGCTGAAGAGCCACTGCGCGAAGCGCTTCGACCAGGCCCGGAACTCAGCCTGATCGGTGTGAGCGACCGGCGAATGATCGAGCAGATCCTTTTGATAGAGCCGTCGGAACTCCGCCATCGCAGCACGAACAGCGGCGGAATCGCCGGTCTCCCAGGCGGTTTTCAAAACCTCATGCGCCTTTTGAAGAAGCGTGCCCTTGCCCCGGAACGACCCGGCCTTGCGCAGATCGATGAGGCCATCTTCGGCTTCTGACGCCCACTGCTCGACATTCGCGATCCGGGCGACCGAGAACGATAGCTTCTTCAGCGTGCCGGATGACGCGGCCAGCCTCGCCATCAGCGGCGCGTACAGCTCTTCTAGAACCGACTGCTCGGCGACAAGAGCATCAAATGCTCTGCCATAGGCTTCCTCGCGTTCGGTTTGCAGATCACGCGCCCGATCCTTCGCGCCCTGAGCGTCCTTCAGCTTATCGGTGAGTGTCTGAAGGGCCGCGGTTTCCGTTGCGATGCTGCCGGACAAGGCGGTGTATCGCTTCTGCGTTTCCTTGTCGGCGCTGACCAGCTTCTCCAGTCGGCCCATTTCGGCGTCGAGGATGGCCTGCGACAGCGTGGTGAGGTCGGTATCGTCCGGGAAGAAGGGCTTATTGGGGTCGCCCGCGGGCGGCGCGACGCCCTTGAGTTCGGCAATCTTGCCGTCCACCCACTTCACATAAGTGGCGAGATTGTCGTCCACCTTGCCTTTGTAATCCAGCAGGAACGCCGCCCACTGCTCGGCTGTCATGCCGCTATTCGGATGCCGGGTCTGGGCCTGGCGAAGCGTCTCAGGGGCCTGATTTCGTCGGAGGTCTTTCACCTCGTCCTGCATCGCAAGGAAGGTCTGGCGCTGTCCCGTGAACCGGCGAAGTGTCGTCCGGATCTGGTTCGCCGCGGCTGCCAAATCCGTGTGCCGCTGCGCCCGAAGTTCGCTGCCCGCCGAGACCAGCTTGGCGCGGTCGGCCGTATAGGCGTCAATTAGCTTTTTCTTTTGCCCAACCTGCCCCTCGTAGCTCGCGGCGAGCTTTTCCTTCTCAAGTTCGGTGCCGATCCGATCGGAGATTTGCGAAACCGCGTCAGCCTCACGCTCCCGCGCGAGACGATGCCGTGTCGCCCGCTGCTCCAGCAGCTCCTCGAAATTCAGTGCGCCATCACGTTCCTCGTCGGGATGGGCTTCAAAAATCACGCGTTCGATCTCGCGCAGAAGGCCATCGGTCAGGCCGCTGGACGAGCAAAGCTCCTCGACAAACTGCTGCGAGAGATAACGCACGCGCTCGTAGGCAAACGGGCCGTTGGCGTCCGAGCCATTGAGGGAACGAACGCTTGGTTCGCCCGCCGCCCAGCTCACTTTGACTTTTCCCTCGCCGATCAACGGGCGCGCCCGGACAAGGAACGAAGGATTGGCCCATTCGTCAGCATTCCAGGACTCGTCCGTGATCGAGTCGCAACCTGCCGCAATCATGTCGGCCAATGCCGTCTTGCCCGATCCACGGGCGCCGATGATCGCCACCAAGCCGGGATTGAGCTGGATGATCGGCGTGGTTGCCCACGGCGCATCTAGGATTTCGATCTGCGAGATTACCTGCGACGGCGTGGCTGATGCTGGCGGCTCCGCGCCGACATGCGCCCGGCCACCTGGGTCGATACAGGCCTGGCGCAGTGCATCGAACTCAAGGGCGCCCTTGATCCACGAGAAGCGGTCGCCAAACGGCGTGGCTACGTCTTCCAGCTTATGGGCGTCGCTGCCATGCAGGCAGGGCTTGAGCCCGCCATATCGAGTGCGAATGTCCGCTGGCGCCAGATCACGCTTGCCGAGCCAAAAATCCCGCTGCGCCTCGCTGCTTGCGAAAATTACATGGGCAAATCCCTCGATCTCGCGCCGAAGGGTTTGATCAGCAGCCTCGCGCACCCCCGAAGTGCCGTCAGTGGCCCCACCAGCAACTGCGATAAGGATGTTCTTCTTCGCCCAGCCGCTTTCGGAGAACACTTCCCGCAGCTTCTGGAAATTCACCTTGAACTGGTTTGCCCCGTAGGACAGCGCCGCACGATCATCGGTGATCTTCGAGTCGGCCTTTTTGCCGAGGCGAATGAGATCGTCCTTGGTGCAATCGAAGCGATCTTGCATCACGTTGAACTGCAGCCGCGAAAGTAGTCGACGCAGCTCCTCAACGTGGTTTGGATCTTCCGGGCTTACGAAGAGGTGCAAGTTGACGAAACCGCCTTTGGCGGTCGCCACATCCAGCCGAAGCTCGACATTGGGGAATATGAGCTTGGCGCGCGGCAAGCGACCGGCGTCCCTTCGGCGAAGCACCTCTTCATAGGTATCCGTCACATAGTAGTCGGTCACCGCGATCGCTTCGATCACCGGCGTCGCCTGCTCAAGCGCCGTCAGGTAGTCTTCCCAAGCCGTCGGCCCGCTAAACTGGTTGTTCATCGCCGTACCCGGCGCGTGAATGTGCGGCTCCCACCGCCGCCACTCAGATCCCCGACTCATCATTCCCCCCAACCTATCTTGTTACTTGACCGTACTTGTAGCGCGCTCAGACGCTAGGGGCGACTTCACGTTGAGAACTTCACCGCGGCTGCCGACCAACGCGATTTCAATCCCAGCCATGGCGCATCGAGGCGCAAGGCGCTCGGCAAGCCGAAAGGTGCTGTTCGTGAAGGGGACGACCGCGACCTGTCGGCCCTGCAACGGTGCCGCCATCAGCATGCCGACCGTTTCGCAAAGGCCCTTGTATAGCCGTGACACCTGGCCAGGATGCCTAGTGTTGATGATACCGCCCTTGCATTCGGCCGAGATAATATGATCGCCGACCTCTGCAACGACATCGCCAAGACCTGATCTCGGATTGACGGTTATCGTCTGTCCGGCGGGATTCTCGTACACGCCGCCATAGGCTGTGGTGCCGATCGTGGAGATCTTCCGGAATCCGCGACGATCCAGCCAGCCGGTAAAATCGAACTGCTTGCCGTGCTCGCCATCAGGATGAATTCGAACGTGCTGCGCACCCTCTGAGCGGAGCAGGTGCATCGCGTAGGCAATCATCACGGCGCCCTCGTAGAGATGATGCTCATGATCGCCGTCGGCTTTGCCGACGCGATTGGGCGGCGGCGCCAGCGCCGTTACCAGGTCCTCAAGATCCAAAGGCCACCCCCTATCGCATCTGCCCGACACCCATTGACAGGCCGTTATAACCGGGCATATTTGCCCGGTAAAGGAGGCCCTGTCATGTTTGCCTATAATCCCGAGAAATTCGCGTCGCTGTATGAGACCGAACTGGGTCAGCGCATCTGGGCGTTCCTGACCCAAGATGACAATGTTGCCCGCCTGGAAACCGCCTCGCAGCTCGGCAAGCCGGCGGTCGAAGGGATCGAGGAGCAACTGCTTGCCGAGTTTCGTGAGGACATCCTTGCCGACCGCGTCAAGCAGATGGTCGGCCACATGGTTCGCCAGATTCTGGAGCAGCGCGACTGGGTTTTGGATCAGACCGACGTGAAGGTGCAATCTGTGCCGTTCAGCAAGGCCGCGCGCTATCGTCGGCCCGACTGGATCACCTTCCACGCGTTCCGCAACACCAGTGACCCGCGCGATGTCGTCATCACCGATCGCCGCCAGAATGCGCCCCTCCCGACCGACGCCCGATGGTCCTACTACGCGACCTTCGCCAGTCCGTTGAAGGCGGCCGTGGCGTTTGGCGTGCGCGACATCCGCCAGCTTCGCCAGCATGTGCATGCGCATGGCTACCAGCGGGTGCGCATCGAGCGGATGCTGCGGCGCGCATAATGTTCACGGCCGATCGCTCGCATGTTGCGCTAACCGACCGAGACGAACCCGTGCTGCTGGCCTGGCCGACACCGGGCAATCCGGGAGGATTCGTCAGGTTCGATAAGGCCACTGATTGGCGCGACTTCGTCGAGGGCCTCGGCATCGACGCACGGATTCCCGACATCGTCCGCGCAAAGTTTGCCCGCGCCCAGACACTCTACATGCTGGGCTGGGTCGATTTCAGCGTGGTGAAAGCCGGCGAACTCGCAGCCTTGATCGCCCTGGAGCTGGCGGTGATGGACCGCTACGGCGGGCAAGTCTCCAAGAGGAAGCGCAGTTTCGCCGCGCTGTTGAAATATATGGTGGATGCTGACGGGCTGACCGACAGGCAGATCCCAATGGTGACGCGCTGCGGCGGAACGGTCGTCGGTCAGTTAACCGGCGAGACGCGTCCAACCCTCGCCGAGCGCCGAAACATGCTGGCGCACGGCGACCCGTTTGACGGTCTGCCCACGGGCGGCCTCCTCGAACTGGTACGAGACCTCATCAACTTCGCCTACCGCCACTACATCGCTGAAGCGGTGAGCCTCGGCGCAACGCCGGCGTCGGCTGGACGGGTCTGATGCCGGCAAGCCCATCGATGATCGCTGCGGTCGAAGCTCTGTGGCGCATTCCGCGACCTGGCCCGGACAACCTTCTGGCCGCCCCCAGCTTCGTCGCGCTGAGCGAGCTGTGCCAAGCGGAGTATGGCGGCGGCAAGCCGGTCTTTGCATTGAGTACGGCGCTGCGCTCGCTCGGGCTGCCGTGTCATCTCCCTGCGAACTGTGCAGACCTAAGCTTGGACCCTGTTAGCGCAGCGAACGCGATCGACGGGGCCTACAAACGCAAGACCACGCTTCGGCGGCATCTGTGCCCACTGGATCTGGCGGACGACCTGCCGATGCTGAACTTCGGCAACGCCCGCGTTGCGGAATTCAGCGCCGACGACTTGGCGGACCTGTTCGACGCCCCGCGTCTTGCCCGCAACTTTCACAACCAGCCGTTCGAAGCCAAGCGCCTGGCGCAATTCCACTGGCTTGTAGTGGAAGAAGAAATCGTACTCGACCCTCGGCCCGAGGCGCGCACATCCCCGTTCATGTACATGACGTTCGACCGGGATTTCGGCGAGATCGATCCCCATCTTGGTCGTTTCCCGCCAGCGGTCGAAGCTGCGCTCTTCTTTCTGCTGCTGGCGCCGTGGGAACAGTGGTCGACGATGCAGGAAGTCGACTGGAGAGGCTTTCGGACGCCGTGGATTCACACGGTCGACGACGACCTGTTCATTCGACCGTCACCGCCGCCGAGTGCCGATAGCCTCAGCCTTGAGCCTTGGATCGTCCAGGACGATTGGGGCGACGACGTCGAACTTGAGCGACCGACCGCCTTGCGCCTCGATGAGGATGCCACGTCGGGACTGGCCCTGTTTACCGATAGCGCGTGGAGAGAGCTGGAAACGGCAAGGGCGACCGGTCTTTTTGAGACCCCGGTCGCGCATTTCCTCGTTCGCGCCTTTCTCGCCGATGGAATGGATGAGGTCATGGCGCACATGACCGCGATCGAGGCCGCCGTCGGTCTTGAGATGGATCACAAAAAGTGGCTCCGACCGAAACCTGACCCGCACAAAAAGCTGTCGTCCGCGACGGACCGTGTCGCGGCGCGCCTCGCCGCTGTCCTCGGTGACCGCGCCAGCGTGCAGGCCTACAAGGACCTCTTCGAATTGCGCAGCACATTCGTTCATGGGCGCGCCGGGCTCCAGAGGGTTTCGACAGCGCAGCGCGTTATGGCGCGAAGCCTGGCGCGCGGGGTTGCGCACGGGCTGGTCGAAGCCGCGTTGAAGGAAACACGAACGCGCACCGACGTGCTGAGCGATCTCCTCGATCGTGGCGCGCAATATCTGTAGAGCTTTTGGGCGGAATGGATTGATCGGTGATGCCCACGGAAAATGACTCTTTGCTGATCAAGCCCATCAGCCCGCGGCAATTCGAGCTTCACGCCCTTTCGCTTGAACAAGGTCCGAACTTCGAGCCATCGACGATCTTCACCGCCTACCAGGTTGGCCGCGGCAGTGCCTGCGGATGCATTCTCCTCGCTCAGGACAGCGGCGCGTTCAGCACGCTGGCATTGCGACGGCGCGTCGATCACCGCTGGGTCTGCGTCGATCAGCAGGGCCCGTTTTCTACGCCTGACCGGGCCCAGGACGCGCTCAGAATGGGCATGCGCGGTGGCGATGCGCCGGAGCCGCTTCCGCCAGGCGCGCGACGGCGCGCGCCCCTTATGAAGGTCGGACCCAAGGGCATTTCTCGGGAATTCGAGCTTTTGGCCGGGACGATCAGCCATGTGCCCGCGCTTGTCGCGGTCGGCGAATGCTACCTGGCGCTGCCCAATCCGGACGCGAACTTCGTCCCCGACCTGCAAACGAGCAACTTCGCCTCGCGCCTCTTCGAACTCTATCTGTTCGCCTGCTTTCGGGAACAGGGTCTGATCGTCAGGCAGGACTACGTCTCCCCGGATTTCGAGATAGAAAAAGACGGCGCGGTCTGTTGGATCGAAGCAGTCACAGCAAATTCCGATATCCCCCACGCTGGCGGGATCGGCGACTGGGTTCATGCGCCTGAAGACCGCAACGAGCGCCTCACGGGTGCGCCAGCGGAGCGGTTCGCCAAGACGTTACGCGGCAAACTCCAACGCAATTATCAGGCATCCGACCACGTCCGCGGACACCCATTTGCAATCGCGATCGCTGACTTCCACGAGTCCGGCTCCATGGTCTGGAGTCGCGAGGCGCTTCCCACCTATCTTTACGGTCTGCGGGCCGACGTCATCGGCGGCGGGACCTCTCGCCGCGCGATTGGAACGCCGATCACCCATTTGACCGGAAAGCACTCCATCCCCGCCGGTCTCTTCCGCGACCCCGAATTCGCTCATCTCTCGGCCGTGGTCTTCAGCAACGCTGGAACGATGGCCAAATTTAACCGCATGGGGTTCCTTGCGGGCTACCAGCCCAAAGGCCTCAAAATGATACGGAGCGGTAGCCTCTTCGACCGGAGGCCGGGCGCACTCGACGCGATCCCGTTCGAACTGGAAGTCGGCAGCCCGGAATATGCCGCCCTGTGGCCTTGGGGCGAGGCCTGGTGTCAGGAGCTGGAGGTCTACCATAATCCACTGGCAACCCATCCGATCCCGTTCGATCTGATTCCTGGCGCCACCCACTGGTTCAAACGCAACGGCGAAATCGAGTGCAATACGATTTGGGCGAACTCGGTGCTGTCATCGGTCACGCAACTGCGAATGCCAAAGGGGATGGACGATTTTGGCCAGGGCGACCCGCCCGCCTGAGCCTTATCAGATGTGCGCCTATATTCTTGACCTGCACTTGGATACGATCAAACTCGATGAGGGAACTTCGCTGAGTCATCGGGCTTTGGTGTAAAAGCAAAGTGTAGATCTGAATGACTAACCGGCTGACGCCGGTAGGATCATGAGGCGGGGCTGAAGCCATTTTTGTGGGTATGTTTGTCGAGATACCGCATGATGATGTCATCGGTGATGTTGCCGGAGGTGGTCGAGAAGTAGCCCCTTTGCCAGAAGCGTTGCCCCCAATATCGTTTGCGGATGTGCTCGAACTCCTGCTGGATTTTTCGTGACGATCGCCCCTTGGCGCGGCGCACGAAGTCGCTGACCGACACATGCGGCGGGATTTCGACGAACATGTGGACGTGATCGCGGGACAGCGCGCCGTTGATGATCGTCACGCCCATTTCTGAGCAGACCTGCCTGATGATCTCTCGAACCCGCAGGCGCACGTCGCCATGGAGCACTTTGAACCGATACTTCGGCGCCCACACGAGATGGTAGCGATGATGGAATGTCGTGTGACAACCGCTTTTATAGCGCATAGCCTGTAACCTCGGAAAAAACGGAAGACTTACGCCCTTCAGGCGGTCTTCCGTTTTTTCCGAGGTTACAGGCTTGCACGCGAGTCTGTGGCTGAAGCCAGTATCCGACTGAAGTCGGAGGGGTTCCTCCCCGGAAGAGGACTCTAAAGAGATTGAGCAACGGGTGACACGACCGACCACATATTTTGGCAGATGGGGTGACGTCCCGATCGATGAGGACGTGAGACCGTTCAGCATCTTCAACCCGGTGCGCGGCGACACCGGGCGGACGAACCGAAAGCACCACTTCATTTCGGTCACCTACATGGAGGGCTTCACCAACGAACGCGGCCGTGTCTATGTCTATCGCGCGGAGGCCCCCGAGACGCCGCACCCCATGCAGCCTTCCGCCATCGGATACGAAAACTACTATTACTCACAGCCGCTGCCCGAAGGCGGGCAGGAGAATCATCGGTTCGAAGATTTGTGGGGCTCCATCGAAACGGTGTGGCCTGAGACAGTCCGCGCGTTACAGGCCCGGCGGCTGTCGCCAGCGATCTCGTTCAATGTCCAGGGCATGCAAGCGATCATGCGCGCGCGCGTGCCGGCCACACGCGACCGGGTCGCTTTGATGCTCGAAGCGAAGCTCCGCAGCGAATTCAAGATCCTCGAAGAACTCGGCGCCTTGCCGCCAGAGTATGAGCGCTACGCCGGCCAGTTCGACACCATACCCGTCGGCATCAACCCGCATGAAACACTCTTGGCGATGGAAGACGAGTTCAAGACTTTCGGCGATCTCTGCTTCCGGCTCTGTTTCGAGGTTCTTCACAACGCAACCGACACGCCATTTCTGGCGTCCGATAATCCGGTCTGTAGCTATGATCCGAAGCAAACGCTCTCTGCGCGCCGGCCGTATGATCACTCTGGCGAGGTCGAGCTTATTTTTCCGATCACGGCACGCATGTTGGTGCGCGGCACGAGCAAACGAGGCCCGGCCAATGCCATCTCCCGTCATCGGACCATCACCGACAAGCAGTTGATCCGCCGTCTCAATCGAACAATCGCTCAGTTTGCGTACCGGATGACCATTGCTCAGGATCGATCGAGCGACGATCTCGTGCACGCGCATGCTGCCCGCGTTCCAACGATCCAGACGGACGTCCGGCGCAATGGCAAGGAGGTCCGAATCCATGTTCGGGACGTCTTTGGTCCTCGGCCGGTGCTATCCCAGTATATCGACACGCCCGAGAAGGCTGCCCGTCTTGAGGCCAGGTTGGCGGCTGGAAAATGAGCGAACAGTGGCTTGAGGCGCGTGCGCCGGGATATCGCGACCTTCCCGAACCGGACCGCCGCGCCATCTTTGACTTCGCCTTCCTGTGGAGTCTTTTCGAAGCCCAGGTCATGGCGAACTTCGCCCGTGCTGACCGCATCCGCGCCAAAGTGGACGAGTGGGCGGCAGCGGGCACTCTCGATGCAGACGGCTATGCCGCCGAACTTACCTATTTCCGCAATCGGTACTTCGCCGAGGGTGCGCTGACCTACCACTTCCCCCATCTTGGTCTCCGGCCCTCTGACCATCCCGATCTCGTGCAGGCGGTGATCGAAGGCGTGAACGACGATCCTCGCGACCGGATGCTGGCGCTGCTGATGATTGTCTGGCGGTTCCGCAACAACCTCTTCCATGGAGCGAAATGGGCCTATCAGCTCCGCGATCAGCGGGAGAACTTCACCCGGGCGAACCTCGTCCTGATGCGCGTGCTCGAACACCACGGGCAACTTGGCTAACTTGTCGTGCGCACAGCTTGAGATCGGGAGTGTACCCAAGCTGAAATGCCGCCTGACTGCTCCTTAGTCCTCAACAGCCGCATCAAGCCACATGAACAGTTTGGACACCGGCCTTGCCCAAAAGGCCGTACAGCGTCGCGATCTTTGTTCGGGCGCCGCGCCGCGCGCAGTAGGTGAAAACAACGCGCTGCTTGGCGCGGGTGAAAGCCACGAAGAATCCGGCCGTCGCTTCGATCTGATCGCCGGCAAAACTCCACCATGCGCCATCGTCCAGCCCGACGAAGATGACGCTGTGATATTCGAGCCCTTTGCTCTTATGGATCGTCATCAGCGGAATCGCATGAACGCCTTCATAGGCATCGAGAGCTGATGACCAATCGACGCCACCGGCCGACGACGCGAGCATATGCACGGCGGTCGCATCAAGCACCATTTCGAGCCAGCCGCCCTGGCCGTAGGCGGGATGAACCGCGATCAGTCGTTCTCGGCCGATAAACGCTAGAATGTCGTCCACGATGGATCGCGCTATCGCCTTTGATTTTGGTGGGGTGGGATAGGTGGCGCTGAGTTTGATCGCATAGGCGTCCAGTTCACGGGCGAGTTTGGTCTGCGCGCCCTCTTCATCAGGCGCGACACCACGAAGGGCGGCAAGCGCCTCCTGACAGTCCGTCCAGTACCGTCCCGCCCGTTTGGACATAGCAAGGCGCAGAATGGCGATGATCAGTTCAGATGCTTCTTCCGCAAGCAGTTCTTGCAGCATCACCGCGCCGACAGTCCCGGCCTCGTTGCGCAGGGGAATACCGGCGGCCATGAACGCTGGTTCGAGGACAGCCGCGTAGTCGGCTGCCTTCTGGCGGACAAGCAGAACGAAATCGCGCGGGCCGAGCTTGTGGGTTTTCATCTCGGCGGCAACGAACGCCGCCAGGCGATCCGCCTCGATCTCCGGTGTTGAAAAGTCCCAGATCGCACAACTGTCGCCGGCGATCGTGCCCACGGTCTTCGATACTGGCGCTACGGCGCGGGCGTCCAAAGCTTGAGCCAGAACGTGCTGGATGCGCACCAGCTCTGGCGACGAGCGATAGTTGTTAAAGAGCGGCGTCAGCTTCCCGCCAAAGTCGGCGTCGAAGGCGCTGAAGGGATCATCCATCGCCATCGCCCAGCGCATGATCTGCTGCTTGTTGTCCCCAACGGCAGTGATCACCGTATCGGTGCCGAGGAAGATGGTGCGAACCAGATCATATTGAATCTGCGTCGTGTCCTGGAATTCGTCCATGAACAGGTGTGAATAGGTCAGGCGAAGCGCGTCACGCGCCATCGGATTGACCCGTAGCAGGAGTTCGGCGAGCCGCCCAATCATGGGAAACGACAAGACGCTCTTCTTCCCCTCGTGAAGCGACGTTTGCCACAAGCGGTCCGCCGCCCATTGGCCCGGCGTCGGCTTTGGCCAACCGTCCACCGGGAGTGGCGATCCAACCAGATGACGGCGCTCGAAAGCCTTCACCGTGATGGCTTGGATATCAGCATAAGTGCCCACCGATGCCGGCGGCGTGCCGACCTGCTGAAACAGGAAGTCGCGGTAATCCCGATCATTGGGAAATATGATTTCGTAGTCGGGCCGTGGCCGCCAGCGTTCGGGCAGCGCCTGACCAAAGCGATCAATGAGCCCTTTCGCAAAGGCGTCGAACGTCATGGAATCGAAGCGCCCGGCATGATTGCGATGGCAGCGCTGACGGACCCGCGCCGCGAGGTTGGTCGCAGCATCTCGCTTGAAGCTGATCGCGAGAATACGCCTTGGCGCAGGTGCGGCGCCGGTCTGGAGGAGATAGGCGGCGCGTTGCGCCAGCAATTCCGTCTTGCCAGCACCCGGGCCGGCGATGACGGAACGATTGTCTGCCGAGCGGACAACCTTCAACGCATTCGCTTCGAGCGCATCTACGCCCACCGGCTTCCAATCATCCGGGCGAACCCGTCGCGACAGCACGGCCATGGCTAGTCCCGCCGCAACGACTTGGCGATGTGTCTGAGAACCTCGGCCAGAACCGAAGGCATTTTCTCGGCCAAGTCCTTTTTCTTGATATGCGTAAGGGCCGCGAGGTGCGTTGCCGGCTTGCTGTTGGTGAGAAAATGATAGCGGTATGCAGGAAGAAGCGACGGATAGTCCTTAAACGGCCCGGTGTAGAGCGTGAGCCCCGGCCCTGCTGTCCCGAGCACCACTTCCGCCGCCTTATCGGCGGCCATCTTCGGACCGCCGCCCTTGGGGATGATCGCGTTGTAGGCGTCGGGGAAGGCTTCGAGCATGGCCAGGTCAAGGTCGAGCGGCGCTGAGAAGTAGACGCCATACGGCTTCAGGCAATTGACCCAGCCTTGCAGGATTTTACGATCCTCCGGATCTTGCCAAGTGTGCATAGCCGCAAATCGCTCGTCGGAAAGCACACCGTCATCGAGTTTCAGGAGTGTGGCCTTTGGTACGCCGAATTCGATGAGCTTCTCGATCGCCGTCTTCACTCGGCCAAAACCGCCACCATCGCGCCCCAGATCGAGATCGAGAAGCGTCGCGTGCGGGATGGCGAGATGTTTCAGCAACCGCCAGAAATGCTGCACATGCCGCCCGCCCAACGGCACGATGGCGACGAAGGCAGGATCGATCAGAAGATCGAGCGCGTCGGCCAGGGGCGGCAGGACGATCCGCTCCGAGTCGCCTTCGACGAGCAGGACGAACCGAGCGAAATAGAGTTCAGGATAGGCGAGCATCGCGCCACGGACGAACTTGGATGCCTCGTCAATTCCCGGCGGGATTATGATTTTTTTGACCGTCGAGACGCGCGTCTCCGGATCGCAGCGGCAGTAGCGGACCTCACGCGGATTGACGCGGCTCAGCACCGCCGGCGAATGACTGGTGACGATGGCCTGCGCGCCACCGGCATCGGTCAGCGAACGGACTTGGCGAATGATCCGTGCGAGGAAGTAAGGGGAGAGATGGTTTTCAGGCTCTTCCAGCGCGAAGAGCGTGAGCGCCGGGATGCGCAGCGTGTCATCGCGGAAGCCCTCGACTGTGCCCGCGACAACCTCGCGCTCCAAATCGAAGACAGAGGCGGCCAGGGCGAAATAGAAGAGCGATTGCTGCCCATCGCTCAGGGCGTCAAGACCACGTTCCTGGCCGTCCGGTCCCTGCTCGAAGATGACGGCAATCTTGTTGACGACGTCCTCAAACCGACGACTGACCAAACTGAGCCGGGGTTTTGTATCGACGACATCATCGTGAAGTCCTGACCAACGCGCCTGCAAGGCTTTGCCGATCGCGGCAATTGCCGACTCGCCCTCGAAAGCCGTGGCCAGATTTTCGGTGGCTTCCTGAACGGCCTCCTCCGTGTCGGATGACCATTCAATCGCGCGGAGCAGACGAGCAGCGAGAGCCCCTGTGGTCGCCTTGATCTGAGCCGCCGCATCGCGGCTGGCAGGCGTGTAATAGAGTTGGATCAGGCCGCGATCCGCCGCCGAGACCGGGTGACACTTGTCTTCAGCCGGATCATCGTCAAGCGTATCGACCCAGAAAAGTTCCTGCGAAACCTCGCCCTCGACCGTACCGTCATCTTCCCATCGCGCTTCGAGACGCAAGCGACAGACCGGAGATTCGCCCTCCCGTTCGATCTGCATATGCCGGAATGAGGGAGCGATCGTCTCCGGGGTTGCGGTGCCGTCGGCCAATTCGGGCAAGCCAATCAGCACGTCGATGAATAGATCCTTGGGTTCACGATCGTCCGGATCGTCGCCGGCACCTAAGTGGAAATCCGAACGCTGAACGGTGCGCTGCGCCCGCGATACGCCAAACAACTTCGACAGCGCGTGCAGGAGCGCGGTCTTACCCGCTGCATTCGGGCCAACGACGGCCGTGATTTCAGATGAGATAGACACCGTGATCGGATCGGGGCCGAAACAGCGGAAGCCGGACAGAGTTACAGATTCGAGACGCACAGGCTTCCTTCCGTCAGGCGGCAGTGGGGAGCGGGTCGGTGCCCTCGCTCAGGATGGCGAGATACCCCCGGTAACTGAAAACGCGGCCCCGTTTGCGGCCGGTGACTTCTTCGACGATGCCGAACCGCTCTAGATCGGCGAGCGCTGCGTTGACGGTAGGGGCAGAGAGGCCCGTCTGCTGGACGAGCTGGTTGGCGGTCAAATAGGGATTCTGCTGAAACAGATCGTGGATGCGCAGCGCCGAACCCGCCCGATCGCTTTCCACTGTGATGCGTTCGCGGTCTTCCTTGAACAGCTCGACGATCCGGGTGGCCGCATCGAACGCCTGATTGGCAGTGTCCGCGACGCCCGTGAGAAAGAAGTCGAGCCAGGCTTCCCACGCGCCATGCTCGCGCACTTCCTGAAGCAGGCGGTAATAGTCGGCGCGATGGGTTTTGAGATAGAGGCTCAGATAGAGTAGCGGTTTGCGCAGCACGCCGTTGACGCAGAGGTACAGCGTGACGAGCAAGCGGCCGATCCTGCCATTGCCGTCCAAGAACGGGTGGATGGTCTCGAACTGAACATGCAGCAAACCCGCCTTGATCAGGGCGGGCAGCCGCGAGCCTTCCTCGTGCATGAAGCGCTCAAGCGCATCGAGACAGGCATCCATCTCGGTCGGTGGCGGCGGCACGAAGAGCGCATTGCCGGGACGAGTGCCTCCGATCCAGTTCTGCGAGCGCCGGAATTCGCCGGGACTCTTCGTGCCGCCTCGCCCGCTCTGCAGTAGCCGCGCGTGCATTTCACGGATCAGGCGCAACGACAGTGGCAGGTGTTCCAGCCGCTCCAGCCCGTACATCATGGCATCGACATAGTTCGAGACTTCGCGGATGTCGTCGATCGGTTGGCCGGCTTGTGCCTCGGTTTCGAAGCGGAGCAGGTCCGAAAGTGTCGATTGCGTGCCTTCGATCTGGGACGATAGGACGGCTTCCTTCCTCACATACATGTAAAGGAACAGCTCCTGACGCGGGAGCAGCATGGTGATGCCGTCCAGGCGCCCCAAGGCGCGTTCCGCCAGACTCAGCCGTTCCAGCAGGGCAAGCACGTCGATCGAAGGTTCCGGCGGCAAGCGCGGCGGCACGAAGGCGCGCACGATCTCGCCCGCAACGGGCGTTTCAACAAAGCGGCCTAGCCGAAGATTGGGGTCGGGTTCAGACATGAGCCCAATATGGAGCTGCACTCTTATTTAAGCAATGGCCGCTTGGCTTAAATAGGAAACAAGCTAAGGTAAGCGCTCTTAAATAAGGAGCGATACCACAATGGGCGGGTACACTCAGCGAGTTCGTGACAGTATTCTTCCGCTTTCAGTGGCTGGAACCCTGCCGACTGCCTTTGGCGAGTGGTCCTTCACCGAAAACACGGTGGATCATGAGTCGCCCATCGAAACCTGCGAACTCTGCGGTCAGCAGGATCTTCGCTACCACTTCGAGATCGCCAATCAATATACCGATGCGACGCTCTGGGTGGGCTCCCATTGCATACTCCAGTTTGACGTGGCGGTCCTGGAGAAAGGTCGGCGTCTTTCGCCAACGGAGGCGAAACGGCACCTCACCAAGCTTACCCAGCAGATGCAGTTGGAATCCTGCATCCGCACCCTTGAGCAGCTTGCCGCGAAAGAGAGCAATCCCATTCTGTCAGGAGCGCTTGATTACTACCGTAAGAACAAGAAGCTCACCCCCAAATATGCCGCCGTCGTTTTCTGGAAACTCCAAGCTTTCAACGTCGATCATCACCCGTCCTTCTTTCAGGTCGAGCTTCGTCGCGCCCAGCACATCGATGATCTGCGGCAAATGCCGACCGCGCGTGTCCATCGTTTCTGGAGCGCATTGACGACGGCGCAGCGTCGCAAGGCTATTGAACTCGGGCATTCTCCACCACCAGGATAAACCCCACGCGATCAGGATTCACGGACTTGGTATCTCGGCCATCCAAATCCTGATCCGGTCCTTTGCGCCCGGCCTCCGCTTTGCTCTGGCCGGTCCGATTGCTTGGGGGCCCTGCCCCCTAGCGCGGCGCAAGGGATCGCTGACGCTCGACCGGGACGGTGTCCCCAGCCTTCCACGCGGATGCGTGTTTTTCACTCTCGCTCATAGTTTCGATCCGCTTGTGCAGGCCGGGTGATCCCCCTCCGTCCCGGTCGCCCTTGCACCTTGCACCCCCCGGTCTCGCCGACGGGCAGGGTTGCAGCGCAGCGCTGCGCTTCAACCCAAGCCCATAGGAGAACGACCATGACCACGACCACCAACAGCACCTCGACCGTCGAAAATGGCGCGACGGTTTTTATCCCGCTCAACAAGCTCAAGAAGCACCCGATGAATGCCCGCAAGACCCCGCACAGCGAGGGGTCTATCGAGGCGAAAGCGGCGAGCATCGCCGCAAAGGGCATCCTGCAAAATCTGGTGGTGGAGCCGGAAACGACCGCCGAGGGCGAGCCGACCGGCTTCTATCTGGTCAGCATCGGGGAAGGCCGCAGGCTGGCGCAATTGCTGCGCGTCAAGCGCAAGCAGATCAAGAAGACGGAAGCCGTCCGTTGCGTCATCGACACGGCGAACGACGCGGCGGAAATCAGCCTTGACGAGAACGTGACGCGCGAGAACCTTCACCCCGCCGACGAATTCGAGCGCTTCCATGAGCTTTCGGAAAATCGTGGATGGGGCGCCGAGGAAATCGCCGCCCGGTTTGGCGTGACCGCGCATGTGGTGAAGCAGCGGCTTCGCCTTGGCGCTGTCAGCCCCAAGTTGATGCAGGTTTATCGCGACGGTGATTTGACGCTGGACCAGTTGATGGCCTTCGCTATCACCGAGGACCACGCGCGGCAGGAATATGTTTTCGACAACCTATCTTATAACCGTGATCCATCGACTATCCGCCGCGACCTGACCAAGCCCAACGTGGCGGCGACGGATAGGCGCGCGGCCTTTGTCGGCGCGCATGCCTATACGGAGGCAGGTGGCAACATCATCCGCGACCTGTTCACCGAGGATCGCGGCGGCTTCTTTGAAGACCCGACCTTGCTGGACCGGCTTGTCATTGAGAAGCTGGAAGGGATCGCGGAGCAGGTTCAGGAAGCCGAGGGCTGGAAGTGGGTTTCCGTCCATATCGACTTTCCCCACGCGCACGGCATGCGCCGCAGCTATCCGCATCCGGTGGAGCTTTCAGAGGAAGACGCCGTTGCCTACGACGCCGCGCAGGACGAACTTGACCGCCTGACATCGGAATATGACAGCCATGACGAACTGCCCGATGACGTGGACAAGCGTTGCGGGGAGCTTGAAGCCGAGATCGAGCGCATCGACGCGTTGCGCCATGCCTACGAGGCGCAAGAGATCGCAAGCGGCGGCATGTTCATTGTCCTGTCCCATGACGGCGAAGCCCGCATTGAGCGCGGTTTCATCAGGGCCGAGGATGAAGCCCCGGAGCCGGAAGCAGCCGTGGACGGCGAAACCTTCATCGACGGGGTGCGCGTCAATGGTGATGGCGAGATCATCGAAGACGGCGACGGCGATGAGAGCGACGTTTCGGCACCTCACGCCGAGGACGAGGTAGCGGAGGAAGACGGCAAGCCGCTGTCGGACTCGCTCATTCGCGACCTGACCGCGCATCGGACCATGGCCCTGCGTCTCGCCCTTGGCGAGCAGCCGGACATGGCGCTGGTCGCCGTGGTGCATACGCTAGCCGCGCAGACCTTCTATCGCGGCGGCGGGGATGCTCATTGCCTCGAAATCCGCCCAACGAGCAACTATCTCGCGGCCCACGCGGATGGCATCGAGGACACGGCGGCGGCGAAGATGCTGGCGGATCGTCATGCCGGATGGGCGTCCGACATGCCGCGCGATGTGGCGAACCTGTGGAGCTTCATCGCCGGGCTGGACCATGCAAGCCTGATGGCCTTGCTGGCGCATTGCGCTTCGCTGACCGCCAATGCGGTGAAGCTGCCGTGGGAAAGCAGCAAGCGCCACGCCCATGAAACGGCGGACAAGCTGGCGACGGCGGTTACGCTCGACATGACGGCGCACTGGACGCCGACCCTGCGCGCCTATCTCGGTCGCGTCACCAAGGCCCATATCGTCGCCGCCGTGCGCGAAGCCCTTGGCGACGAGGCGGCGGAACGGATCGCGGACATGAAGAAGCAAGCGATGGCGGAAACCGCCGAGCAGCTTCTGGCCGGGACCGGCTGGCTCCCGCCCGTGCTGCGTACCGAGCGGCCCGCATGGCTCACGGACGAGCAATCCGAAGCTCTTCCTACCGAGGCTGACGAGACCGCGCCGGAAGCGCAGCATGATGACCATTTCGCTATCGCGGCGGAATGATCGGAGAGCCGGGACCGCGCAAGCGGCCCCGGCTTCTCACCGGAAAAATCGCGGCCGCGCGGTCCCCGCGCGGCCGGATCACCTCGACCATCGCAACGACACATCCTGTTCATGGTCGACATGACAGGCACGGATCGCCAATACTGCACGATCTTCAAAAGACGGCGCAGATGAGCGGCAACCCGCGCGTGACGTGAAGGAGAAGAACTATGGTCGCCGTCATGCTCATGAGCGTTGTTCTGATCGCCATACTTTGTGTCGCGGCCTATACGCTCGCCGTCTATGCGCTCCCGTTCATGCTTGGGCTTACAGCGGCGCAGTTCGCCTATCAGACCGGCTCCGGCCTGATCGGTGCGGGCCTCGTTGGTCTCGTTGCCGCCGGTGTGGCCTTCGGCATTCTGGCGTTGCTGTTCGACACGCTGCGCTCACCAATCCTTCGCCTGATCGTGGCGCTGATCTTCGCCGCGCCCGCCGCCGTCGCCGGATACGCACTCGTCCACGGCGTCACCAAGGAATCGGTGCCGTCCGAGATCTGGCGGCAAATTTTCTGCATCATCGGCGGCGGCTTTGTCGGTGTGTCGGCTTTGCTTCGACTAGCGGCACCCCTGCCCGCTGGAACTGCACCCGTCCGCTGATGTCATGATAGAATCTGAAAGAACAATGAACTGGCAGGATACCCTTGACCGAAGAATTTCATGAGACTGACCATTGGAAGCTGCTCGCAACCGCGAAACGTTATTTGAGCGGCGCGGATGTGCTGCGTCGCTCAGAGGACTACCAGACGTCCAGAGTTTTGTTCACGCCGGTCCTTCATCTCACAGCACACGGTATGGAGGTGCTGCTGAAAGCCAATCTCGTGGGAGCGGGTCTCACACTTGACGATCTTAGAAAGAAATACGGCCACAACATCGGGTCGCTTTGGGCGCACGACCTGAACCGACTTCTACGCGACAAAGCCGGATCAGTGGCCCGCAAAATTTGGCAGCAAGCTCAGAGCGCGGGACAGTGGAAGGATCAGTTCGAAGAAGACCCCGCAGCCCTTCTGGAAGAATATATCGCTGCCATCAATGCACTTCATACAGCGGCAACCGACTACGCTTTGCGATACGTTGCAGCATCCGAGATGATCGCGCCAAGACCCCATCTTTTGATAGAGACGTTCTTACAGATTTCTGACCTTTGCATTCGCCAACCTCGGTCTCTCGTGCCGTCAAACTAGTCGGATTCGGCAAGGATCGTAATCGGGGCGTTGCCCGCCGGGCCGCGCTCTCGGCTGCGCCGGAACCACGCTAAGCGCGCTTCCGCCATTCGGCTTCGATCACTAACGCGAGGGGCGGCGGCGACCATTTCGCCAGCGCCCCACTATGGCGAGGTTCCCGAAAGGCCGGTCTTAGTCATCGTCGCCGAGATCATCGGCGAACTGGGACCGCTTTGCAGGCCTGTGAGGCAACACAGCAAGGCCGGGAAGCGCGGATCGCCCGGCAAGCCGAGACCATCGACGCGGCACCATGCGGGCGGACGTTCGGCAGCACCGTGCGAGAGATCTGTGCAGCGATAGTGCGAAAACAGGGCCGCATGTCCGGCAATGTCGCCGGAGGCCGTTTGAAGGTCGTGACGATGAGGATCAGGGCGGTGGTGCATCGACTAACGAACATGACGTAATCGCGGGAGCGCCGGCCACGGGCCAGAGGCACGAGATTACTGGAAGGTTGGTTGCCCCCCGATAAGATGAAGAACGGGCTCACGATTTTGGACCGGGCCCAGCATCAAACGGAGGACAACCGTGGATCAGCATATAGGACTCGATGTCTCCCTAAAAGACACTTCGATATCGGTTCGTCAGGATGGCAAGCGCGTTTGGCGCGGCAAGTGTGCATCCGATCCGAAGCTGCTTGCCGAAGTGATCCGCAAACGCGCGCCGAATGCAAAACGCGTGGTATTTGAGACCGGACCGTTGTCGGTTTGGTTTTACCATGCGCTCACTGCGGAGGGTTTGCCCGCGATCTGCATAGACGCGCGCCATGCCAAGGCCGCCCTCGATATGGCTGCCAACAAGACCGATGCAAACGACGCTGACGGTCTGGCGCATTTGGCTGAGGTAGGCTTCTATCGGGAGGTTCGCGTCAAAGGCTTCGACAGCATGTTGATGAGGACGCTGATCACCGCCCGACGCCAACTTATGAAAATGCGGGTGCAGATGTCGAACCAGATACGTGGGCTGATGAAGACGTTTGGGCTGGTCGTACCCAAAGGTGCCGGCAGCGTCTTTGAACGCAACGTTCTTAGGCTTCTAGAAAGCGAAGATAATTTGTCGCGCATCATCCTGCCGCTGCTTAAAGCCTGGAGCGATATTCGGCTTCGCGTTGCGGAGTTGAGCAAGCAACTGGTTGCGATGGCCGGCACAGATCAACGCTGCCGTCTGCTCACTTCGGTGCCTGGTGTAGGTACGGTCACCGCCACGGCCTTTGCAGCAGCAGTGGAGGATTCGATCAACTTCAAGAACTCGCGCGCTGTAGGCGCCTGGGTCGGTCTGACCCCAAAGCGGTATCAATCGGGAGAGGTGGATTATGAAGGCCATATCTCCCGTCGCGGCGACGCTAAGTTACGCACCCTCTTGTACGAGGCAGCCTCGGTCATTTTGAACAGGTCTTCGGAGACGAGCACGTTGCGCACCTGGGCGCTCGCCTTAAAAGAGCGGCTCGGCTTCAAACGCGCGGCAGTAGCCCTCGCGCGCAAATTGGCGGTCATCATGCATGCGATGCTGAAGACAGGCGAGCTGTTTGATCCAAACGCCGGAGCCACCGTGCCGGCCTGATCAACAGCGGCATACCGTCACCAGCACTCCTATCGTTTCACCGATAGCGTCCTTTCAGGGCGCGCCGAGCCGTCCCTGCCGGGGACGCGGCCGAGATCATTCCGCGAAGCGGGAAGCAAATGCTCTTGTGAGCAGATTGCGTCACGAACATAGGAAGATCTTGCCTACGGAACCCATCCTGCGGCGATCAACTTGCGTCGACCGCGTAGACGACCCTGTACCCGGCATACGCATGGCATAAGTTTTGAACGATGATGGCTGCGCTTGACAGAGGGGCGATTAGACGACCCGCCCTATTTCCGTTATCGAGGAGCGAGGCGCAGGAACGGCCGCCATTGTCGTATTCCCCTGATTTCCTGAAACGGGCGCTCCATCCGCGATCTCGATTGGCATGGGTCTGACCGAAGACCGGCTTCGCCTCGCTCGTCTCCCGCAACGTCCGTCGCCAACTTTTTTCCGCCGCCTTCGGCTTTGCATCGCGAAGCAAAAAAGCCGTCGCCGGCCACCTTCCACTGCGTTCCAGCCCCAAGGGGTGCAGGGCCGATCGTCCCCGGTCTCACGACCCCCATCGAGGTCGCAATGGAGCGGTCCGACAGAAAAGGGAATACGACAATGGCGACCATCGGCACCTTCACCAAGAACGAAACCGGCGCGGGCTTCTCCGGCGCGGTCAAAACTCTGACCCTCAACGTCAAGGCCAAGTTCGTCCCCAGCGAGGGCGACAGTGAGCGCGGCCCCGACTTCCGCATCTTCGCAGGGGCCACGGAATTCGGCGCCGCCTGGAAGAAAACCGCCCGCGAGAGCAGCCGCGAATACCTCTCCGTCAAGCTGGACGATCCGAGCTTCCCGGCCCCGATCTACGCCAGCCTGGTCGAAGCCGAGGACGGCAGCGGTCACAACCTCATCTGGTCCCGCCGCACCGGCGAGTAAGGCCGGGCCTACCAAGAAGCCCCGCTACCCAAGCGGGGCTTCTCTATGCTCATGCCCGCCGCCTTCAAGGAACAGGGAGGTCGGGATTCAAGGATTCCGGTTTTCAGGTCTTACCCATCCCGATCGGATTTCGCTCCCAGCCTCCGCTTCGCTCTGGCCGGGCCAGTTGCTTGGGGGCGCTACCCCCTGGCGCGGCGCAAGGGATCGCTGACGCTCAGCCGGGACGGTTTCCCCGGCCTTCCTCCACGTCGTTCCTCCGTTCCGTGCAGGCCGGGTGATCCCCCTCCATCCCGTCCGCCCTTGCACCTTGCACCCCCCGGTCTCGGCGACGGCCAGGGTTGCAGCGCAGCGCTGCGCTCCAACCCAAGCCCATGAGGAGAAAGACCATGCATCACCAACTCGCCACCCGGTTCGGCCGCAACGCCCATCAGATCAGCGGACGTGAGCCGCTGGATAACGAGGCTCTGTTTCGGCACGTTCCATCCGTTTTCGCCCGAGAGGCGCATGACAGCCGCTCAGAGCGTTACGTCTATGTTCCGACCATCGACATCGTGGAGGGGTTGCGCCGCGAGGGCTGGTTTCCGTTCTTCGCGGTGCAGTCGGTTCCGCGCGACGGCAGCCGCCACGGCCACGCCAAGCATATGTTGCGCCTGCGCCGGGATGGCGGCATCGGTAAGCCCGAGGCGGCGGAAGTCATCATCGTAAATAGCCATGACGGAACGTCAGCGTACCAGATGTTTGCCGGTGTCCTGCGCTTCGTTTGCACCAACAGCATGATTGCGGGCGAGCGCTTCGAGGAAGTCCGCGTGCCGCACAAGGGCAATATCCAGCACGACATTATCGAGGCCGTCTTTACCGTCGCGGAGGACTTTCCGCGCCTGATCGACGCCAGCGAAACCATGAAGGAAATCCGCGTTTCCGAGGACGAGCGCCGCGTTCTGGCCGAGGCGAGCCTTGTCGCCCGCTATGGCGAGGACGAAAGCCCGCTGCGCCCCGAACAGATCATCGCGCCGCGCCGCCGCGAGGATATGGGCGGAAGCCTCTGGAGCACGTTCAATGTCATTCAGGAGCATTTGACCAAGGGCGGATTGCACGGCCAGAAGCGCAACGCCGAAGGCCGCATCCGCCGCAGCCAGTCCCGCGCTGTTAACGGCATCGACCAGAATGTCGGACTGAACCGCGCGCTCTGGACGCTGGCGGAAGGAATGCAGAAATTGAAGGGCTATTGAGTGCAAGCGCGACAGGGCCGCCGTCATCGCGGCCCTGTCTTTCACCGCCAGGTTTTGCATCTTCAAAAAATCGCGCCGATCCGGCGTTGCGGATCGGCGGAGCGGCCATGCCCGAACACATGGCCGCGCTCGCCGGACTACGCCCGGCTCGCAAAAACACGCAAGCACTGTTAAGAATACAGTAACCACGATATTGATCGCGTTAGGTTATCCAGTTATCTGAAACGCGCGGCTACCGATACTTCCGGCGAAGTCAGAAGATCTCTATCCCGGCGTTGCTTTGCATGCGCCCGGCATAGATGAGGTAACGCCATGCTGAGTATCGACTGGCGCTCCCCGGCGGCATATAAATTTGCCAAGAGCATTCCCGCTGCCGGTTTCGCTTGGGAATATCTTCGCCGCCATGACGATTATCGTCGTGAGTTTCAGGCCCTAACCGCGTCGGACAAGCCTGACCCCGAACGGCTGGAAGCCTTCGTCAGACGCTGGGGGTTGCGATTTTCCGACTGATCCTGAGACATCCTCCGATCGGCAATCCCTGTTCTGGACTCCAAGCCTTCAACCACAGGCCATCTCGCTCGCCCCGGTGGAGCAGCATGACGCTGCGACCGAGCCGATCGTCACGCTGGCGCATCTCGACGGTCTCGATCTGCGCCACGCCGCGGATGGCTGGCATGGCATCTGGCAGGTCGAAGGCGTCACGCATCAATTCTGGTTGCCGCAAGCCGTCCCAGACGCGCCGGCTTTCTACGGATCATTCCTGCCGATGGACGTCTTCCACGACTTGCGCGCTCACGCCGCCCGTCGGCTCCGCCGCGCGTTGAGTGGCCGTTCCCCTGGTCCCGATTTTCGAGCGCTGCCCGCCCAGCTCCGGCAATGGCACGTCCTGTCGCTGCGCGCGCTCGACGCCCGCCTGCGCGGCGAGAGCTATCGCGCCATCGCCGAGGTCCTGTTTGGCTTTCACGGCACCAAAGAGGATTTCGAGGTCGATCCCCGCAAGAACAAAGCCCGCCGCCTCGTCGCCCATGGCGTCAAGATGATGCGGGGTGGCTATCGCCTGTTGCTGCGCTATCCGATCAAGGTGCCGGGCGAATAAAGCCTACCCATGCCCGCCGCCGCGTGCGGCCATCGCAACCGCCTGTTCCAGAATGCGCCGATAACCCGATCCCGAGAGCCATTGCGCGCGGGCGAGATGGCTTTCCCAGCAAAGGCGGCTGCGCGCTTCGTCGGCTAGGGGATCGCGGTGCAGGACGATGCGGGCCACCTCCTGCCAGTCTGCGCCGTCCCGGCTGGCGTCCAGCAGGCGCAGATAGGTAACGTAATGCTGTTCGTCATAGGCTGTAATGTTTGGCCCGCCCGGAGCTTCATCTTCAACATATGGGTCAAGCTGGGGCTGTCCACGCACGAATTCTGTCCTTTGCATCGGGGATGCGGACGCCATGAAGCATGGTCCGGCAAGCTCGACGTATACCATGACCAAACACGATTAGGAACGATCGTTCCTAGAATGATCGTTCCTATGCTGGTTCCCCTCTTACCATGGATCTCAAGGAGATCATGGCGAGGAATCTGCGTCGAGCACGTCATGATAAGAAACTGACGCAAGAAGAACTCGCCGATCGGGCGGGCCTGAGTATGCGCTACGTCGGTGCGATCGAGCGTGGCGACGTATCCGCCAGCGTCACAGTCCTCGGCCAGATTGCCGATGCCCTTGAGATCGAGCCCGGCGAGCTGCTGAAGAAGATCAGCGCGCCGAAGTAGTCGGTCGCTCGCAGAGCCGAACGTCGCCGGTGTTTCTCCCGCGCGACCATAAGGACGATTCCAGCCACAACAGTTCTGGGGTGCCGCCAGCGCATGAGCGCAAATGCGGCACGCTACCCGTCGCCGATCCCTCGCCATGGTTCGCCATAGCCCGCTGCCGCTCTCGGCACCGGCGCCCCTGACGAACCTGGAGGTGATCCTATGGCCATCCGCAACGCGGACCTGCCGCCGCGCCTATTACGCACTCAGGAAGCATCGCGCTTCCTCGGCATTTCCATCCGCACCCTTGAGAAGCATCGCACCTACGGCACCGGCCCGACCTATCGCAAGATCGGTGGCCGCGTCCTCTACACCGTCCGCGATCTGGAAGCCTGGTCCGAGATCGGCACCCGCAAATCCACGCGCGATACGAACGTCGGCACGGTTTTCCCCGCGCGTCCGCTGACGCCCGAAGAGCGGGGCAAGTGCTGATGCTGCGCGACGACGATCACCGCCCCGCGCAGCAGACCGACACGAGCGAGCGCAGCCGCCTGGACCCCTTCGTGGTCGCAACCGGCGATGCGCCGCCGCGCGACCAGCGCGATTTGATGGAACGGCCTTTCTTCTCGCTGGCGAAGACGCCGCGCACCAAGCCCATTCTTTACAAGGCCGCCGATGTCGAGGTGCAGGTGCTCGCCATGCCCGAGCACGGCATGGCGACCATCTGGGATGCCGACGTGCTGATATGGGCGGCCTCGCAGATTGTGGCGGCCGAGAACAACGGCCTCACCACATCGCGTTTCTTCCGCTTCACGCCCTACCATCTCCTGCGCGCTATCGGACGCTCCACAGGCAACCGCCAATATGTGCTGTTGAAGTCCGCGCTCGCACGCCTGCAATCCACCGTCATCGCCACCACGATCCGCAACGGCACGCATTGGCGGCGTCGGCAATTCTCATGGATCAACGAATGGGAAGAGATGACGACGCGCACTGGGCGCGTCGAGGGCATGGAATTCGTCCTGCCCGAATGGTTCTACAATAGCGTCGTCGACCGCTCGCTGGTGCTCATGATCGACCCGGCCTATTTCCGGCTGACGGGTGGCATCGAGCGCTGGCTATACCGTGTCGCCCGAAAACATGCCGGCCACCAGCCGCACGGCTGGCTGTTCGAGATCGCGCACCTTCACCAGAAATCCGGCAGCATGGCGCGGATATCCGATTTCGCGCTCGACTTGCGTCGCATCGCGGCCCGCCAACCGCTCCCCGGCTACCGCCTCCAGATCGAGCGAGAACACGGCCGCGAACTGCTGCGCATTCGCCCCGAAAACTTGTCCACAGTGCCTGTTGATAAGGGTGTGAATACCATCGGCACATCAGGCGCAAAGGGTATCGGTACATCAGGCGCAACCCTATCGGCACATCAGGCGCACGAACCGCAGTTAAGCCTTTGGCCTGAAAAGCGGAATCCGACCGCTAACTTAGAGTCTAACAGAGAATCTAACTCTTCTTCTTTGACGCGCACGCACGCGAGGCGTGGTGCCGGTGCCGCAAGGTCCGTCGCCGACGTGCTGCGCGACATGCTCGCCCCCGACAAACCCGGTAGCCAGGGAGATCAGCCATGAGCGGCAGATCATCCCGCCATGCGCATGGCCGCCCGCTGCCGGACGGGCCAGCGCCGTTCACCACCCTGGTCGAACTGACCTTCCAGAAACAGAAGATCGAGCATTGGATCCGGTTCGGCCACAAAGCTTACGAACAGATCCTCGACCGTCGCCGCAGCATCGTCGGCTTCGCACCCGAAAGCATCTTCGCCTTCGTCCGCTGGGCGGCCGGTGAGCATGGCACGATGATCTCGCGCATCGACATCGTGCGCGCCATCGGCCGCGGCGAGCCGTTCCAGACGCTGCCCTTCGTCCGCCCCGGCGGCGACATCCTGTTGCGTCTCGATAGCTGGTCGAAGGTCCAGCGCGCGCTTGCCGCGATCGACGCCGTGGAAGCGCTCGGCCTCGATCCGGCCGACGCTTCGCCCGATCACTGGCGGCACGTCCATAACCGAGTTGCCGCCGGCCTGGAGCCCAACGCTTACACGCCCGAGCGTCATGCCGCATGGATTGGTCGCCGGAGGATCGCGCCATGACGCGCGCCGGCCTCATCATCGTGACCGCGCTTGCGACCATCGGCGTCGGTTATCCCGGCCTCACGCCGATGCCGGTCAAACTGATCTGGAACGCATCGGCCAGTGCGCCGGTCGGCTTCTACACCGTCGATTTCGACGGACCGTTTGAAGTCACCGATCTTGTCGTTGTCGATGCGCCCGAACCGCTTGCGAGCTTCCTCGCCGAGCGCGGCTATCTGCCGAAAGGCGTGCCGCTGTTGAAGCGCGTGCTTGCGGTCTCCGGACAGACAGTTTGCAGGGCCGGCCGCACCATCACCGTCGATGGCATCGCCGCCGGCATCGCGCTCGAGCGCGACCGCGCCGGTCGCAATCTTCCTGTCTGGCAGGGCTGCCAACGCATCCACACCGGCGAAATCTTCCTGATGAACTGGCAGGTCCGCGACAGTCTGGACGGCAGGTATTTCGGCGTGACCTCCACCGACCAGATCATCGGCCGGGCGCTGCCGCTCTGGACCGATGAGGAAGGCGACGGCTGCTACGTGTGGCGCGCCCAAACGCACTGAGCGGGCGCACTGAACTCCCCCACCAAACCACCAGAAAAGGAGACTATTCATGCCGCAGATCGGTCAATTCACGCGCGAGCAATCCGGCTTCACCGGGCGCGTTCACACCCTCACGCTCTACCGTGAACTCACCATCGTTCCCGCCGAACATTCGGACGCGGAGAACGCGCCGGACTACCGTGTCCATCACGGGGCCGACGACGGCCCGGAGATCGGCGCGGCGTGGAAACGCACCGGCGAGAAGGCCGGCGAATATCTGTCCGTGCTGCTCGACGATCCAGCTCTGCCGCAGCCGATCCGTGCCAACCTGTTCCGCGACGACGATACGGGATCGTCATGGTCGCTGCACTGGACCCGCCCGAAACCGCGCGAGGAGCGGGACTAAGGCCATGCGGTCCCCCATCATCATCGCGCTCAAAGCCTTCATTCCTTTGTTCGCGGAAAAGCCGTCTCATTCCTTCGTCCCGCTCGACCATAAGTCGGCCGGCGCGCGCAGCGAAAGTCAGGGGCGGCCAACGGCCGGCGCTTCGCGCGCACCCTTGACCGCAGCGAGCACGCTGGCAGGCTGGTGGTTGCGCGGAGAAAGGCGGGCACGGCGCTATGCCGTTCTCCTCCTCGCTTGCGGGCTTGCGCTCGGCGCGGGATCGCCCGTGACACTGGCGCAATCCGCGCCCGTCACGCGCACGGTCGCCGCCGATCCTCAAGCCGGTCATATCGCCGAGGCGTCCCAGCGCTTCGGCATTCCCGAACACTGGATTCGCGCCGTGCTGCGCGCCGAGAGCGCCGGCGACGTGCGCGCGATCTCGTCGGCGGGCGCGATCGGGCTCATGCAGGTCATGCCCGATACCTGGGCGGGCCTGCGGGTCCGCTATCGGCTCGGCCGTAACCCTTACGATCCGCGCGACAACATCCTCGCAGGCACCGCCTATCTGCGCGAGATGTGGGATCGCTACGGCAATGTCGCGGCGATGCTCGCCGCCTACAATGCCGGTCCCGGCCGCTATGACGAACATCGCTCGACGGGCCGTCCGCTGCCCGCGGAAACCCGCGCCTATGTCGGAGCGCTTGCCTCGGCACTCGGCGGCAGCGCGGTCGCAACGGAAACGCCGGAAAAGCAGTCCACACCGCCGCCCGATTGGCGCGATGCACCGCTCTTCGTCCTGCGCCCAAACGCCAGAGGGGTCACCGATTCCGTGCAGACTATCGGCACATCGGGCGACGCTCGCACGACCGTTCCAGTGCGTGAGCGCCGCGATCCGGAGCCGCGAGACGGCAGCATGTTCGTGGCGCGGGCGGTCGATGGAGGAGCGCCATGAGAATGGCGTTTCCGCGTCCGCTTGCGCTCGTTCCAGTGTGCAGTCAGGCAGGAGGTTGCCCGGCTGCCTTCTCGTCAGGAAGGGCGGAAAGGTCAGAAAGGGTGGAGGGCAAGATAAAGGAAACCGGCACCACGTCGGTCCGGTTTCTGAATTTCTCCTTGTCTGCACACTGGTTAGGGGAGCCACGCGCGGCACCATGGTTTTGGACCTCGCGTGCCGCGTGTTCGCGCAAAGCCCTGGCTTTTCTGGATTTTGACCGGCACCATAGCCCGAAACTGGGCGTTTTCCCGCAATTTTGGCCGGTGGCGCGTCCATGAGCGCCGACGACGAATTCCGCTTCCGCCCGAAGCCCGGCCGTATCCGTGCCGATACGCCAAAGGCAGGCAAGGCCAAGAGCTTTCTCAGCCAGGCCAAGAAGATCGCGCGCCAGCACAGCAACGGCCCATCCAGATCGTCGGCTCGATCGTCGCAGCGGTCGAGCACGAGCCCCGGCATGAAGGGCGGCAAGGCTATCGGCTCTGCCAAAAGTCCCGGCCTCAAGCGCGGCCGCGGCGCGGCCTTCGTCCGCGCCCGCACTCTCTCTGGTGGATGGAAGCACAGCACGCCCGGTATGCGGCGCGTCGTCGTCAAAACCCGCTACGTCCAGGGCGCGGGCAAGAACGGGAAGTCCGCCGCTCATCTGCGCTATATCCAGCGTGACGGCACCTCGCGCGACGGCGAGCGCGGCCAGCTCTATTCCGCCACCGAGGATCGCGCCGACGGCGCGGCCTTCGTCGAGCGCGGCGCCGATGATCGCCACCAGTTCCGCTTCATCGTCTCGCCGGAGGATGCCGCTGATCTCACCGATCTGACAGCCCACACCCGCGACCTCATGAGCCAGATCGAAACCGATCTCGGCACGAAGCTCGATTGGGTCGCGGTCAATCACCACAACACTGGCCATCCCCATGTGCACGTCATCGTCCGCGGCAAGGACGAGCTGGGCGAGAACCTTGTCATCAACGGCGACTATCTCGCCAACGGCATCCGCGAGCGCGCCAGCGAATTGACGACGCTCGAACTCGGCCCCGTTACCGAGATCGAGCAGAGCCGCAAGCTGTCGGCCGAGATCGACCAGGACCGCTTCACCCGCATCGACCGGGCCATGACGGAGGAAGCCGAAGGCCGCGTCCTCGACCTGCGCCATGAACCTGCCGATCCGAAGCACCAGTTCAACCGGACGCTCAGCCTGCGCCGTCTCGCCAAGCTGGAGAAGATGGGGCTCGCTACCGAGCACGCGTCCGGCGTCTGGGAGTTGAGCGAGCGGATGGAACCGGCGCTGCGCGAGCTGGGCGAGCGCGGCGACATCATCCGCAATATGCACAAGGCGCTGAAGGCGGACGGCCTAGAGCGAGATCCCATGACCTTCCAGATTCACGATGCTGCGCCGGAAGTCCCGATCGTCGGCCGCGTCGTCGACAAATATCTGACCGACGAACTGGGCGAGAACCTGACCGTCGTGGTCGATGGTATCGACGGCCGCACGCACCATCTGGCCGGCATCGACCCGGCCCGTGTCGCGGACGCCCGGATCGGCAGTGTCGTCGAGATCGGTCCCGCCGAGACCGCGAGCCGCCCGTCCGACCGCACCATCGCGACCATCGCCGAGGTCGGCGTTTATCGGCCGAGCCGCCATCTCGAACAGGCGAGGTTCGAGGGGCGTGTTCCGGGCGGCGATTACGAGGGCTATGTCGATGCGCATGTCCGGCGGCTGGAGGCGCTACGTCGCGCCGGGATCGCCGAGCGGATCGACGCCGACCAGTGGCGCATCCCCGAGGACTTCGAGAACCGCGCCGCCGCCTATGATGCGGGCCGTAACCGGCAGGCCAATATCCGCGTTCTGTCTGCCGCCCGGCTGGAAAGCCAGATCGGCGCGGATGGTGCGACCTGGCTCGACCGGCGACTTGTATCGGCAGAGGCATCGGATCTCGTTCCGTCCGGCTTCGGCCAGCAGGTGCGCGATGCGATGGACCGCCGCCGCGAGCATCATATCGAACAGGGCGACGCAACGCGCGGGCTGAACGGCGGCGCGCTCTATCGGCGCAACCTTCTCGCCACGCTGCGCGAGCGCGAGATTACTCGCATCGGTACGGAGATGGCTGCAAGCAAGGCCCTGCCGTTTCGCGCGGCCACCGACGGCGGGGGCGTCACCGGCAAGTTCACCGGGACCGTGCAGCTATCGAGCGGCAAGTTCGCCGTTGTCGAGCAGAGCCATGAGTTCACCCTTGTCCCGTGGCGGCCAGTCATCGATCGCCAGCTCGGCCGCGAGGTCTCAGGTATCGTGCAGGGTGGGTCGGTCTCGTGGCAGTTGGGACGTTCACGCGGTCTTGCGCTTTGACACTGTGTCCTCGGATGAAGGACGCCATGCGTGTAACATCGCGACGAGACTTTCGCGATCATCATGTGTTGCTGCCGGAGCCCGACGCATCGGAGTCCAGCATAAGCCCCGGCCAGTAAAACCCATCGCTGGTCGGGCGTGCGCCAAAGATGGCTTGTCCGACCCGCACGACGTTGGCGCCTTCCTCAATGGCGACCTCGAAATCACCCGACATGCCCATGGAAAGCTCCGTCAGGTCAGAGTGGATAGAGACGGCACGGTCGCGCAGATCGCGCAGAAAACGGAAGCAAGTCCGCACGCGCTCGGTATCGGCGCTGAAGATCGCCAGCGTCATGAGACCGCGCGGCTTCAGCCGGGGATATTCGGACAGGCGTTGGACAAAGGGAATGAGATCGTCGGGATGTAGGCCGTACTTGCTGGCCTCGCCCGAGGTATTGACCTGCACGAACACGTCGAGGTCACGTCCCTCCGCTTCCAGGCGACGATTCAGTTCATCGGCCAATCGCAAGCTGTCGAGCGCATGGAACTCGGAGGCAAATCGAACCAGATACTTCACCTTGTTCGTCTGGAGGTGGCCGATGATGCTCCAGCGGATCGGCAGATCGCCGAGGATGGCCCGCTTGTCGCGGGCCTCCTGGAGCTTGTTTTCCCCGAAGTCGGCGATCCCGGCGGCGTATGCGAGCCGCAGGACATGGGCCGGAACCGTTTTGGTGACGGGCAGAAGGCGTACATCATCAAGGCTACGCCCGCTCCGATGGCAGGCGGCTGCGATGCGCTCCTGAACTCTTTTCAGGTTTGCGGCAAAGGCAATGGCGGGATCGCTGCTGAAGCGGGCGATCTCTTCCGGCAGAAGCTCAATAGTCGAAGGCGTGTTCATCGCGGCCCCGCCTCCTATCAGTAAGGCAGCGGAAAGCGCGCGACGAGCTGGCGCACGCGCGCGTTGATCCCTTGCCGATCCGCATCGAGCGTCCCGGCGCGGACGGCATGGAGCGTATCGAGAATGAGCGCGGCGATCTCACGATATTCGTCCACCCCGAAGCCGCGAGACGTGCCTGCGGCCGTCCCGACGCGGATGCCGGACGTCACCATGGGCTTTTCCGGATCGTTCGGGATCGCATTCTTGTTGAGCGTGATGCCCACCGACTCCAAAGCCTTCTCAGCGACATTGCCGGTCGCGCCGAAGGGACGCAGATCGACGACGGCCAGATGGCAATCCGTGCCGCCGGAAGTGATCTTCAGACCGCCATCGGAAAGAGCCTGCGCCAGCACACGACAATTCTCGACCACAGCTTGCGTATAAGTCTTGAATGACGGTTGCAGCGCTTCGCCGAATGCCACCGCCTTCGCGGCGATGACATGCATGAGCGGTCCGCCCTGAAGGCCGGGGAACGTCGCGGAATTGATCTTCTTCGCGATCTCGGCATCATTGGTCAGAACGAAGCCGCCGCGAGGCCCGCGCAGCGTCTTATGCGTGGTCGAGGTGACGACATCGGCAAAGGGAACCGGCGACGGATAGACGCCGCCAGCCACGAGCCCCGCAAAATGCGCCATGTCGACGAGCAGGACCGCCCCAACATCATCAGCGATCTGGCGGAAGCGCGCAAAGTCCATGACGCGGGGATAGGCCGAGCCGCCGGCAATCAGGAGCTTGGGCCGGTGTTGGTGCGCAAGCGCGGCCACCTGATCCATGTCGATGCGATGAGTCTCCGGATCGACGCCATAGCTGACAACATTGAACCAGCGGCCGGACATGTTGACCGGAGCACCATGGGTCAGGTGTCCGCCGGCCTTCAAATCCAGACCGAGGATCGTATCACCGGGCGTAAGGAGCGCCAGAAACACCGCCTGATTGGCCTGGCTGCCCGAATGCGGCTGGACGTTGGCGTGAGCGCTGCCGAAAAGCTGGTTCACGCGCGCAATCGCCAAATCCTCGACAACATCCACATTCACGCAGCCGCCATAGTAGCGGCGGTGCGGATAGCCTTCGGCATATTTGTTGGTGAGAACGGAGCCCTGCGCATCGAGAACCGCCTGGCTCACGAAATTCTCCGAGGCGATCAGTTCGATGGACTCGCGCTGGCGAATCTTCTCATTGGCGATCGCAACAGCAACGGCGTCATCGGCGAGCGACAAACCGGCAGCGCTCACGCCTGCGTTTTCGATCTTCTGAACTGCGTGCGGCGCTCGAGATGTGGCCATTGCTGATCTCCTTCAAGATGCTGATCAATTGGTTCTTCTCCGCGCAGGTTTCGCGCGGCAGTGTCCGTCAGCACCTATCATGGGCGTGGTCTGCTGTTCCCTTCCACTTTTGAGAGGTCATTCAGACCATTCAGTCAGGATGATCAATATGCATGTTACTGCGCAGCGTCAGACCACGCCCTGAAGCCATTCCGCCAGCATCTTTTGCCCGGCCTCGCGCAGTTCCGGTCCGACCTGCGCTGCGTGGGTGCGCAGCACGCGCGGGTCGATACCGGCCCCGGCTAACTCGGCTGCATGACCCGTCAGCCATCGCTCGATACCGGCGGTCACATCAACCTCCGGATGGAATTGCAGAGCCAGCACATGGTGGCCAAGCGAAAACCCCTGGGTAGCGCAGAGCGGTGTCGACGCCAGATTCTCCGCCGTGTCGGGAATTTGGAAGGCATCCCCGTGCCAATGCAGGACGGGAATGCCTTCCAGATGCCGAAGCGGCCCAACCCGTCCAGCATCATTCAGTCTGAGTGGACCAAATCCGATTTCCTTGTGCCCCATAGGTCCGACATCGGCGCCGAGCGCCTTGGCGATTTGTTGCGCTCCGAGGCAGATGCCGAGCGTCGGGCGAGCAGCGGCCAGTCTTGTCGCCAGAATGGCGCACTCTTCGGCGAGGTACGGATAGGCCTCGGTTTCATAGACTCCGACAGGACCGCCGAGGACAATCAGCAAATCCGGTTCCAGCGGATCGAGCGTCGCGAAAGGGTCCGCATCGAGATCGTGATAGCGGACAGCGTAGCCGGCGTCCGACAGCACCGCATCGAAGATGCCAAGGTCTTCAAAATGGACGTGCCGGATAGCCACCGCTGTTTTGTGCATGAACCGTTCTCTCTTCCTGCGCGAGCAGCGCCGTGGAGTTGTCGGTTCATAAATACCAAAAGATTGGCTCGCCGTGCCCATCCACTTACTTGCACTGAGCCAGACCAATCACCCAATGTCCGGCAATCCGCAATCTACGGCTTCGTCACCGCCCGAAGCGCGTTCGCCAGCTTCTTGACCGCCACCTCGATTTCGAGAGGTGTGTAGGCGGCAAAGCCCATCAGGAAGCCGGCCTTCGCATCGCCGGCAGCATGCAGCGCCGATAGCCCAAGAAGCTCGATCCCAACCCGTCGCGCCGCGTCGACGGCCGCGCGCTCCGAGAGATCGCCGGTCAACACGCAGGGCATTTGCAGCCCGCCTATGGGAACACGCGGCTCGACAAAATCCGACAGATGCTTGCTGGCGAGACCAGCCAGCACGTCGAGCCGTTCGGCATAGACGCCGCGCATTGTACGAACATGCGCGCCGAAATGTCCGCCTTCCATGAAGCGGGCCAGCGTCAGTTGCGCCATGGGGGCCGTATGGCCGTCCAGCAACGTGCGCGCGACGGTCATCGGCTTCACGAGCTGGGGCGGCAACACGACATAGCCAATCCGCAAGCCCGGAAAGAGCGATTTGGTGAAGGTGCCGATGTAGATGGTCCGGTCGTGTGGATCGAGACCTTGCACACAGGCCGTCGGCTTGCCGGCGTAATGGAACTCGCTGTCATAGTCGTCTTCGATGATCCACGCCTGATGTCGCGCGGCCCATTCGATCAGCGCCAGGCGGCGGTCCAGCGCCAGCGTCACGCCGGTCGGGAACTGGTGGGACGGCGTCAGGAAGACTGCCTTGGCCCGGCCCGGCTCAGCCATGATCTGCTCGATGACGAGCCCCTGCCGGTCGACGCGGATCGGAACGCATTCCAGCCCCGCCGCATCGAACGCTTTGCGTGCACCGTAATAGGCCGGGTCTTCGATGAAGATCCGATCGCCGGGATCGAGCAGCATGTTCGCACAGAGCGACATGGCCTGCTGCGAACTGGTCAGCACAAGTACCCGGTCAGCCGTGGCGCGCGCGCCGCGTTCGAGATTCACATAGTCGGCGATGGCGCGGCGAAGCGGCTCGGTCCCCTGCGGATCGCCGTGAAGCAGAGTCTGGACGCCAACCTCTTTGCGAACCTGCCGCTCCAGACGTTCCCAGAGCTGAAGCGGAAAGGTGCGCGTTTCCGGCACGCCATGGGCGAACGGCCGCGGCGAAAGCATCTCGCGAACGCCGCCGCTGCGAAACATGGCCGCTCCGCGCTTGCTGAGATTGGGAGCCTGGTTGCGCAAGAGCGTGTCCCGCTGGGACAGACGGCGACCGGGCGTGAACTCTGTCATCTCCGCGACGAAGCTGCCGCTTCCGACCCTCCGGTCGATAAAGCCTTCCGCGTGAAGCTGGGCATAAGCCGCTTCGATCGTATCGCGCGAGACCCCCAGCGATTTGGCGAGCGCGCGTGAGGCGGGCAGCGGCTTGCCCGGCCCGAGTGCGCCGTCGACGATCAGTTGGCGGATCGCCCGCTGAATCCGTGCGTGAAGCGGCATCGCCGCATGGGCCGGATGGGCAACCCATGCCTTCACGGATTCGAGTTGGGAGTGCTTGAACAAATGGTCTGAACCTATTGAGGAAAGTGGATGGGCTAATCAGGCCATTTATTGGCTAAATGTCAATGCGCCTTGTTCGCCGCGCGCCCTAACCACAGGAGACTCCTCAGGATTATGTCGTCCCGTTCCTCGCCTTCACCCATCCGCTTCAACGATCTGACCCATCCAATCGTCGCGGGCCTGATCTCCGTCATCGTCAACTATGGCGGCACGTTCATTCTGGTCTTTCAGGCGGCGAAGATCGCAGGGCTAAGCCCGGAACTCACGGCATCCTGGGTCTGGTCGGTTTCTATCGGCGTGGGACTGACGGGACTATTCCTGAGCCTGCGCTATCGCGAACCGATCATCACGGCATGGTCAACGCCGGCAGCGGCGTTTCTGGTCACCGCGCTTGCGACGACGCCCTATGCGGAGGCGGTCGGGGCTTACATGATCTCGGCAGCGGCATTCGTCGCGCTCGGCATGTCCGGCTATTTCGAGAAGGTCATCCGCCTGATTCCGCCGGGTATCGCCTCGGGCTTGCTGGCTGGTATTCTGCTGCAATTCGGCATCGGGGCCTTCGGGGGCGCGAGCGTCGATCCGTTGCTGGTCGGTTTGCTGATCGTCGCCTATGTCGCGTTGAAGCGCTTCTCCGCCCGTTACGCTGTGGTCGGCATTCTGGTTCTCGGGCTCGCCTTCCTGCTGACGCAAGGTCGCGTCGATCTGTCGGGGCTGAAACTGGAATTCGCGGCTCCGGTCTTCACCATGCCGGCGTTCTCGCTGAATGCGCTGCTCTCGGTCGCATTGCCGCTGTTCCTGATTACGCTGACCGGCCAATATATGCCGGGAATGCTGGTCTTGCGGAACGATGGGTTCAAGACCAGCGCCAATCCGATCGTGACCGTGACGGGTCTCGGCTCGCTCATCATGGCCCCGTTCGGCTCCCATGCCTTCAACATCGCGGCCATCACGGCAGCGATCGCCACGGGCAAGGAAGCGCATGAAGACCCGTCAAAGCGATGGATTGCGGGCATCGCGGCAGGCTGCTTCTATGTGCTGGTCGGCGTGTTCGGCGTGACACTGGCCGCCGTCTTCATGGCGTTTCCCGCGACGTTCATCACCACGCTCGCCGGTCTGGCGCTTCTTGGCACCATCGGCGGCAGCCTCGCAGGGGCGATGGCCGACCCGACCTCCCGCGAGGCGGCACTGATCACCTTCCTCGCGTCCGCCGCCAACATCAAACTGCTCGGCATCGGCGGGGCGTTCTGGGGCCTGTTGATCGGCCTCGTCGCGTACATCGTCCTGAACGGCCGCCTACCGCGCAGCGCGCGCACCGACCTGGCGGTCAGCGAGGGAGCCGCGAAGTGACACGCCGGACGACGCCCATGACGACCTCCATCATCTCGATCCAGAGCCAGGTCGTGCATGGGCATGTCGGCAACAGCGCCGCCGTTCTGCCTATGCAGGCGCAAGGGTTGAACGTCGCGGCGGTGCCAACCACTCTGCTTTCCAACCATCCCGGTTTTGAGACCATGCGCGGACGCGTGCTGGAGCCGGAACTTGTCGGCGACCTGTTGCGCGGAGTCGAGGAACGCGGGCTGATCGAGACGAGCCGCTATATCGTCTCCGGCTATCTCGGTTCCCGCGCCAACGGCGAAGTTGTGGCCGCGTTCGTCAAACGGGCACGGCAGCTCAATCCCGACATCACATACATCTGCGATCCGGTCATGGGAGACGCCAATCTCGGGGTCTTCGTATCCGATCAGGTGGTGGAATGCATATGCGATGAGTTGGTCCCGCTGGCCGACCTGCTGACGCCCAACCAGTTCGAGGTCGGGCTGATCGCGGGCAGCCAGCTATCGAGATGGCGCGAGCTTGAGACAGCCGTTCTGAAAATTCAGGAACAGCGCGGAGCGCGATTTGTCGTCACCGGATGCACGCTCTCCGATACGCCGGACGGCTCGCTGGAGAATATCGTCTTCGAGGACAAGTCCTGCACGCGGCTGACATCGCCGCGCCTGCCGATGGTGCCAGTCGGGACAGGCGATCTCTATACCGGCCTTCTGACCGCCAACCTCGCGCGGGACCTCACGCTGGTCGAAGCCGCCCGCCGCGCCGCCGCCATCGTACTCGACATTCTCGGGCGGACGATGGCTGAGGGCGAACACGAAATGCAGCTCGCCAGCGTCATCGAAACGCTTGGTCCCGCCTGCAAGGAGCCCTCTGAATGACCCTGTTCAATTATCGGGATTTCTTCACCAACGAACTGTCGCAATTGCACCGGGAGGGACGCTATCGCGTCTTCGCCGATCTTGAACGGGAATCGCAGAGCGGCATTCATGCCTTCGATCATCGGACCGGCAGGCGGATTACGATCTGGTGCTCGAATGATTATCTGTCGATGGGCGTACACCCAGAAGTCATCGGCGCGGCGCGTGACGCATTAGAACAATATGGCGCGGGCGCAGGCGGAACGCGCAACATCTCCGGCACCAGTCATGAACATGTCCTGCTCGAACGGGAGCTTGCCGACCTGCACGGCAAGCCATCCGCCTTGCTGTTCACATCGGGTTATGTAGCGAACGACGCCGCGCTTTCATCACTTGGCCGTTTCTTGCCCGGATGCGTGATCTTTTCCGACGCGCTGAACCATGCCTCGATGATCGAGGGTATTCGCCGCTCGGGCGCGGAAAAGCGGGTGTTCGCGCATAACGACTGGCGCGATCTCGAACGGCAACTCGCCTCCGTCTGCAAATACCGGCCGAAGCTGATCTGCTTCGAGAGCTGCTATTCCATGGATGGCGACTTCGCGCCGATGGAGGCGATCTGCGATCTCGCCGAGAAGCACAATGCGTTCACCTATGTCGACGAGGTCCATGCCGTCGGTCTCTACGGCGCGCGTGGGGCCGGCGTCGCCGAGCGCGATGGCCTTCTTGACCGCATCGACATGTTTCAGGGGACGCTCAGCAAAGGTTTCGGCTCGATCGGGGGCTACATCGCCGGCAGTCGCGATGCGGTCGATTTCGTTCGCAGTTTTGCGCCCGGTTTCATCTTCAGCACCGCACTGCCACCGTCCGTCGTCGCCGGCATTCGCGCCGCCTTACATCACCTGAAGGAAGACGGATCGTCCCGACTGGCGCTTGCAAGGCGAACGGCATCGCTCAAGGCCAAGATGTTGGCGAGTGATATCCCCGTTCTGCCGAGTCCAAGCCACATCCTGCCAGTGATGATCGGTGATGCCGCGCTGGCAAAAGCGATCACCGACCAGCTTATGGGCGAATACGGCATCTACATACAGCCGATCAACTACCCGACCGTTCCGCGCGGAACCGAGCGCCTGCGCATTACGCCAACTCCGCTCCATACCGACGAGGACGAGAACGCCCTGGCCGCAGCGCTCGTCGCGATCCGCCAGAAATCTCCGCGCTGGAGGGAACTGGCAGTGGCGGCGCAGCAGGACAATCCCCTCGTCACGGTGGAGGGCCTGGCATGAGCAATGCGCTTCTTCCCGTGTTCCAGCCGGCATCCATGCTGTTCGACCATGGCGAAGGCGCATGGCTGACTACGGCGAATGGTGAACGCTATCTCGATTTCGGCGCGGGCATCGCCGTCAATGCACTTGGTTATTCACATCCGCATCTAATCGGAGCGCTGGAGCGCCAAGGCCGCAAGCTCTGGCACCTGTCCAATGTCTATCGGATTTCTGAAACCGAGAGACTGGCCGAACGCCTGACGGCCGCCTGTTTCGCCGACGTTGCTTTCTTTGCGAACTCCGGGGCCGAGGCCAATGAATGCGCGATCAAGATCGCGCGCCGGCACCACGACGCCCATGGCCATCCAGACCGCTGGCGCATCATCACCTTTGAAGGCGCGTTTCACGGTCGAACGCTGGCGACGATGGCTGCTGGCGGGAACCGCAAATATCTTGACGGCTTCGGCCCCTCGGTCGACGGGTTCGATCAGTGTCCGCTCGGAGACATCGAGGCTGTCCGCGCCTGCATCGGGCCAGAAACCGCCGCCATCATGATCGAGCCCATTCAGGGCGAAAGCGGCATCAGGTCGGTCAGTCACAGCTTTCTGCGCCAGCTCCGCGCGCTTTGTGACGAACGCGGCCTTCTGTTGATCTTTGACGAAATACAGTGTGGCATTGCACGCACTGGCTATCTCTTCGCGCATCAGGAATCCAGTGTTGTCCCCGACATCATGAGTCTAGCCAAGGGGCTCGGCGGCGGCTTCCCGATCGGCGCGTGCCTCGCCACTCGCAACGCGGCGTTCGGCATGACGCCTGGCGCGCATGGTTCGACCTTCGGGGGCAATCCGCTTGCCGGGGCCGTCGCCAACGCGGTGCTCGACATCGTGATGGATGACCCGCTGCTCGCGGAAATCCGGCACAAGGGTGCTTTGCTACGCGAGCTGCTGCAGGACGTAGCCGGACGCTATCCCGACTTCATCGTCGAGGTGCGCGGGCGTGGCCTGATGCTCGGAATCAAAACCACGCTCCCGTCGCAGGAAATCGTTGAAGCGCTGCGCGCGCGGGCGAAGGTGCTGACGATTGCCGCTGGCGACAACGTGACCCGCGTGCTGCCGCCGCTGATCGTCACCGATGAGGAAATTCGCCTGTTCGCCGAACGCTGCAACGAGGTTTTCCCCTCTCTCTCAAAGCGCGCGGCAAAAGAGACATGAGAATGGGGCCCCGTGGCGGAGTGGTTACGCAAAGGACTGCAAATCCTTGCAGCGCTGGTTCGAATCCAGCGCGGGGCCTCCACCTAATCAAAGAAACTGGAGGCGGTGCAGCAAAGTCCCGCAACTCAGAACAAGCGGGAACCTTTGAAATGCCTCCAAACCGCGATGACACGCAATCAGGTGGCGGGCTTTCGAGAACGGCCACATTGACCTTTGCTGCCGCGGCCGGTCTTAGCGTCGCCAATACCTACTACGCTCAGCCGCTGCTTGATGCGATTGCGCAGGATTTCGGCATTGCGCCGGCGACCGTGGGTCTCGTCGTGACGCTAACCCAGATTGGCTATGGGCTGGGGTTGATCTTCATTGTTCCCCTCGGCGATCTTGTCGACCGTCGCAAACTGATACTCGGCCAGGGCATATTATCGGTGATCGCCCTGGTTTCGATCGCCATGGCGAGATCGGAGGCAATCCTATTCGCTAGTCTGGCCGCAATGGGCCTGATGGCGGTCGTGATCCAGATTCTCGTCGCGTTCGCCGCGACGCTGGCCTCACCGCAAGAGCGCGGAAGGACCGTTGGGCTCGTGACGAGCGGTATCGTGATCGGGATCCTCGGTGCGCGCTCCATCGCCGGGCTGCTCGCGGACCTCGGCGGTTGGCGGATGGTCTATCTCATCTCGGCCGTCCTCACGCTCGTCATGGTCGGCCTTTTGCTGCGTGTTCTGCCACGGCAATCCTCGCCGACCGGAACTGACAACTACCTCGCCGTGCTACGATCCACTCCAACCCTGTTTCTGCATGACCGGATATTGCTTGTCCGTGGCGTTCTCGCGCTGCTTATTTTCGCGGCTTTCAGCACCTTCTGGACTGCGCTCGTGCTGCCGCTCAGTGCCGCGCCCTTTTCCTATTCTCATACACAAATTGGTCTGTTCGGTCTCGTCGGCCTGACTGGAGCGATTGCGGCGACCGGCGCTGGCAGGCTCGCCGATCGCGGTCTTGGACAATGGACCACGGGCCTCTCACTCATCTTCTTGCTGGTGTCATGGGCATTGATCGCACTTCTGCCGGTGTCGCTTCCGGCGCTTCTTGTCGGCGTCATACTTCTCGACCTCGCCGTGCAGGCAGTCCACGTCACGAACCAGAGCATAATATTCGAGCGTCACCCCGAGGCGCGCAGCCGTCTCGTCGGCGGCTACATGGTCTTCTACTCGCTTGGCAGCGGCGTTGGCGCGATCACCTCCACCATGGTGTTCGCACACTCAGGCTGGCTCGGCGTATCGGCTTTAGGGGCGACGTTCAGTCTTTTCGCTCTTCTTGTGTGGTTTGGCACCCGCCGACTGTCGACCAGCGAGAGGGGGCGATGAATGCGCAGGCGGCGGCTGAAAGATACTTCCCTGCATCAATCGCCCCAACTGTTCAGCGGGCGTATCCCGATGGCATCTCTTATCCAGACGCTGGCTGTCGCAGAACACCTAAACTTCCACCATGCCGCCCAGGCGCTCGGCATTAGCCAATCAAGTGTCAGCGCCCGTATTCGGGCGCTGGAAGAAGAACTTGGTATTCCGCTATTCGAGCGCAACACGCGCGGCGTTCGACTGACCGAAGCTGGCCGGCATTTTGTCGAGCGCGTCACAACCGGCGTCGACCATCTCGACCATGCTATAAAAACCGCCAGCCTGGCCGCGTCGGGAGATTGCGGCAGCCTGCGCATGGGTATTCATGGCCTCATCCCCGGCAGCTTTCTCGACCATCTGGTGACGCGATACCGAGCGGACCATCCCGCCATCGGCGTTGAAATGGTCGAAGGATCGGCGCGCGACGCGATCATACAGTTGCGCGCCCACCGGCTCGACGTTGCATTTCTGGTCGGCAGGTTCGATCTGCCCGATTGCCATTCTCGTCCCATCTGGACCGAACCGCTGGTCGCGGCGCTACCGGCAAACCATCGGTTCGCTGAAGAACCCTGCGTCACATGGCCCGATCTCGCGAGTGAGACTTTCCTTGTCCGCCATGGTGGAACGGGACCGCAGGTCCATGACCATATCGTGTTGCGTCTTGCCGGACGCTGGCCACAGCCGGTCATCCAGCGTTTCGAGGTGGAACGCGGTACGCTGTTGTCCATGGTCGCGCAGGGTTTTGGCATCACGCTTCTTGGAGCCGCGAGCCAACTATCTCCCACGGCAGGGGTTGCCTTTCTGTCGATCGACGACGAGCCGGAACCTGTCGTGTTTTCGGCCGTATGGTCGCCGCAGAACCGTAGCGCTGCACTCCGCAACCTGCTCGCCCTGGCAGACGAAATGGGCCGCTCGACTCAACCCAATTGAATTCTTGCTGTCGTTCCAAACCGCGCGACGAACACACCGGCTGAAGCCCGATCCATCCGATTTGCCGCCGATCGTATCCGGCAGCCCTCCGGCCTCGTCTTACCTGTTGCCACTCCCAAAAACGCCCATTCTCTGATCGGCTCCGACATTTTTGCCGATTGGAGCCTGTATGCGTGGTGGCCGAATTCTCTGGGGTCAGATCACCGTTGTCCTGACCATCGTGTTCGTCATGACCTGGGCGGCGACACAATGGACAGCATGGCGGCTCGGCTTTCAGGCGCAACTCGGAACCCCATGGTTCGAGCTGGTGGGCTGGCCGGTCTATTATCCCCCGGCCTTCTTCTGGTGGTGGTTTTCCTTCGACGCCTACGCACCCGCGATCTTTACCGAGGGCGGCATTATCGCGGTGTCTGGCGGCTTCCTCGCCATCGCCGTCGCCATCACCATGTCGATCATGCGGGCGCGCGAGATCGGAAACGTCGCGACCTATGGCTCGGCACGATGGGCTGAGGACAGGGAAATCCGCTCGGCCGGCCTGCTCGGTCCCGATGGTGTCGTGCTCGGGCGCTACAACCAAGATTATCTGCGCCATGACGGGCCGGAGCATGTCCTGTGTTTCGCGCCGACGCGATCCGGCAAAGGCGTTGGCCTCGTCGTGCCGACGCTGCTGACCTGGCCGGGAAGCTGCATCGTCCACGATATCAAGGGCGAGAACTGGACGCTGACAGCTGGATTCCGCGCAAGGCACGGCCGCGTCCTGCTGTTCGATCCGACCAACGTGCAATCCTCGGCCTACAATCCCTTGCTGGAGGTGCGGCAGGGCGAATGGGAAGTCCGCGACGTGCAGAATATCGCGGATATTCTGGTCGATCCGGAAGGCAGTCTCGATAAGCGCAACCATTGGGAAAAGACCAGCCACAGCCTGCTGGTCGGCGCGATCCTGCATGTCCTCTACGCCGAGAAGGACAAGACGCTGGCCGGCGTCGCCAACTTCCTGTCCGATCCGCGCCGCCCGGTGGAAGCCACCTTGCGCGCGATGATGGACACGCCGCACCTGGGCGAAGCCGGCGTTCATCCCGTCATCGCATCGTCCGCCCGCGAGCTACTGAACAAATCCGACAATGAGCGGTCGGGCGTGCTCTCGACTGCCATGAGCTTTCTCGGCCTCTACCGCGATCCGGTCGTGGCTCGCGTCACGACACGGTGCGACTGGCGGATTGCCGATCTCGTCGGAGGCAAGAAGGCGGTCAGCCTCTACCTTGTTGTTCCGCCGTCTGACATCAACCGCACCAAGCCGCTGATCCGCCTGATCCTCAACCAGATCGGTCGCAGGCTCACCGAGGAGCTGACGACTTCTGGCAAACGCCATCGGCTGCTCTTGATGCTGGACGAGTTTCCAGCGCTCGGCCGTCTCGATTTCTTCGAGTCCGCTCTGGCCTTCATGGCGGGCTACGGCATCAAGGGCTTCCTGATCGCGCAGAGCCTCAATCAAATCGAACGCGCCTACGGCCAGAACAACTCGATCCTCGACAATTGCCATGTCCGGGTGAGTTTCGCGACGAATGACGAAAGGACTGCAAAGCGGGTCAGCGACGCGCTCGGCACGGCGACGGAGATGCGCGATTCCACCAACTATGCCGGCCACCGGCTCTCGCCATGGCTCGGCCATCTGATGGTCTCGCGGCAAGAGACGGCGCGGCCGCTGCTGACTCCCGGCGAGATCATGCAGCTCCCGCCTACCGACGAAATCGTCATGGTGGCCGGAACACCGCCGATCCGCGCCAGCAAGGCCCGGTATTTCGAGGATCGGCGGTTGCAGGAGCGCATCCTGACCCCGCCTGACCTTGCCACCCTGGCGTCTGCCGCAAACCCTTCAGCATCGGACGATTGGTCCGCCCGCATTGTCGCGGCGGCCGGTGGAGCATCCTCGACCAATCCCGGCGATGCCGATGGCGACCCGGCCAATGCGGGCATCCGCCGCGAGCCGGAATTGCCCGAGCATGAGGATATCATCACGCCGTGCCCGCCGTCAGCACAGGAGTTCGACCTACTGGACGACGAACCGGACGTGGACGCCGCCAAGGCCAACGCCATGCGCGCCCGAATGCGCGGAATCGCGCGGCAGGCGTCACTAGACCCCGGCGACGGCATCGAACTTTGAGGAACTCGCCATGACGACCCGCACCCGCATGAATGTCTATTTCGATCCAGCCTTGCTCAAACAGATCGAAGCCCTGTCGCTGCGCCGCAAGGTCTCGAAATCCGCCATCGTCGAGGCGGCTGTCGCCTCCTTCCTGTCGGGCGATACGAGCGAGAAACTGGAAGCAGCCATGTCGCGCCGCCTCGACAAGCTCGGCCGCCAGATCGACGGGCTAGACGAAGATCTCGCCGTGCTCGGCGAGGCCGTCTCGCTGTTTGTCCAATTCTGGCTCCTGGTCACGCCGCCGGTGCCGGACGGCGCGCAAGCATCCGCCAAGGCAAAAGGTGCGGAGCGGTTCAAAGGCTTCATGCAGACGCTCGGCCGTCGATTGGCCACCGGAGACAGATTCTTGAAAGAGCTGTCACGCGATGTCGAGTCGGTTCCTGCGGAGCCTTCGACAGATCAGTTCGAGGCGAATAGTGATCCAGCTTGAATATTCAATCCGACCTATTCGCCGCCGAGGGCCGCCGATCCCCGCACGCACTTAGATACTTGTTGAACCGGCCTGATTTGCGGCTCTTTTAATCGACCCCAATCCGGGGACTGTCTGTTGCGCCTCGTGAACAAACGGGGCCGATATGACTGCCAACCACCAAAAACCAGAAGTCATTGCACGCGGTGCGCGGATGCTGCGCACCGCGCTCGGCCCCGCCATCGCCCGCTTTCTGGAAGAACCGGCCGTTGTCGAGGTGATGTTGAACCCGGATGGCCGTATCTGGGTGGACCGTCTCTCCGAAGGTCTGGCCGATACCGGCGAGATGATGTCGCCCGCAGATGGCGAACGCATCGTGCGCCTGGTCGCACATCATGTCGGCGCGGAAGTCCACGCCCGAAGCCCTCGCGTCTCGGCTGAACTGCCCGAGACCGGCGAACGCTTCGAGGGGCTGTTGCCTCCTGTGGTCACAGCCCCGGCCTTCGCCATCCGCAAGCCCGCCGTCGCCGTCTTCACCCTCGACGATTATGTGGCTGCCGGCATCATGTCCGGCGATCAGGCGGAAGCGTTGCGTGCGGCTGTCACGTCCCGCGCCAATATCCTCGTCGCCGGCGGCACCTCGACCGGCAAGACCACGCTAACCAATGCGCTGCTGGCCGAAGTGGCAAAGGGCACCGATCGCGTCGTCATCATCGAAGACACGCGCGAACTGCAATGCACCGCCCCGAACCTTGTCTCCATGCGAACCAAGGACGGCGTCGCCACGCTCTCCGATCTCGTCCGGTCCTCACTGCGCCTGCGGCCCGACCGCATCCCGATTGGCGAGGTACGCGGCGCTGAAGCGCTCGACCTTCTCAAAGCCTGGGGCACCGGACACCCCGGCGGCATCGGCACGATCCACGCCGGCACCGGCATCGGCGCGCTGCGCCGTCTCGAACAGCTCATTCAGGAAGCCGTCGTCACCGTCCCGCGCGCGTTGATCGCCGAGACCATCGACCTCGTTGCCGTCCTCTCCGGCCGCGGTTCCGCGCGCCGGCTCGTCGAACTCGCCCGCGTCGAAGGGCTCGGTGCCGACGGCGACTACCGCATCACCCAAGCCATCCCCACCAGCACAGGAGAATCCGCATGATCCGCACCACTATCCGCGTGCGTCGCACGATCGCGACCGCCGCCGCCTTCGCCTACGTCAATCTCGTTCTCGTTCCGGCCGCCCATGCGTCCGGTTCGTCCATGCCGTGGGAAGCGCCGCTTCAGAAAATCCTTCAGTCGATCGAGGGGCCGGTCGCCAAGATCGTCGCCGTCATCATCATCATCGCGACCGGTCTGGCGCTCGCCTTCGGCGATACCTCGGGCGGCTTCCGCAAGCTGATTCAGATCGTGTTCGGCCTCTCCATCGCCTTCGCCGCGTCGAGCTTCTTCCTGTCGTTCTTCTCGTTCGGCGGCGGGGCGCTCGTCTGATGGCGGGCTTCGAACAATTGGGCGTGCCGGGCTTCACCGTGCCGGTCCATCGCGCGCTGACCGAGCATATTTTGCTCGGCGGCGCGCCACGATCCATCGCGATCCTGAACGGGACGCTGGCCGGAGCCGTGGGCCTTGGCCTGCGCCTGTGGCTGGTTGGCCTGCTGATCTGGGCTGTCGGGCATTTCGCGGCGGTATGGGCGGCGAAGCGTGATCCGCTTTTCGTCGAGGTCGGCCGCCGCCATCTGCGCATCCCCGGTCATCTGTCGGTCTGAGGGAGGCACAGCCATGATGAACCTCGCCGAATATCGCCGCACCGCCAACCGCCTAGCCGATTATCTGCCGTGGGTCGCGCTCGTCGCTGAAGGCGTCGTGCTCAACAAGGACGGCTCTTTCCAGCGCACCGCAAGCTTTCGCGGTCCCGATCTCGATTCCGCCGTTGCCGCCGAGCTGGTCGCCGTCGCCAGCCGCATCAACAACGCCTTCCGCCGTCTGGGCTCCGGCTGGAGCATTTTTGTCGAGGCACAGCGTTCCGAAGCCGCGACCTATCCCGACAGCACATTTCCCGATCCGGCTTCGGGCCTCGTTGAGGCCGAGCGCAAGGCCGGTTTCGAGGAAGCAGGTAGCCATTTTGTATCCGGTTACTTTCTCACCTTCCTCTATCTGCCGCCGGCCGAGGAAGCCGCCCGCGCGGAGACCTGGCTTTACGAAGGTCGCGAGCACGCAGGCGTCGACGCCGGCGAGATCCTGCGCGCGTTCGCTGATCGCACCGATCGCGTCCTCGCGCTGCTCGACGGCTTCATGCCGGAATGCGCCTGGCTCGATGACAGCGAGACGCTGACCTATCTGCACTCCACCGTCTCGACCAACCGGCATCGCGTCCGCGTCCCAGAAACGCCGGTCTATCTCGATGCGCTGCTCGCCGATCAGCCGCTGACCGGCGGGCTGGAGCCACGCCTGGGCGGTGAGCATCTGCGCGTCCTCACCGTCACCGGGTTCCCGACTGCGACCACGCCCGGCTTGCTCGACGATCTCAATCGTCTCGCGTTCCCGTATCGGTGGAGCACGCGGGCGATCCTGCTCGACAAGACCGACGCGACCAAGCTGCTCACCAAGATCCGCCGCCAGTGGTTCGCCAAGCGCAAGAGCATCGCGGCGATCCTGAAGGAAGTCATGACCAACGAGGCGTCCGCCCTCGTGGACACGGATGCTGCAAACAAAGCGCTCGACGCCGACATGGCCTTGCAGGAGCTGGGGGCCGACATGGCGGGCATGGCCTATGTCACGGCCACGATCACGGTCTGGGACGCCGATCCGCGTCTCGCCGACGAGAAGCTGCGCCTCGTCGAGAAGGTTATTCAGGGCCGCGATTTCACGGCCATGGTCGAAACCGTCAACGCGGTTGACGCCTGGCTCGGCAGCTTGCCCGGACACGCTTACGCCAACGTCCGGCAGCCCCCCATCAGCACTTTGAATCTCGCCCACATGATCCCGCTTTCGGCGGTGTGGGCGGGGCCGGAACGGGATGAACACTTCGGTGCGCCCCCCTTGCTCTATGGCAAGACTGAAGGCAGCACCCCGTTCCGGCTATCCCTTCATGTCGGTGACGTCGGCCATACGCTCGTCGTCGGCCCGACCGGCGCGGGCAAATCCGTGCTGCTCGCGCTGATGGCGTTGCAATTCCGCCGTTACGAAAACGCCCAGGTCTTCGCCTTCGATTTCGGCGGTTCGATCCGCGCCGCCGCGCTCGCCATGGGCGGCGACTGGCACGATCTCGGCGGCGGTCTGACGGAAGGCTCCGACACCTCCGTCTCGCTCCAGCCGCTCGCGCGCATTCACGACACCTATGAACGTGCATGGGCCGCCGACTGGATCGTGGCGATCCTGATGCGCGAGGGCATCGCGATCACGCCCGAAGCCAAGGAGCATATCTGGACGGCGCTGACCTCGCTCGCCTCCGCGCCGGTCGGGGAACGTACCATCACCGGCCTCAGCGTCCTGCTGCAATCCAACGATCTCAAGCAAGCGCTCCGCCCGTATTGCGTAGGTGGCCCTTATGGCCGGCTGCTCGACGCCGAAGCCGAACATCTTGGCCGCGCAGCCGTGCAAGCCTTCGAGATCGAGGGCCTGGTCGGAACCGGGGCGGCTCCTGCCGTCCTGTCCTACCTGTTCCATCGCATCGGCGACCGGCTCGACGGACGGCCGACCTTGCTCATCATCGACGAGGGCTGGCTTGCGCTCGACGACGAAGGTTTCGCCGGCCAGCTCCGCGAATGGCTGAAGACGCTGCGCAAGAAAAACGCATCGGTCATCTTCGCCACACAGTCGCTCAGTGACATCGACAATTCGAGCATCGCGCCGGCGATCATCGAAAGCTGCCCGACACGCCTGCTGTTGCCGAACGAGCGTGCGATCGAGCCGCAGATCACGGCCATCTATCGTCGCTTCGGCCTCAATGACCGTCAGATCGAGATATTGGCGCGGGCGACGCCCAAGCGCGACTATTACTGCCAGTCCCGGCGCGGCAACCGCCTGTTCGAGCTGGGCCTGTCCGAAGTCGGCCTCGCGCTTTGCGCCGCTTCCTCCAAATCCGACCAGACGCTGATCGCGAACCTCGCCGCCGAGCACGGTCGCGACGGCTTTCTCGCAGCTTGGCTCCAAGCCCGAGGCGCTGGCTGGGCCGCCGATCTCATCCCGACTTTCCCTATCCCCCAAGCCGAAAAGGAGACTTTGTCATGAAAACCCGTCTTATCCGCTCGCGTGCCGCGTTCCTCGCCGCGACCATGCTGGCCGCGCCGATCGCGCTGTCACCGATGCTCACGACACCCGCGCACGCAATCATCGTGTTCGACCCGTCGAATTACGCACAAAACGTCCTCACGGCGGCGCGGACGCTGGAGCAGGTCACGCATCAGATCACCTCGCTCCAAAATGAAGCGCAGATGCTCATCAATCAGGCGAAGAACCTCGCCAGCCTGCCGTTCTCGGCGCTTCAGACCTTGCAGCAGAACGTCCAGAGGACCCAGCAGCTTTTGCAGCAGGCGCAGGGCATCGCCTTCAACGTCCAGCAGATCGACCAGATGTTTAGCCAAAAATACGGCAACGTCTCGATGTCGACGACCGACCAGCAGCTTGTCGCCAATGCGCGGTCACGCTGGCAGAACACCGTCGGCGGTTTGCAGGACGCAATGCGGGTACAGGCCGGCGTCGTCGGCAATATCGACAGCAACCGCACGCAGATGTCGGCGCTGGTCAGCCAGAGCCAGAGCGCGAGCGGCGCGCTTCAGGCGACACAGGCGGGCAACCAGCTACTCGCCCTCCAGTCGCAGCAGCTTTCCGACCTAGTGGCACTTCTCGCCGCCAATGGTCGCGCAGGGGCGCTCACCGAGGCAGAGCGCACTGCCGCCGCCGAACAGGGACGCGAGCAGCGCCGTCGCTTCCTGACACCGGGAACCACCTACACCCCCGGCAATGCGCAGATGTTCGGCAACGGCAACTGAAGGAGCGGGCCATGGACGGCAAGATGCTGGCCCGGCTGGGCGCAATCATCTTCGTCGCGGTTGCCATCACGGCGACCGCGATCGAGATGACCCGCAAGGAAGAGGCTCCGGCATCCGTGCCGGTCCGCCTTCATGAGTTCTCACGCGATCCGCTACGCGAAGGACAGCGCCGGTGCCAGCAGCTTGGCCAGAAGGCGGCCGAGGATGCGGAATGCATGCGTGTCTGGGCCGAGACGCGCGACCGCTTCCTTAGCCGCACGCCGACCGCGCCAGCCGCACCGGATGGGCGGTGAACCATGGGCGGCGCAGGTGTCATCGACAAATTCCTCGGGACCTTCACCCGTTACATCGACTCAGGCTTCGGACTGCTCTCCGGCGAGGTAGCCTTCATCGCCACGACGCTGATCGTCATCGACGTGACGCTCGCCGCGCTGTTCTGGTCCTGGAGCGCCGATGACGACATTCTCGCGCGCCTCATCAAGAAGACGCTGTTCGTTGGCGTTTTCGCCTACTTGATCGGCAACTGGAACAACCTCGCGAAGATCGTCTTCGAAAGCTTTTCCGGCCTCGGCCTCAAAGCCTCTGGCACCAGCTTTTCCGCGCAGGATCTGATGCGGCCCGGCAAGGTCGCGCAGACCGGCCTCGACGCTGCACGCCCACTGCTCGATTCCATCTCCGACCTGATGGGCTGGGTCAGCTTCTTCGAGAACTTCATCCAGATCGCGTGCCTGCTCTTCGCCTGGGCGCTGGTGATCCTCGCCTTCTTCATCCTCGCCATCCAGCTCTTCGTCACGCTGATCGAGTTCAAACTGTCGACGCTGGCCGGCTTCGTACTGATCCCCTTCGGCCTGTTCGGCAAGACCGCCTTCATGGCTGAGCGCGTGCTTGGCAATGTTATCTCCAGCGGCATCAAGGTTCTTGTGCTCGCCGTCATCATCGGCATCGGATCGACGCTGTTCAGCGAGTTCACGCGCGGCTTTGGCGGCGCGACCCCGAGCATCGACGACGCCATGGCCGTCGTGCTGGCCGCACTATCGCTGGTCGGTCTCGGCATCTTCGGTCCCGGTATCGCCAACGGCCTGGTCTCTGGCGGTCCGCAGCTCGGCGCGGGCGCGGCTGTCGGCACAGGACTTGCGGCGGGCGGCATGGTGCTGGCTGGTGCTGGAGCCGCCGGCCTCGCCGCCAAAGGTGGCGCAGCCGCGTTCTCGACGGGTGCAGCCGCCGTCCGTGGCGGCGCGACCGCAGCCGGTGCAGCTTCGGCCGCCTATAGCCTCGGCTCGCTGGGCCAGTCCGGTGCGTCCGGTGTGGCATCGGGCATGGGCGGCGTTGGTCGCGCAGCAGGCAGCGCGGCGATCTCGCCGCTTCGCCGCGCTGCCGCCAGCGTCAAATCCAGCTTCTCGGACGGCGTCAAATCCGGCTTCGGCGCGACCGGCGGCTCCTCAACCACGGGCACAGTCGGCGGCGCGGCTGAAGCTCCGTCCGCCCCGTCACAACCAGCCAATGCAGCGCCTGGCTGGGCGCAGCGGATGCGCCAATCCGGCCATACGGGCCACGCCGTCCAGACAACCGCAAACGCCATCCGCTCCGGCGACAGCCACGGCTCCGGCTCTTCCGTCAACCTCTCCGAAAGTGACCGCTCATGAACCTCTTCAAACGACCCGCCGCGCATTACGGCAAGACACCCGAACCCGAGACCCCATACCAGCGCGCCGCGCAGGTCTGGGACGAGCGCATCGGCTCGGCCCGCGTGCAGGCGAAAAACTGGCGATACATGGCCTTCGGATCGCTGGTCCTGTCGGCAGGCTTCGCCGCCGCCCTTGTCTGGCAATCCGTGCAGGGCACCGTCGTTCCGTGGGTGGTGCAGGTCGACAATCTCGGCCAGGCGCAGGCCCTCGCTCCGGCCGCCGCTGACTATCGCCCGACCGATCCGCAGATCGCATGGCATCTCGGCCGTTTCATCGAACAGGTTCGTTCAATTCCTGCCGATCCCATCATTGTTCGGCAGAACTGGCTTCGCGCCTATGACTGGACCACCGATCGCGGCGCGGGCGCGCTCAACGATTATGCCCGCACCAACGATCCCTTCACCAAGGTCGGCAAGCAACAGATCGCCGTGGACGTTTCCAGCGTCATCCGCGCGTCACCGGATTCATTCCGCGTCGCCTGGACGGAACGGCATTTCGAGAACGGTCAGCTTTCCGGCACGCAGCGCTGGACCGCGATCCTGACCGTCGCCCTCCAGCCTCCGCGTGATGCCGAACGGCTCAAGGTCAATCCGCTCGGTATCTACGTCAACGCCATCAACTGGTCGCGGGAGATGAGTCAATGAGCCGGTCAAAGATCTACAAACCCGCCAATCAGGCTTTCCGTAAATCCACAATTCCGGGCTTGCTGCTTTCTGCGACGATGCTTGCCGGCTGCGCCACCAATAGGCCGCCCGAGATCAGCTACGACGCCAATGTCCCGCCGCTCCCGGCCATTCCCGTGAGCGTGACGGATGAGCGCCTGAAGCCTCTGCATATCCCACCGGCTTGGACCGTCGCGCGCGGAGGCACAGCGGCTGGCACCCCGACTGGCCGCATCGACAACGCCAATACGGCGGCTCGTGTGCAGCCACGCCGCGAAGGCTACTTCAACGCCATTCAGGTCTATCCGTGGTCGGAAGGCGCGCTCTATCAGGTCTATGCCGCACCCGGCCAGATCACCAGCATCGCGCTCGAGCCCGGCGAGACCCTGACCGGCGCCGGGCCGATCGCGGCGGGCGACACCGCCCGGTGGATCATCGGCGACACCGAATCCGGTTCCGGTGTCACCCGCCGCGTGCATGTGCTGGTGAAACCGTCTCGCGCCGATATCACCACCAATCTCGTTATCTCCACTGACCGCCGCACCTACATGGTCGAGCTGCGTTCGGGCGAGAAGCCCTATATGCCCGCCGTGGCCTGGGCCTATCCGCAACCGGCAAGCGGCGGGCAGCAGGCCGTGCCGGCTACGCCGATCATCCCCGCGGTCGCAGCGCGCAACTATCGCTATAGCCTGACCGGCAGCAGCAATCCGCCATGGAAGCCCGTCGCCGTCTATGACGACGGCCGCCGCGTCTATGTCGAATTCCCGCGTGGCATCGTGCAGGGCGAGATGCCGCCGATCTTCGTCATCGGCCCCGAGGGCGAAGCGCAGATCGCCAACAGCCGCATCTATCAACACATCCTGATCGTCGATCGCCTGTTCGGCGTAGCCGAACTGCGTCTCGGTGCCGGCGACCGCCAGCAGACTGTCAGGATCGTCCGCACCGACGGGAGGCCGCAATCATGATCGAAGCCGAAACCAATGCCGCCCCCATGCGCCTGCGCGCGGAAACGCCCCGCGTTACCCGCCTGTCGCGCAAGATGCTCGCCAGCGTCGCGGCCGTCGCCCTGGTCGGGATCGGCGGGGCGCTGATCTACGCGCTTCAGACCCGCGGCCCCGGCGATGGCGGGGAAGAACTCTATTCGACCGCCAACCGCCAGACCGCCGATGGTCTCGCCGGCCTGCCACGCGACTATACCGGGCCGGTCCTTGGTCCGGCGCTGCCCGGCGATCTCGGTGGACCGATCCTGTCCGCGCAGAACGCGGGCCAACCTGTCGTGCCGCCCGTGGTTCCAACACCCGGCGTCGACGAGGCCGAACAGCGCCGCCGTGCCGAAGAGGAAGCCGCCCGCGTCAGCACCGTCTTCTTCCCGTCGCGGCAGGGATCGACGGCAGCGGCAGCACCCGGTGCGATGCCGGGCCTTGCCGGCTTCGACCCTGGCGGCGCAGCAGCGCAGCCGACCGCACAGGACAAGCAGCTTGCTTTCCTCAATGCGGCGGCCGACCGGCGCACCGTAACGCCCGATCGCGTCACGCCGCCGGCGTCGCCCTTCGTGCTTCAGGCTGGAGCGGTCATCTCGGCCGCGCTCATCACCGGCATCCGCTCCGATCTCCCCGGACAGATCACCGCGCAGGTCACGGAGAACATCTATGACAGCCCGACTGGAAGCATCCTGCTTGTGCCGCAAGGCACGCGGCTCATCGGCCAGTATGACAACAGCGTGCAATTCGGGCAGCGCCGCGTGCTGCTCGTCTGGAACAGGCTCATTCTGCCCAATGGCCGTTCCATGGTGCTGGAGCGCCAGCCGGGCGCAGACACGCAAGGCTATGCCGGTCTGGAAGATGGTGTCGATTATCACTGGTGGGATCTCGCCAAGGCCGCCGCGCTCTCGACCCTCCTCGGCGTAGGCACTGAACTCGCCACCGATGACAACGACCGCCTCATCGCTGCTATTCGCGGCGGCGCGCAGGACACCGTCAATCAGGCCGGTCAGCAGATCATCCAGCGCCAGTTGCAGGTCGCGCCGACACTGACGATCCGGCCCGGCTTCCCGGTCCGCATAGTCGTCACGCGCGACCTGGTGCTCGAACCCTACAGGAGCTGACAATGGCGAAACTGAAACTCGGCCCCATCGCGGACGACAAGCCCGTGAAGGTCACGGTGGAGCTGCCTGCCGCGCTCCACCGTGACCTGACCGAGTACGGCCGCATCCTCGCCGAAGGGGCAAGCCCGGTAGAGCCCGCGAAACTCATCGCACCGATGCTGGAGCGTTTCATCGCCACGGATCGCGGCTTCGCCAAGGCGCGGCGCACGTCCCCCAGCGCACCGTAGGCGCAATCATAAGAAACGAGATCAGAGATGAGCCATTCGCCGTCCGCACTTAGCAAACGCACCATTCGTCGACACCAGCTTCGCGAAATCGTCCCCCTTGCCGACACCACCATCTACGACATGGAGCAACGGGGCGAATTTCCGCAGCGGTTCTATCTGACCGCGCGATGCGTGGTCTGGGATCTCGCCGAAGTCGAGGCTTGGCTTGAAAAACGTCGACAAGCCTCCAGAGAGAAAGCCGTCAGGCGTGCGCCGTCCCCTGACGTCAATCTGAGGAAATTCCGGCCCGTCAAAGGCTAGGCTCGGGAACCAGAAGGTCCATGGACACCGGATAAAGCGTCGGGACATACTTCTGACCGGCGACCCAGGCGTCGATAAGATTGGCCCATTCCTGCATCATATGGCGGCGCTGGTGCTCATATTCCGCCTTGTTGTAGATGCCGCGCGACGAGCGCCCATCCTCATGCGCCAGGCACTTCTCGATCCAATCGCTATTGAAGCCCAACTCGTTGAGCAGCGTCGAACCCGTGCGGCGTAGGTCATGCACAGTAAACGGGTTCAGAGGCAGTCCCTCCTTTTTGGCCCGTTCGACGACCGCATAGGTCACGCGATTGAACGTCGCACGCGACATCGGCGCGTCCGCATCGTAGCGCGACGGCAGCAGGTATCTGGAATTGCCGGCACAGGTCTTGAGCGCGACGAGGATGTCGATCGCCTGCTCCGGCAGATAGACGTTGTGCGCCTTGGATCGCTTCATCCGCTCTTTCGGAATCGTCCACACCGCATTCTCGAAATCGACTTCATCCCAGGTGGCGTCCTGCAACTCGCTCTTGCGGACCATGGTGAGCAGGAACAGCTTCATTCCGAGCCGGATGGTCGGCAACGTCGCCACATGCTCAAGCTGGCCGAGCATGACCCGGATTTCGGCGGGCGATAGTGAACGGTCCTTTGGAACGAAGGTCGCGATCGAAGAGGGCCCGACCTCATCTGCCGGGTTCGGCACCTTCTCCCCGTGCAGGATCGCGAAAGAGTAGACCAGCTTCACGATGTCCCGAACGTGGACCGCCGTGGCCGGCGCTCCACGTCCCTTCACCTTCGCGCACATCCCCCGCAAATCCTCGGGGCTGATTTCCGTCAGCAAGCGATTGCGAAACGTCGGAAGAATGTCCCGCTCATAGATCGTGCGGCGCATCGCACGGGTGCTTTCCGCCATCCGGTGCTCTTGCAACCAGCGCTCGCCAAACTCGCCGAAGCTCTTTGCTTCCTTGATACGGCGCTTTTCGCGCTGCTTCTCTTGAGCGGGCGACCGCCCTTCCAGAATGGCACGCTGCGCGTCGATCAGCTTCTCCCGCGCACGCGCCAGAGACAGGTCGGCCGCCCCATATCGGCCCAGCGTCAAGGTCTCGCGCCGGCCGTTCATCCGGTAGTCGTAACGGAACACGATCGATCCCGACGGCTGCACCACGACGTACATACCGTCACGGTCAGCAACTTTGTACAATTTATCCTTTGGTTTCAGGGCTTTGATACCCGCATCAGTCAGCATTGAACCCTCCGAAATCGTTCAAAAACGCGAGAGAGCCATCAAATATACCGTCAGCCCAAAATGGGCCTGTCTAAACGGTAAATTTCCTTTTATTCTCAATGGAATAAGGTCAAAAAAAATACCGTCACAAGCTCTCTAAGCCGTGACGGTACATTCGTTTTGCCGATGCGACAAGAGTCGCCATACCGTCAGCTATACCGTCAATCCCGAGGCTTGCCCCACGATAGACGGCGATAGATGACGGCAGATTTATTGTGTTATTTCAGAGAGTTATAGATGGCTCTGGCGTGCCATCGGCGGCGTTCGGATAGGCCAAAATCATTCCCACTCGATCGTGCCGGGCGGCTTGCTCGTATAGTCGTAGACGACACGGTTGATGCCCTTGACCTCGTTGATGATGCGGGTCGCGACGCGGCTGAGGAAGGCGGCGTCGAAGGGGTAGATGTCGGCGGTCATGCCGTCGGTCGAGGTAACGGCGCGCACCGCGCAGACGCTGTCATAGGTGCGATAATCGCCCATCACCCCCACGGTGCGCACCGGCAGCAGCACGGCGAACGCCTGCCAGATCGCGTCATACAGGCCCGCGCTGCGGATTTCCTCCAGATAGATGGCGTCGGCCTTGCGCAATATGTCGCAACGTTCCTTGGTCACTTCGCCGGGGATGCGGATGGCGAGGCCGGGGCCGGGGAAGGGGTGGCGGCCGACGAAGATGTCGGGCAGCCCCAGTTCCCTGCCGAGCACGCGCACTTCGTCCTTGAACAGTTCGCGCAACGGCTCGACCAGCTTCATGTTCATGCGTTCGGGCAGGCCGCCGACATTATGGTGCGACTTGATCGTCACCGAAGGGCCGCCGGTGAAGCTGACGCTTTCGATCACGTCGGGATAGAGCGTGCCCTGCGCCAGGAAGTCCGCGCCGCCGATCTTCGCCGCTTCCTCCTCGAACACGGCGATGAACTCGCCGCCGATGAACTTGCGCTTCTTTTCAGGATCGGTGAGGCCCGCGAGGCCACCGAGGAAGCGCTCCTCCGCGTTCACATGCACCAGCTTGATGCCATAATGTTCGCGGAACAGGCTGACGACCTGCTCCGCTTCGCCCAGCCGCATCAGGCCATGGTCGACGAACACGCAGGTAAGCTGATCGCCGATCGCCTCGTGGATCAGCACCGCCGCTACCGCCGAATCGACGCCGCCCGACAGGCCGCAGATGACGCGCCCTTCGCCGACCTGCTCGCGGATTTCGGCGATCTTGGTCGCGCGGAACTCCGCCATCGTCCAGTCGCCCGCCAGCCCGCAGACATGGCGCACGAAATTGGCGAGCAGCTTCGCGCCGTCGGGCGTATGGACGACTTCCGGGTGGAACTGCGTGGCGTAGAAGCGCTTTTCCTCGTTCGCCGTGATGGCATAGGGCGCGCCGTCGCTGACCGCGACGACCTCGAACCCCGGCGCCAGTTGCGTCACCTTGTCGCCATGGCTCATCCACACCTGATGGCGCTCACCCTCGCTCCACAGGCCGTCAAACAGGGCGCAGCCCTTCTTCACTTCGATGAAGGCACGGCCGAACTCCCCGCTCTCTCCGCCTTCGACATTGCCGCCGAGCTGCTGCATCATCGTCTGCTGGCCGTAGCAGATGCCGAGGATGGGCACTCCGGCGTCGAAGAAATTCTGCGGCGCGCGGGGGCTGTCTTCCCACATGACCGAAGCCGGACCGCCCGACAGGATGATGCCCTTCGGCTTCAGCCGCTCGAAGGCTTCGGCGGCGGCGTTGAAGGGGGCGATTTCGGAATAGACGCCTGCCTCGCGCACGCGGCGGGCGATGAGCTGCGTCACCTGGCTGCCGAAATCCACGATGAGGATATTATCCTGAAGGGGCAGCGTCATCGAATCGCCTTTGGCTGGAGGGTGTAAGGGATTCGCGCCCGGTTAGTGGTCCGCCACGCCCTTGTCCAGCGCGGCATCCCGCCCGCGCCCCGCCACATGCCCCAGCAGCGCCGCTCCCGCCAGCACCGCCGCCGCGATCAGGAAAGCCGTGCCGATGAAGGGCAGGGCAGGGCGGGGGCCGACCGACAGCGAATAGACCGCGCCGAAAAACAGCGGCGATACGATGCCCGCGATCGACCCAACGCTGTTGTTCGCGCCCTGCAACTGGCCCTGCTCGCTTTCCGACACGCGCTGCGTCATCAGCGACTGGATCGTCGGCATCGCAAGACCCCAGAGCGCGTTGGGGAACATCGCCGCGACGAACAGCCATCCGGTCGGCGCCAGTCCCATGCACGCCACGCCCACCGCCCCGAACGCCAGCCCGATCACCATCGTCGCGCGGTCGCCCAGCCGCCTGACCACCGGCCCCACCAGCACGCCCTGCACCCCCATGTCGAGCAGGCCGACCATCGCCAGCAGCGACCCCACCTGCCATGCGCCCCAGCCATAGCGGTCGCCCGCATAGAGCACGAACACCGCCGAAAAGAGATGATGGGCAAAATAGAGCAGGAAGTTGACGACCGCGAGGCTCGAAAGCTCCGGGTGGGATCGCAGCAGCCTCAGCGCGCCGAACGGATTGGCCCGCCGCCAGCCGAACGCCATGCGCCTGTCGGCGGCCAGCGACTCGGGCAGCACGAACAGGCCATAGAGGAAAGCGAGGGCGGAGAGCGCCGCGGCCGCCCAGAAGGGCGCGCGCAGCGACACCTCGCCCAGCACCCCGCCGATCAGCGGCCCCGCGACGAAGCCCGCGCTGAACGCCGCGCCGATGAGGCCATAGCCGCGCGCCCGCTGTTCCGGCGGCGTGATGTCCGCCATATAGGCGAAGGCGGACGTGAAGCTGGAAGAGGTGACGCCCGCCAGCAGCCGCCCCAGCGCCAGCCACCAGAGGCTTGGCGCCAGCGCCATCAGCACATAATCGAGCGCAAGTCCTGCGACCGAAATCAGGATCACCGGCCGCCGCCCGAACCGGTCGGACAGCGATCCGATCACCGGCGAGCACAGGAACTGCATCCCCGCCCACAGCGCGACGAACAGGCCGTTCCACATCCCCGCCGCCGCATCCGATCCCGACAGCGTTTCGATGAGGCGCGGCAGCACCGGGATGGTGATCCCCATCGACATGACGTCGAGCAGCGCCGTCACCAGAATGAAGGCGATGGCGGCGGTGCGGCGCGAGGAGGAGATGACGGACATGGGCCGGAGCTACCCTCCATCCGCCGCGATGGAAAGTGAAAGCGCCCCGATCAGTCGGGCCGCGCCCTGAGCGTAAGGCCGGTGAAGCGCGCGGCGAAGGCGTAGCTGTCGGCATATTCGTCGATCAGCTTGTCGATGGGTTTCCCGGTGCCGTGCCCGCTGCGGCTGTCGACGCGCAGCAGGCGCGGGCGCGCGCCCAGATCGGCGGCCTGGAGCGCGGCGGCATATTTGAAACTGTGCGCGGGCACGACGCGGTCGTCGGTGTCGGCGGTGGACACGAGGATCGCGGGATAATCGCGCCCGCCCAGAATATTGTGATAGGGCGAATAGCCGTAGAGCAGCGGAAAATCCTTCTCGCTCTCGGGCGATCCGTAATCGTCGATCCAGTAACGCCCGGCGGTGAACCGGTCGAAGCGCAGCATGTCCATCACGCCCACCGCCGGCAGCGCCGCGGCGAACAGGTCGGGCCGCTGGTTGACGACCGCGCCGACCAGCAGCCCGCCGTTCGACCGCCCCTCGATCGCCAGCCCGCCCGGCGGCGTGAACCCGGTCGCCTTCAGCCATTCGGCCGCCGCGATGAAATCGTCGAACACATTCTGTTTGTTCGCGCCGCGCCCGGCTTCGTGCCATGCCTTGCCGAACTCGCCTCCGCCGCGCAGATTGGCGATGGCATAGACGCCGCCCTGTTCCAGCCACGCCATCCGCATCGCCGAATAGCCCGGCGTCAGGCTGATGTTGAAACCGCCATAGCCGTAAAGGATCGTCGGCGCGGCGATGGCATGGTCCGCCAGCGCTTTCTTGCGCAGGATGGTGATGGGGATGGGGGTGCCGTCCTTTGAGGGATAGACACGCTGTTCCACGCCATAATCGTCGGGGTCGAAGGGAAGGTCGGGCTGCGCGAACAGGGCGATCTGGCGCGTCGCCGTGTCGAAACGGTAGATGCTCGCGGGTGTCACGAAACCCGAGAAGCTGAAGAAGGTTTCCGGATCGCCCTCCCGCCCGCCAAAGCCCGCCGCCGTGCCATAGCCGGGCAGCGGCACGTCGCCTGCCTTGCGCCCGTCCAGTTCCACCAGTTCGGCGACGGTCTTGCCGTCATACATGTAGGCGAGGATCAGCCGGTCGCCGACCAGCGATCCGCCGACCAGCGTTTCGGGCCGTTCGGCGATCATCCCCTGCGGGCGGCGGCCCGGATGCGCCGCGTCGAAGGTGACGAGCCGGAAATGAGGCGCGCCCTTGTCGGTGACGAAGTAGAGCGTCGCCCCCTTGCTGCCGATCAGCCGCCAGTCGTTGCGCAGCCCGCGCACCAGCGGTCGGGGCGTTGCCGGGCCGCCGGTCAGGGGCGCGACGCGGATTTCGCGGCCGGGCGCCATGCCCTCGAACGAACTGATGACCAGCCACTGCCCGTCCGAAGTCACCTGCGCCTGATGGCTGAGTTCGGGGCGGTCGGGCGTGGCGTAGACCAGCCGGTCCTCCGCCTGATCGGTGCCGACACGGTGATAGAAAATCCGCTGCCCTTCATTGGCGGACCGGAACGCCTCGCCCTCCTGCGGCTGGGGAAAGCGCGAGTAGAAAAAGCCCCCGCCCCGCCCGTCCCACGCGATCTGGGAGAATTTGATCCACCGCACCCTGTCGTCCAGCGGCTTGCCCGTTGCGACATCGAGCAGCCGGATGGTGCGCCAGTCGCTGCCCGCTTCCTGCACCGCATAGGCAAGGACGCGGCCATCGGGGGAGGGGGTCCACTCCGCCAGCGCGACCGTTCCGTCCTTCGACCAGTCGTTTGGGTCGAGCAGCCGCCGCTCCGCTCCGGTCAGGCCGTCGCGGACATAGAGCGGGGTCTGGTTCTGGAGACCCTTGTTGTAACCGTAGAAATAGCGCCCGCCCGCCTTGCGCGGCACGGTGTAGCGGCCATGGGCGAACAGCGCCTGCATCCGGCTCTTGAGCGCGTCGCGTCCCGGCAGGCTGTCGAGATAGCGGCGGGTGAGCGCATTTTCCTGGGCCACCCAGTCGGCGACCGCCGGGTCCGACCGCAGGTCGTTCTCCAGCCAGCGATAGGGATCGGCGACCTTGGTGCCGAAATGATCCTCGACCAGATCGAGCCTCTTCGCCGCCGGATAGCGCAGCCCGTCGCGGATATCCTTCGCCGCGTGGATAGCGGCGGCGTCCGGTTCGGCCAGCGCTGGCGATCCTGCCAGCATCAGCGCGGCGATCAGCGCGGCCCGCATCCTCTTATCCCATGTCTTTCAAAACGAAACAGGCCGCAGCTCTAGTGAGCCGCGGCCTGCGGGTAAAGATTATCGTTCCGCCACCGGGGCGAAACCGCAGCGATCAGGCCGCTTCCAGCTCGTCTTCGTCGGCGTTCTGGACCGGGCCCGAATCCTGACCCTTGGCGTCGACATCGCGGTCCACCAGTTCGATGATCGCGATGGGCGCAGCGTCCGACGCGCGGAAACCGGCCTTGATGATGCGGGTATAGCCGCCGTTGCGGTCCTTGTAGCGCTCGGCCAGAACCTCGAACAGCTTGGTGAGCTGCGCATCGTCCTGCAGGCGGGCGTGGGCAAGGCGACGGTTCGACAGGCCGCCCTTCTTGGCCAGCGTGATGAGCTTTTCGACGTAGGGACGCAGTTCCTTCGCCTTGGCCGTGCCGGTCAGGATCTGCTCATGCTTGATGAGCGAGGCGGCGAGGTTGCGGAGCAGGGCGGTGCGATGACCGGCGCTGCGCTGGAGCTTGCGATGACCAACCTTGTGACGCATGTGTCTTTCCTTCGTTCGTTAAAGGCCCGTATGAGGTAGCCCAGACCCGGCCCACTTGAGGGGGAGCCTTTACCCTTTTCCTCCCCGAGCTTGTCTCGGGGAGGGGGACCGCCGCGAAGCGGTGGTGGAGGGGCGCAGGCCTCTTGGCACTGTGCCAGGCTCATGATGCCCCTCCGTCAGGCCTTCGGCCTGCCACCTCCCCGAGCTTGTCTCGGGGAGGATGGATCAGCCCAGCAGCTCCTGTTCGAGCTTCTTGGCCATTTCCTCGATATTCTCCGGCGGCCAGCCGGGGATGTCCATGCCAAGGCGCAGGCCCATGGACGACAGCACTTCCTTGATTTCGTTCAGCGACTTGCGGCCGAAATTGGGGGTGCGCAGCATCTCGGCTTCGGTCTTCTGGACCAGATCGCCGATATAGATGATGTTGTCGTTCTTGAGGCAGTTGGCCGAGCGGACCGACAGTTCCAGTTCGTCCACCTTCTTGAGCAGGTAGCGGTTGATCTGGTTGGTGTCGCTTTCGCCTTCCGACGAAGCGGCGGCCGCCGCATGGCTCGCCGAAGGACCGGCGACGGGCAGCGCGTCCTCGAAGTGGACGAAGAGCTGGAGCTGGTCCTGAAGGATGCGCGCGGCATAGGCCACCGCGTCCTCGGGCGTCACCGTGCCGTCGGTCTCGACCGTCAGCGACAGCTTGTCATAGTCCAGTTCCTGACCGACGCGGGTGTTGTCCACCTTGTAGGCGACCTGACGGACGGGCGAATAGAGCGCATCGACCGGGATCAGGCCGATCGGCGCATCGGCCGGGCGGTTGGCGACGGCGGGGACATAGCCCTTGCCGACGTCGGCGGTCAGTTCCATGTTGAGCGTCGCGCCCTGATCGAGGTGACAGATCACCAGATCGGGGTTCATCACTTCGATATCGCCCACGACGCTGATGTCGCCGGCCTTCACCACGGCGGGACCGGTGGCGGAAAGCTGAAGGCGCTTCGGCCCTTCGCCTTCCATCTTCAGCGCGACCTGCTTGATGTTGAGGACGATGTCGGTCACGTCCTCGCGCACGCCGGCGAGCGACGAGAATTCATGCAGGACGTTCTCGATCTTGATCGAGGTGACCGCCGCGCCCTGGAGCGAGGACAGAAGAACCCGGCGCAGCGCGTTGCCGAGCGTCAGGCCGAAGCCGCGCTCCAGCGGTTCGGCGACGAAGGTCGCCTTGCGCTTGCCGTCGCCCGATGCCTTGATCTCAAGGCTGTTGGGCTTCTTCAATTCCTGCCAGTTCTTCATGTTGACAGTCATGTATTTCCCCTGGGGATGGGCCGGAATGCTTGGAAATCCTGAACCCGGCAGGACATTCCGGCGATGCAAACGGGTAAAACGGGCGACGCGTCCGCCGCCCGCCAATCACGGCAGGCTGCGTGTCAGACGCGGCGGCGCTTGGACGGACGCACGCCATTGTGCGGGATCGGCGTCACGTCGCGGATGGACGTGATGTGGAAGCCGACCGCCTGCAAAGCGCGCAGAGCCGATTCGCGGCCCGAACCCGGACCCTTCACTTCGACTTCCAGCGTGCGCACGCCATGTTCGGCGGCCTTGCGGCCCGCGTCTTCGGCGCACACCTGCGCGGCGTAGGGAGTCGACTTGCGGCTGCCCTTGAAGCCCATCATGCCTGCGGACGACCACGAAATCGCGTTGCCCTGGGCGTCGGTGATGGTCACCATGGTGTTGTTGAAGCTGGCGTTCACATGGGCGACGCCGGCAGAGATGTTCTTGCGTTCGCGGCGCTTGATGCGCTGGGGTTCGCGTGCCATTTTGCTCTATCCTACTGAAATCGTTTGAACCGGAAGGCGTCTCGCGCGGGGAGAACTGCCTCCGGCGGAGTAATCCGTCCCCCGGACGGATTACTTCTTCTTGCCGGCGATCGGCTTCGCCTTGCCCTTGCGGGTGCGCGCATTGGTGTGCGTGCGCTGGCCGCGGACCGGCAGACCCTTGCGGTGACGCAGGCCGCGATAGCAGGCCAGGTCCATCAGGCGCTTGATGTTCATCGCAGTTTCGCGGCGCAGGTCGCCCTCGACCGTCAGGTCGGCGTCGATGGCTTCGCGGATCTGGAGCACTTCGGCGTCCGAGAGATCCTGCACGCGGCGGCTGTGGTCGATGCCCAGCTTGTCGGCGATGTTCAGCGCGGTCTTGCGACCGATGCCGTGGATGTAGGTGAGCGCGATGATCACGCGCTTGTTGGTCGGGATGTTGACACCCGCAATACGTGCCATGGTAATCTTTTCTCCTGCTCCACAGGGCGGCCGAAGCGACCCTATCTCAAAGCGTCCGGCAGCTTCGTCCCTGGCGAGGAGAAGCCGCCCATGTCATGCTCCCCAAAACGCAAAAAAGACGGCGGGTGCACGAAGCACCGCCGCTCACCAGCCTGTTGGGAATGGCCGCCTTTAGCGAGTCGGTCCGGGCTAGTCAATCGGCTGGCTTCCGCCATGCGGATTCGACTCTCTGGAAGAGAACATATAAGGAACAGATAAATCCGGATCGGAGTCGTCTGTTATGGAAGCGCGTGCCGTCACGCTCTATCGCCCCTTCTTCGCGCTCAGGCCGCCGCCGCAGGTCGCGCGGCAGATCGACCATTTCGCGCGGACGCTCGATCCTGCGGCGGACCATATCCTGACCGCGCATCAGCATGTGACGATCGGCATCACCACCGATGCGCCGGTCTATCCCTATGAACTGGTGAAGGCGCTGCGCCGGGCCGCGGCGGGGATCTGCGCCGCGCCCTTCGACCTGATGCTCGACCGGCTCAGCATCGGCGGACGGTCGGCGGCGCTGCGGCCATCGGGTGCAATTTCCGGTCTCAGCGCCCTGCGGCAGGAAGTCGACCGCGCGATGCGGGCCGCTGGCGCGCTGCCCCGGCCCGGCTGGACGTTCAGCCCGCACCAGACGCTCTTCTATCGCCACAGCCGCCCGGAACAGCGGACCATTTCCGGCTTTGGCTGGCGGGTGGAGGAACTGGCGCTGATCTGCAGCCATGTCGGCCAGACAAGGCATGAGGTCATCGGCCGCTGGCCGCTCATCGGCGACCGGCAATATCGGCTGCTGTGACGGGTCAGCGCTTGCGGACGAATTCCGCGCGCAGCACCAGCCCCTTGATGCCGTCATAGCGGCAGTCGATTTCCTGCGGGTCGCCGGTCAGCCGGATCGCCTTGATGAGCGTGCCGCGCTTCAATGTCTGGCCCGCGCCCTTGACGGTCAGATCCTTGATGAGCGTCACCTGATCGCCATCGGCCAGCAGATTGCCGACCGCGTCGCGCACCTCGACCGTGCCGGCGGCTTCGCTGCGCGAGGCCGCCTCCGCCGCGCTGATCCATTCGCCGCTGGCTTCGTCATAGACATAATCGTCGTCGGCCATGGCTGCCCCCTCAACCCCGCGTCACGCTGTCCAGCACCGCGGCGCGCAGTTCGGGCAGGCCCATGCCCTTCTCGCTCGACGTCGCGATGATGTCGGGATGGGCGGCGGGGCGCTTGCGGATGGCGTCGGCGGTGGCGGCGGTCACGGCGACCAGTTCGCTCGCCTTGATCTTGTCCGTCTTGGTCAGCACGATGCGATAGCTCACCGCCGCGCCGTCCAGCATGTCGAGCATGTCCCTGTCGACATCCTTGATGCCATGGCGGCTGTCGATCAGTACCAGCGCTCGTTTCAGCGCCGCGCGTCCGCGCAGATAGTCGTTCACCAGGAAACGCCACTTCCTCACCATGTCCTTGGGCGCCTTGGCGTAGCCATAGCCCGGCATGTCGACCAGCCGGAAGCGCAGCGGATCGCCCACGTCGAAGAAGTTCAGCTCCTGCGTCCGCCCCGGCGTGTTCGACGTGCGGGCGAGGCCGTTGCGGTTGGTGAGCGCGTTGAGCAGTGACGACTTGCCGACATTGGACCGGCCCGCGAACGCGACTTCGTTCACCGCCATGTCGGGCAGGAATTTCAGGTCCGGCGCGGATTTCAGGAACGCGATCGGCCCGGCGAACAGCCTGCGCGCCTCCTCGATCAGGTCGGGGTCTTGTTGGTCGGTCATCATCTCTCTTTCATCCTCCCCCGGCGGGGAAGGATGTTCACTTCGCCGGAACCGGCGTCGCGGGCGCGGGATGCCTGCGATAGAGCCACCATTGCTGCGCCATCGACAGGCAGTTGTTGGTGATCCAGTAAACCAGCAGACCCGCCGCGAAGGGCGCCATGATGAACATCATCATCCACGGCATGATCGCGAACACCTGCTGCTGCATCGGGTCCATCTGCGCGGGGTTCAGCTTGAACTGCAGCCACATCGAAATGCCCAGCAGCAATGCCAGCACACCGATGCCGAGGAAGGCGGGCGGGGTGAAGGGCAGCAGGCCGAACAGGTTGAGGATGTGCAGCGGATCGGGCGCGGACAGATCCCTGATCCACAGCACGAAGGGCTGGTGCCGCATCTCGATCGTCAACTGCAACACCTTGTAGAGCGCGAAGAAGATCGGGATCTGGATGAAGATCGGCAGGCACCCGGCCAGCGGATTGACCTTCTCAGCCTTGTAAAGCTCCATCATCTTCATCTGGAGCTGCTGCTTGTCGTCCTTATATTTCTCCTGCAGCGCCTTCATCTTGGGCTGCACCGCGCGCATTGCCGCCATGCTGGCGAACTGGCGCTGGGCGACCGGGAACATCAGCGCCCGGACGCAGAAGGTCAGGCAGATGATCGCCACGCCGAAATTGCCGAGCGTCTCGAACAGCCAGTGGAGCAGCGCGAAGATCGGCTGCTCGAACCAGTAGAACCAGCCCCAGTCGATCGCCCGGTCGAACAGCGGAACGCCCGCCCGCTCATAGGCCTGCAGCGTCTTCACTTCCTTCGCGCCCACGAACAGGCGCGTGGTCTGGGTGACGGCCTTGCCCGGCGCGATGACGGTCGGCTCCAGCGTGACTTCGCTATGGTAGCGGTCGCCGCTGCCCTTGCGCATCTGCCCGCTGAAGCTCGCGCGCTGGTCGGGGACGAGCGCCGACAGCCAGTATTTGTCGGTGAAGCCGATCCAGCCGCCCTTCGACTGGAAGCTCTGGGCGGACGGTCCCTTGTCCAGATCCTTGTAGTTCACGTCATAATTGGCCGCGCCGTTGAACACGCCCATCGGACCCACATGGATGGTCCAGGTGTCCGGATCTTTCGAATGGCCGAAGCGGGTGATATAGTCATAGGGCTTGACGCTGATCGCGCCCGCGCCGCCGTTCGACACCTTCTGCTCTGCGGAGATCATGTAATTGTCGTCGACGCTCAGGCGGATCTCGAAAATCTGCCCCGCGCCGTTGTTCCAGCTCAGCGTCACGGGCGTCGTCGGCGTCAGCGCCGTGCCGCTCGCCGTCCAGACGGTGTTCGCGTCGGGCAGTTTTACCCCTTCGCCCTGCCAGCCGAAGCCCGCGAAATAGGCGTCCTTCGTCCCCGACGGGCTGAACAGCCGGACATCGGCGGAATCCCTGGCGATGGTTTCCTTGTAGGTCGGCAGCACGATGTCGTCGATGCGCGCGCCTTTCAGGTTGATCGACCCGGCGAGCTTGGGCGTGCGGATCGGGACGCGCGGGGCTTCGCGCAGCACCAGCGTGCGGTCGCGGATCGCGGCGGGGCTGTCGGCGGCGGGATCGGCCGCAGGATTGGGCACCGCCACCTGCTTGCCGCCCTCGATCTTCGTCGATGGCGGATTGGCGGCGGGGAAGAAGTGCTGCGACACATAGGGCCAGCCGAACAGGATCGCCGCCGTCAGCAGCACCGCCAGAATGATATTCTTCTTGTCGTCCACGTCTGTTCGGCTCCGCCGTCTGGTGATCTTCTGTGTCAGGGCACCGGGTCGTAGCCCGATCCGCCCCATGGGTGGCATCGCATTAGCCGCTTGAACCCCAGCCAGCTACCCTTGATCGCGCCATATTTGCGCACCGCCTGGATGGCATATTCGGAACAGGAGGGGGCGTAGCGGCAGGTGGGCGGCAGGATGCGCGAAGGGCCAAGCTGCCATCCGCGCGCAATAAGGATGAGCAGACGGGCGATCATCATTCCTCCCCCAGCCTGCCTGGGGGAGGGGGACCGTCGCCAAGGGCGATGGTGGAGGGGCCGGAACCCTTGCTCCTGCTCCCCCGCCCACGTCCATGATGAGGGCTGGCCGGGCGTCCCTCGCCCTGCGGACGGCTCATCACCTTGCCCAGCGCTTTGGTCAGTTCGGATCGCAGCAGGGAAAAGTCGCGCTCGATCCCGCCGTCGCGGCCGATCAGCACATGGTCCGCCCCGGCAACGCCGTGCAGCGGCAGCAGCTCGCGCGCCAGAACGCGAAAACGGCGCTTCATCCGGTTGCGGATGACAGCGCCGCCCACTTTTTTCGTGACCGTGATGCCGTATCGCATCGTCGGATCGCCGTCGCCGCGTTCGCGCACCAGCAGGACAAAGCCCGGCATGGGGGCGCGGCGTCCGCGATTCGCCGCCAGAAAATCCGCGCGCCGGACCATCATGGCGGGCGCGGCGGGCTTTTCCGGCGTTTGGATCAGGCGCTCAGGCTCTTGCGGCCGCGCGCGCGACGGGCGCGGATGATATTGCGGCCACCCGGCGTCGCCATGCGGGCGCGGTAGCCGTGACGGCGCTTCCGAACCAGATTGCTCGGCTGAAAGGTGCGCTTCATCGTTCATTCCTCAAACAGATAACTAAGAATCGGGCGTGACGAAAAAGGGCCGCTTGTGCAGCGGCCGCTCGGGTCAGGGGGCGTCCGATAGGCAAAGGCCGGGGCGAAGTCAATGGAGGAACGGCGCGCCCCGGTCGGTTCGGGCGGACGAGGGAGGCTTACTTCCCCCGCGCGGCCGCCACGCCTTCCTTCAGCGCGTCATAGCCGACCGCGCCGTTCAGCACCTGATCGCCGATGACGAAAGTCGGCGTGCCGCTCGCCTGCAATTTCTGCGCGAGCGCGATGTTGGACGCGATCTCCGCATTATATCTGTTCGACGCGATGGCCGCTTCGGCTTCCGTTTTCGTGATCCCGGCCTTGGCCGCCGCTGCGACGATGGTGTCGCGCGTCACCTTGCCCGCGGCATAGAGCGCCTTGTGATAGGGCATATATTGCCCCTTTTCGGCGGCGAGCAGCGACACCTTGGCCGCCTCGCCGCTCTCGTCCGACAGGATCGGCAGTTCGCGATAGACGACCCGCACCTTCGCGTCCGATCCCACCAGCTTCGCAAGGTCGGGCAGCGACGCGCGGCAGTAACCGCAGGCATAGTCGAAGAACTCGACCACCGTCACGTCCGGGGCCGCCGCCCCCTCCCACGCGCCCGCATAGGGTTTTTCAAGGGTGCTTCGGCTCGCCTCGATCGTGCTCGACATCCGCTTGGCCTGCAGCTTCTCGACCGCCTGCGGGATGATCTCCGGATGGTCGAGGATATAGTCGTGGACTATTCTTTCGATTGCGGCTTTGTCCGTCGGGCTGACGGCGGCGGGCGCCTGCGTGGCGAGGGCGGCGCTTGCGGCGGCCGCGATGAAGGCGAAGCCGCCAAGGGTCATCTGCATGGTCCTGTTGGAAAGGGCGGCGCGAAAATCGGGCCGGTCTGGGTCGCTCATGTCTATCTTTTCTTCCGCTGCCGCTCGATCGCCGCACGGGACACCATCGCGATATCCTGCGCCCGCAGATAGTCAACCGTGCCCGGCTTCAATCCCTGCATCGCCGCGTCCGCGCTGCGCAGCGCCATCTGGTCCTGTCCGATCATCGAATAGCGTTCCGCCGTCGCCAGCGCCGCGCGCGGCGTATCGCCCCGCCGCTCATAGACGACGCCGAGCTGATACCAGGCGAAGGGGTTTTCCCGGTCGCGCGCCACCGCGAGCCGCAGCACCTGTTCGGCCTCCGCGAAATTGGCCTCGTCCTCGCTCGCGATCAGCGCGTGGGCGAGCAGGGTGGAAATGAGCGGCTGGTTGGTGAGCTTCACCGCCTCGCGCAGCGGCGCGATCGCTTCCTTGGGCTTCCCGCTTTCCAGCAGGATCTGCCCCTTGAGTTCGAGGAAATAGGGATCGTGCGGCATCCCGGCGAGCAGCGCATCGGCCTCCGCCAGCGCCCGGTCGGGATAGGCGCTTTTGTGCCAGGCATAGGCGCGCGCATAATGGGCCGGGATCGACAGGTCGCTTTCGGGATATTTGATGAGCGTCTGCCGCGGCTCCGAAGCAAAGCCGATCAGCTTCGCCTTGATCCGCTCGAACCGCGCTTCCAGATGGGGATCGACCGGCCTGTTCCACGCCGGGTCCGGCTCATACACTTCGCGCAGCACCTGAATGCGCTCGCCCGACAGCGGGTGGGTGCGCCCGTAGCTGTTGTCCTGCGGGATCGCGAGGCGATATTCCTGATTCTGGAGCTTCTTGAAGAAGTCGAGGCTGCCCTTGCCGCTGATCCCGGCGGTGTGCAGGTAGCGCGCGCCGGCAAGGTCGGCGGAGCTTTCCTGCGCGCGCGAGAAAGCAAGGAACTTGCTCATCGCCGCCTGCTGGCCAAGACCCATCAGCCCCATGCCCGCTTCGCCCGCGCCCCCCGCAATCGCCGCCGCGCCCAGGACGAGGCTCAGCAGCGTGATGCCCGTCGCTTCCTTGATCCCTTCGCCCGAACGGATGACGTGCCCGCCCTCGATATGGCCCAGTTCATGCGCCACCACGCCCTGCAACTGGTTCACATTGTCCGCCTGCGCGATGAGGCCGCTATGCACCCACACATATTGGCCGCCCGCGACGAAGGCGTTGATCTCCGGATCGTTGATGACCAGCACCTGCACGTTGCGCGGGTCCATGCCCGCCGCTTTCACCAGCGGCGCGGACATGTCGTTCATGAAGGCTTCGGTCTCCGCGTCGCGCAGGATCTGCTGCGCGAGGGCGGGGCGCGCCACCAGCGCCAGCGAAGCGACCGCAATGGCCGCAAGACGAAACCACCGCGCGGTCATGCGAGGGCGGTCCGGCGTGAAAGGGCGGTGCGGGGCAGGGAAAAAGGCTCCATCGCTGACTGTCCATGCCGCCCGCTGGATGAACGGCGACTGAAAGCTGACGTGTAGCCGATAAGGAGGGATGTCCGATAGCGGCTTTGAACGGGTCGCGGGACGGCGGCAATGCTTTGTCAGAAAGCGCCGTCATGCCAGCGGAGGCTGGCATCTCAGGCGAGGATCGCCCCGGCAGGGCAGCGGGGTTGGGGGATTTGGGGGAACGGACCTTACCAACGCTCCTTGAGATCGTCTCTCAGATATTGGGCGCGGTCACGGTTCATCTCAGCCGTGCAGGCGATGACCGACGAGCTGTTGCCCGTGCTTCCGGAATATCCGCCTGCTTCCCATGCGCATTGTGCGTCCCGGTGAGCAAGCCATGCGCGCTGAGCCTTGTCCAGCAGATCTCGGCTTTGGGGAGGAATATGCGCGCGAAGGTCAGCCAGAGCATCAGCCATCGCGCGGTCCGAACCTGCCATATCGGATGTGCAGGTCGCCATTTCCACAGGGGAGGCAATGCCCGGCTGCAGGCGAAGGCACACATCTTCATCGCGCTCCTGGCCCCAGGCGACGGACCCGGAAACCGCGATGAGGGATGCTGCAAAAATGGCGAGCCGATGCCTCATCCCGCGATTATGCGCATAACCGGCGATAATTCGCAAATCTCGCGGAACCGCAAGCCCCGCCCGAAAACCGCTTTGGGCAGGTGTCGCAAGGCCGACAGTCCTTTCTGAAAAAGCACACGCTGTCATGCCAGCGAAGGCTGGCATCTCGGGCGAGGATCGCCCCGGCAAGGCATGGCGCGATACGAAGCGCCCCGTCTTCTGAACGTCGGAGACCCCAGCCTTCGTTGGGGTGACGATGGGGGCGGGGTTGGGGTGGTTTTCAGACCAGCAGGTTTCGGTCAAGGCAAAGGCGGAAACGGTAGCCCGCCGTTTTCGAACCCTTTGGGACGAGCGTTACGTAAGTGAGCGTCCACGATGCTATCAAACAAGCGCGTTCCAGTCCGACGATCGTATAGAGGTGCCATCATCATCCAACCGGATGCATCACCTTCCAGTAAGGCGCGCACTTTTGTTCCGGGAGATAAGCTAATGTCGCAGCCGGAATTTGCTATATAATAGAATCGATGAGGCTGCCCCTTCCATACTCTGAGGGGTTTCAGGAAGAATGTGCCCGCTTTGTCACGCGCCACGGTGGCGTCGATGATAGCAACGCTGCGCTTGATCCGTTCATATGTCATTTTCGAGATTTCCGCGCCGGAGAACCCCCCTTCATTCGCTGGCGGCGCGCAAGCGAATGCTGCTGGTGAGGTAAGGAGCAGCCCAAGCGCAATCGTGATTTTGTAAATCATAGGCTGACTATAACGTGAGCCATTTTGTCCGCTAGTGGTGGATTCCGGCCATCCCCTCCGTCATGCCGGGCTTGACCCGGCATCCCGCTTCTTTGCCCGCATGGAAAAGCGGGATTCCGGCTCAGGCCTGTCCTGAGCCTGTCGAAGTGGCCGGAATGACGGATGGATTGGGTCGTTGGCGCATATCCCCTCCTGCTTGCGGGAGGGGCAGCGAGACTTGCGCGCGTAGCGCGTTGGTCGCAGCGGGGTGGGCTGTTGCGCCGACAAACCTGCCCCTTGATCGGAGTCACATGCCTTCGACCACCCCCGTGCCGCTCAACAAAAAAGCCGCCGTCCGACCGCGCGAAGCGGCAGGACAGCGGCTTTTTCTTTAAAGCGTCCGCTTACTGGCCGAAGGTGCGCTGCCACCAGCCGCGGCGGGGCGTGCCGTCGCCTGCATCGGCGGCTTCCGCATCGGTCGGCGCATCGTCATTGACGGCCACGTCCGCGTTCGCCTGCGGAGCGGGTTCGGCCGCAGCGACCTCTTCCACCGCATCGGCTCCCTCGACTTCGCTCGGGACAGGCTTCTTCTTGCGGGTGCGCCTGGGCTTGGCGGAGGCTTCCTCCGCAGCCGGTTCCGGCGCGGCCTCGGCGACAGCCTCCTCGGCCACCGGCTCGGCATCGGCTCCCTCGACTTCGCTCGGGACAGGCTTCTTCCTGCGGGTGCGCCTGGGCTTGGCGGGGGCTTCCTCGGCCACCGGCTCGGGCGCGGCTTCCACCGGCGCTTCGACGACTTCCGTCACCGGCGCGGCATCGGCCTTGCGGGCGCGCGGGCGGCGGCGGGTCTTGGGCGCTTCCTCCGCGACAGGTTCGGCAGCGGCAGGCTCCGGCGCGGCTTCGACCGCGTCCGCCACCGGCTCGGCGGCTTCCGCTTCGGCAGCATCGTCCTGCGCGCTTGCGCCCTCTTCGCCACCTTCACGGCGGCGGCGTCCGCCCCGACGACCCCGGCGGCCGCGACGGCGTGCGCCGCCCTGGTCCTCGCCAGCCTCGGGCGCCGCGTCGACCGCAGCCTCGCCCGCCTCATCGGCGGCGACCTCTTCGGCCTCGTCGCCGCTCTCTTCGCCAGCTTCGCCAGCCTCATCGGCCCGCGCCTCGTCGCGCTGACCGCCACGGCGGCGGCGACGGCGGCGGCGGCGGCGGCCCCCGTCGCGATCCTCGCCAGCATCGCCCCGATCCTCGCGCGCTTCGGCTTCGGCGTCCTCGGCTTCTTCCTCTTCTTCCTCCTCGACGATGTCGAGATCGTCTTCCTCGACCGGGAGCGGCGTATAGTCGACCACGCGCTCGGGGCGGGGACCGTTGGCCTCCACCGACATGCGCGCGCCCTCGATCTCGCCATCGGGCAGGATTTCGATCCGCACGCCGTAGCGCTGCTCGATCTCGTCCAGCTCGCGGCGCTTGTTGTTGAGCACGTAGAAGGCCGCTTCCTGGCTCGCGCGCAGGGTGATGAGCGAACCGCGTCCGCGCGCGGCTTCTTCCTCCAGCATGCGCAGCGCGCTCAGCCCCGCGGACGATGCCGTGCGGACAAGGCCGGTGCCTTCGCAATGCGGGCACTGGCGGGTCGATGCTTCCAGCACGCCGGTGCGCAGCCGCTGGCGGCTCATCTCCATCAGGCCAAAGCCCGAGATGCGGCCCACCTGGATGCGGGCGCGGTCATCCTTCAGCGCCTCCTTCATCGCCTTCTCGACCTTACGGATGTTGGAGTTATTCTCCATGTCGATGAAGTCGATGACGACGAGGCCCGCCATGTCGCGCAGGCGGAGCTGGCGCGCGATTTCCCGCGCGGCTTCCAGATTGGTGGCGACGGCGGTCTGCTCGATCCCATGTTCGCGGGTCGAGCGGCCCGAGTTGATGTCGATCGACACCAGCGCCTCGGTCGGGTTGATGACGAGGTAGCCGCCCGACTTCAACTGCACGACCGGATTGTACATCGCCGCCAGCTGATCCTCGACGCCCGCGCGCTGGAACAGCGATATGGGGTCGGCATATTGCGTCACCCGCCGCACATGGCTTGGCATCAAGAGCTTCATGAAGTCGCGCGCGGCCTTATAGCCTTCCGCGCCCTCGACGATGACTTCCTCGATATCCTTGTTGTAGATGTCGCGGATCGCCCGCTTGATGAGGTCGCTGTCATTGTGGATCAGCGCGGGCGCGTCCGACTTCAGCGTCTTTTCGCGGATTTCGTCCCACAGGCGGGCGAGATAGTCGAAGTCGCGCTTGATCTCCGGCTTGGTGCGCTGGAGGCCCGCGGTGCGGACGATGCAGCCCATGGTGGAGGGCAGCGCCATTTCCGCGATGATCGACTTCAAGCGCTTGCGGTCCGCCGCGTTGCTGATCTTGCGCGAAATGCCGCCGCCATGGCTGGTGTTGGGCATCAGCACGCAGTAACGACCCGCGAGGCTCAGATAGGTGGTGAGCGCCGCGCCCTTGTTGCCGCGCTCTTCCTTGACGACCTGCACCAGCAGCACCTGACGGCGCTTGATGACGTCCTGGATCTTGTAGCGGCGGCGCAGCGCCATGCGCTTGCGGCGCAGTTCGTCGGCTGCGTCGTCACCACCGCGCCCGCCCTTGCGGCGATTGCCCCGCGGCGCGCCGCCTTCGCCCTCGGCGCTGTCCTCTGCGCCTTCCTCATCGTCATGATGATGGGTGGCTTCGACGACTTCGACGCCGTCCTCGCCATGATGATCGTCATCTTCGTCATCATAGTCGGCGCGCAGCGCGGCTTCTTCCTCGGCGTGCGCGCGTTCCTCGCGCAGCAGCGCCTCGCGGTCCTCGCGCGGGATCTGGTAATAGTCGGGATGGATTTCGCTGAAAGCCAGGAAGCCGTGGCGGTTGCCGCCATAATCGACGAACGCCGCCTGAAGCGACGGTTCTACCCGAGTGACCTTGGCGAGATAGATATTGCCCTTGAGCTGCTTGTGCTCGGCCGATTCGAAATCGAACTCCTCGATCCGGTTACCCTTGACGACCGCGACACGGGTTTCTTCCCGGTGGCGCGCGTCGATCAGCATACGCATTGTCATTTATAAGTCTCCGGCGTGGACGGGCTGCGGCACGGGGCCGCGCCGCCACGCGATCATAAGGGAATGGCCGTGCGCGCGCCGTTACGGGCGCAGGAGCCGGCATCATTCGGTTTGGAAGGAAAAATTGCGCGTCTGCTGCGTCGGCATGGCCGGACATCGGGCCGGGCAAGACCATCCACGCCGCTGCGCCCGTCACCGGGGCAAGCGTGGAAGGAAAATCATGCCTCATGCAGCGTCAACCTGTTTACAGTATCGGCGCGGGAAGAAAAAAGCCCGGCGATACCCGTCTGATAGTTCCTGAAAAGCCGCTTTTCATAAAGGCAAACCTGTCAGGAATATGAATGGGTAGCAGTCAACTACCCCCGGAGCAACGCCTGACATGAATTATGTCATCGCGCGCCGCTCACATTCCTCATGCACGCATCATGGTGAAGCAAGTGTTAACCATATCCGATCTGGCAGGGATAAGGGCGGGGGACGGGTTCGGCGGATGAGTTTGGGCTGGACGCGCCGCGCCCACGCGTTGCACAAGCGGCGCATGATCCATGTCATCGCGGCTGCCGGCTTGATGGCGCTGCCGGCTCCGGGCGGAGCGGGCTTTGCGCTCGCTGCTGCTCATGAAGGCGTATATCGCAGCGAAGCGGGCAGGGGCGGCCTCCGTCCTGGCCTGACCGCCGATATGGCCGCGCGCCCGCAAAAGCGCCTTCATTCGATCACCGTCCCCATTCCCGCCCCCGCGCGCGGCATCGCCCTGCCGCCGGTCGAGGGCGCACAGGACGGCGCGCGGCCGCTGGTGGTGATCGACGCGGGCCATGGCGGCCACGATCCGGGCGCGATCAACCGGGAGAGCGGCCGGCGCGAAAAGGACGTGACGCTCGCCATCGCGCAGGCGATCCGCGACGCGCTGGTGAAATCGGGCCGGGTGCGCGTGGCGCTGACGCGCGATGACGACCGCTTCCTCGTGCTTCAGGAACGCTATGGCATCGCGCGCAAGCTCGGCGCGGATCTCTTCATCTCGATCCATGCCGATGCGGCGGAGGATGCCGACGCGCATGGCGCGACCGTCTACACCCTGTCCGAAACCGCGTCCGACCGCGAAGCCGCGCGGCTCGCGGCGCGGGAGAACAAGGCCGACATCCTGAACGGCGTCAATCTCGGCGGCCAGTCCGGCGACGTGTCCTCCATCCTCATCGACCTGACACAGCGCGAATCGATGAACGCATCGGCCGGGTTCGCGCGCCTGCTCCAGCGGGAAGCGTCGCCATTAGTCCCCTTCCGCAGCGCCGGGCACCGCTTCGCCTCGCTGCTGGTGCTCAAGGCGCCCGACACCCCGTCGGTCCTGTTCGAAACCGGCTATCTCAGCAACGCGCGGGACAGCGCCTTCCTCGGATCGCGCGAAGGGCAGGCGAAGATCGCGCGCGGCGTGGCGCGGGCGGTCGAGGTGCATTTCGCGCGGCGGCTGGCGGCGCGGAGCGAGGGCGCGGGGGGCTGACATATCCTATCGACGCGGCGCCCGGTAAAATGGCCGTGCCTTTCGGATAGGATCGGGGCCGCGCAATAAAATGTCAAAACTTGCGGGAAATATGCGAAGCTAACGGAAATGACGGTCGGCCCTGGCGCCCGCCCGCCTGTTTATCCCCACTGGCCTTGCGCGCATTTTGATCCTAGAGCCTCCTTCCCATGGAAGAGGCCCGTTCCGAACCCGCCCCCACGTCCATCGCCTACCGCCTGCGCCGCGACGCGGGCGGCTTCATGGACCGTCTGCGCCCGCTGTTCGCCCGGCGGCCGGTGCGCTGGGCGGCGATCGCGCTGGGCGGGCTGCTGCTCGCCTTCGCGCTGTTCTGGCTGATCTTCGCGCGCGGCCTGCCCGACGCCGCCACCCTCTTGGAATATGAGCCGCCGCTCCCCACCATCGTTCGCGATATCAATGGCCAGCCGGTGCACAGCTATGCCCGCGAACGCCGCGTCCAGCTTCAGTATAGCGATTATCCGCCCCTGCTGATCCGCGCCTATCTGGCGGCGGAGGACAAGGGCTTCTTCGAACATCACGGGGTTGACGTGACCGGCTTCGGCGCGGCGGTGCTCGACTATGCGAGCAAGCTGGGTTCGGGCCAGCGCGCGCGCGGCGGCTCCACCATCACGCAGCAGGTGGCGAAGAACCTGCTCATCGGCGACGAATATTCCCCCACCCGCAAGGTCAAGGAGATGATCCTCGCCTGGCGCATGGAAAATGTCCTGTCGAAACAGCAGATCCTCGAACTCTACCTCAACCAGATCTTCCTCGGCCGCAACGCCTATGGCGTGCAGGCGGCGGCCCGCGCCTATTTCGACAAGGATGTCGCCGACCTCAAACTGCACGAGATGGCTTATCTCGCCATCCTGCCCAAAGGCCCGGCCAATTACCGCCCGGAAAGCCCCACCGGCATGGAGCGCGCGCTCGACCGCCGCAACTGGGCGTTGGGCGAAATGGAGAAGAATGGCTGGATCACCGCCGGACAGCGCGCTGCCGCGCAGGCGCTGCCGCTCGGCACCGTGGCCGCCCACGGCTCCAGCTTCGACGCGCGCGCGGGCGGCTATTATATGGAAGAAGTGCGCCGCCGCCTGATCCAGCTCTTCGGCGAAAAGGCGAGCGACGGTCCCAACAGCATCTATGCGGGCGGCCTCTGGGTGCGCAGCCCCTATGATCCGGTGGTGCAGGACCATGTGCAGACCGCGCTGCGGGGCGGGCTGCTGCGCTTCGACGCCGGGCGCGGCTGGTCTGGACCGGTGGGGCATATCAATCCCGACAATGGCTGGGAACGCGAACTCGCCGCCAGCTATATCAGCGTCGACTATGCCGACTGGCGCGTCGCCGCCGTCATCAGCCGGTCGTCGAGCGAAGCGCAGATCGGCTTCGCCGACGGCAGCACCGGCGTCCTGCCCGCCGACGCGGCGCAGATGCCCTATCGCCGCACCGGCGGCCCGGCTTTCTCCGCGCTCAAGGCGGGCGACCTCATCGTCGTCACCCGCAACGGCGGCGGCTGGGCGCTCCGCTCCGTCCCCGAAGTGTCGGGCGGCATGGTCGCGGAGGAAGTCCATTCGGGCCGCATCCGCGCCATGCAGGGCGGCTTCGATTCGCGCCTCTCTTCCTACAACCGCGCGACGCAGGCGCTGCGCCAGCCCGGTTCGACCATCAAACCCTTCGTCTACGCCGCCGCGCTCGACGGCGGGATGACGCCCGCCTCGATCATCGTCGACGGGCCGCTGTGCGTCTATCAGGGCGCGGGCCTCGGGCAGAAATGCTTCCGCAACTTCTCAGGGGGCAGCGCTGGGCCGCAGACGATGCGCTGGGGCGTGGAACAGTCGCGCAACCTCATGACCGTCCGCGCCGCCAGCCAGACCGGCATGGACCGCGTCGTGCGCACGATCAAGAATGTCGGTATCGGCGACTATCAGCCCTATCTCTCCTTCGCGCTGGGCGCGGGTGAGACGACGGTCGAGCGGATGGTGAACGCCTATGCGACGCTCGCCAATCAGGGCAGGCAGCAGCCGTCCAAGGTCATGGACTATGTGCAGGACCGGCGCGGCAAGGTGATCTGGCCGCAGCGCTGGCGCGCCTGCGACGGGTGCAACATGGCCAACTGGGACGGCAAGCCGATGCCGCGCTTCGGGTTCGAGGGCAAGCAGGTCATGAACCCCATGACCGCCTATCAGGTCGTGCACATCGCCGAAGGCGTGATCCAGCGCGGCACCGCGACGGTGCTCAATGACCTCGGTCGCCCGCTCTTCGGCAAGACCGGCACGACCAACGGCCCCACGAATGTCTGGTTCGTCGGCGGATCGCCCGATCTCGTCGCGGGCGTCTATATCGGCTATGACAAGCCGCGCAGCCTCGGCGGCTGGGCGCAGGGCGGCCGCGTCGCCGCGCCGATCTGGAAAGCGGCGATGGCCCCCGTGCTCGAAACCATGCCCAAAACCCCGTTCGTCGCGCCTGCGGGCATCCGCATGGTCACGATCGACCGCCGCTCGGGCAAGCGCGTCTATGGCGTGTGGCCGGGCACGGACCTCAAGCCCGCCGTCATCTGGGAAGCCTTCAAACCCGAAACCGAACCGCGCCGCTCGATCCGCAAGGAAGAAGCCGAAGCGCAGGCACAGGCCGCCGACGCCCGCGCCGCCTCCGCCATCTCCCGCGGCCGCCAGCGCGACGCCGACTTCCTGGAAGGCCAGGGCGGCATCTATTGAGGGTGCACTGAAATCCTCCCCTGGAAGGGGAGGTGGCTGGCCACCGGCCAGACGGAGGGGTAGGGTGCGGCCATGCTCCATGGTCCGAAGGACACGCAACGACGCGCAAGGACTCTGCGCCAGTCGATGACCTTGCCCGAAGTGCTGCTGTGGCAGCAACTGCGCGAGCGTCCTGCCGGGTTGCGTTTTCGCAGACAGCATCCCGCTGGACATTATATTCTCGACTTCTTCTGCCCGCGCCATCGTCTGGCGGTGGAGGTCGATGGTGAAGTTCACGGGGGCGGCGATGCGCCCGCGCGGGATGCCATGCGGGATGCATGGTTGGCCGGAGAGGGCATAAGAGTCCTTCGCATTTCCGCGACCGATATATTGAGGGATCTGGATGCTGCCGTGCTTCACATCATCGCCACCGCGAGTAGAGGGCTACCCCTCCGTCAGCCCTCCGGGCTGCCACCTCCCCTGTCAGGGGAGGATTGAACTTTCAAAAGTCCATTCGGTCGGATAGGGGCGGCTGCTTGATGCGTTAGACACGCCGACTGATTTTCGGAGACCTCCCATGCGCGCCGAAGCGCAGCAATATATCGACCGTATCGACGCCGCGCTGGCGCTGCTCCGCCAGTCGCTCGACTGGGACCGGGCGCTGCGGCGGCTGGACGAGCTGAACGCGCGCGTCGAAGACCCGACGCTCTGGGACAATGCCAAGCAGGCGCAGGAGGTGATGCGCGAGCGCACCCGGCTCGACAGCGCGATCGGCGCGACCCGCGCCATCGACGCCGAAAAGACCGACACCGCCGAACTCATCGAAATGGCCGAGGCCGAAGGCGACGAAGCGATGGTCGACGAAGCCGTCGCGTCCTTGAAGGCGCTCGCCGAACGCGCGGACGAGGACAAGATCAGGGCGCTGCTCGCGGGGGAAGCCGACAGCTACGACACCTATCTCGAAATCCACGCGGGCGCGGGCGGCACGGAGAGTCAGGACTGGGCCGAGATGCTCAGCCGCATGTATCGCCGCTGGGCCGAACGGCGCGGCTACAAGGTCGAGCTGGTCGATTATCAGGCAGGCGATCAGGCGGGCATCAAGTCCGCGACCTTCCTGTTCAAGGGCGAGAACGCATACGGCTATGCTAAGACCGAGAGCGGCGTCCACCGCCTCGTCCGTATCAGCCCCTATGACAGCAGCGCGCGCCGCCACACCAGCTTCTCGTCCGTCTGGGTCTATCCGGTGATCGACGACGACATCGACATCGAGATCAAGGAAAGCGACCTCAAGATCGACACCTACCGCGCGTCGGGCGCGGGCGGGCAGCACGTCAACACGACCGACTCCGCCGTCCGCATCACCCACGTCCCCTCCGGCATCATCGTCGCGTCGCAGAACGACCGGTCGCAGCACAAGAACCGCGCGACCGCGATGAACATGCTCAAGGCCCGCCTCTACGAAGCCGAACTGCGCAAGCGGGAGGAAGCGGCATCGTCCGACTATCAGGCCAAGACCGAAATCGGCTGGGGCCACCAGATCCGTTCCTATGTGCTGCAACCCTATCAGCTGGTGAAGGATCTGCGCACCGGCGTCACCTCCACCTCGCCCGACGACGTGCTCGACGGCGCGCTCGATCCCTTCATGGCCGCGGCCCTCAGCCAGAAGGTGACGGGCGAGAAGGTCGATGTGGAGGATGTCGACTGATGCGCATCGCGGCGGCACTGGCGGGCACGCTTGTCCTGCTGGCCGCCTGCGACGGGCTGACGCATGACGCCAGTGCGGATCGTCCGGCGGGCGCGCGCGCCTTTCCCCGCGCCGACCGTCCCGTCGCCCCCATCGTCTCGACCCGCTGGTCGAGCGAGGAAGCCCGCGACCGCGTCAACGAGGCGGATGACATCATGGACCGCGCGGGCATCCGCCCCGGCATGACCGTGGCGGACATCGGGGCGGGCGAAGGATATTACACCGTGCGCCTCGCAAGGCGCGTGGGCGTGCATGGCCGGGTGCTGGCCGAAGACATCATGCCCGAAGTGATCGAGGCGCTGTCCCGCCGCATCACCCGCGAGAAGTGGGACAATGTCAGCGTGAAGCTCGGCGCGGCGGAAGACCCCAGGCTCCCCGACAACAGCTTCGACCGCATCCTCATGGTCCACATGTATCATGAGATCGCCGAACCATACGCTTTCCTCTGGAATCTCAGCCCCGCGCTGAAGAAGGATGGCGAACTGATCGTCGTCGATGCCGACCGCCCGACCGCCCAGCATGGCACGCCGCCCCGGCTCCTCGCCTGCGAACTGGCGGCGATGGGCTTTCGCATGGTGCAGCTCATTCCCAAACCCACGGCGGGCGGCTATCTCGCCCGCTTCCGCCGCAGCACGGCGCGGCCCGATCCGGCCAGCATCGTGCCCTGCGCGATGCGGGACTGAGGGAGAGGCGATGCAACTGGACGATCAGCTCCGGCGCTATTTCGGGACCGACGATATCGACGCGGTTCCGCCCGACGCGCTGGCGGCGGGTATCGAGCGGATGCGCGTCGATCTCGGCCTCGAAAAGGACCGGGGCCGCCGCTTCGCTCTATGGTCGCTGCTGTTCCTGCTGGGCGAAGCGCCCGATCTCGACGTGACATTCAAGGATGCACAGGACCGCGACGCCGCCCGCACCTTCATGGAAATGACCGAGCGGGGCGAAGGCTAAGGCTCCATTCAGGCCGCCCGCGAAGGCTGGCGGCGGCCCTGCTCCACCGGCGCATCGACCATCACCGCGACGCTGCGCCACCATTCCGCAGGCGTGCTGCTGAAGATCGACAGCGATCCATGGCGCGGATGCGCTTCCCATCCCGTCGCGCCCTCGACGAACCGCCAGCGGGCGTCGCAGTCGAGCGGCACATGGCGGAAGGGCGTGGCGCCCAACGGGTCGTGCACAGGGCGGAGCGCGCTCGGCACGTCGCGGATGCTGCCATCGGGAAAGGTCACGGATATCGTCATGGCAGCCTCCTGTTCTGGTCTCTGGAGGATGAACGCGCGACAGGCCCGGCGGTTCAGGCGGGTTGCGACGAACGGGGGCGCATCGCCCACGTTGCGGCGGCTGTCCGCGTTGCAGGGCTTGACCTCCGCTCCCAAAGGGCGGACCAGAGCCGGAGTTTCCACGGTCCTCAGGTGAATGATGCCCGCCCTGTCGCGGTTCCTGCGCTACTTCATGGCGGTCGGCCAGCATGGCTCGATCCGCCGCGCGGCCGACGAACTCGGCATCTCTCCCTCCGCCGTCGACCGCCAGCTTCTGAATGCCGAAGCGGACCTTGGCGCGCCACTCTTCGAACGGCTGCCGAGCGGGCTGCGGCTCACGGCGGCGGGCGAGGTGATGATGGCGGCGGGCCGCCGCTGGCAGAAGGATCTTGGCGAGGTGCGCGACCAGATCGCTGATCTTCAGGGGCTGCGGCGCGGCCATGTGCAGATCGCGATCATCGCCGCGCTGGCGAAAGGCCCGGTGCCCGCCATGATCGCCGCGATCCAGACGCGCTATCCCGGCATCAGCATCGGCATCAGCGTGCTGGACAATGATGCCGTGCGCGCCGCCATCGCCTCGGGCGAGGCGGACATGGGCATCCTGCTCGATCCGCACAGCTATCGCGATCTGGTCGTGCGCGCCTTCGTGGAGGTGGTGCTGGGCGTCGCGCTGCCGCCCGGTCACGCACTGGCGGCGAGGGCGGAGGTGCGCTTCTCCGCCTGCGCCGATTCGCCGCTGATCGTGCCCGCGCATCCGCTGGTGGTCAGCGAACAGCTTGCCGTGCTGGAGGGCGCGACGGGTCTCTCCCCGCTCCGGGCGGCGACCTGCGACGACAGCCAGATGATCGCCTCGCTGGTGATGCAGGGGGCGGGGCTGGGCATCCTCACCTCCATCGACGTGGTGACGGAGGTGGCGCAGGGGCGGCTCGCCTTCGCCCGCCTTTCCGATCCCATCCTGCGGCCCCTGACGCTCGCCCTCTGCACCGCGAGCGTGCGCACGCCGTCCCACGCGGCGGCGATGGCGCTGGGGGAGATTGAGGCGGGCTTCGCGCATCTTGGCTATGGCGGAGGCTGACCGGCCATGACGCCCTACCTCTTCCCCATTTCGCACGACGCCTTTCTGGCCGATGTCGCGAGGCTCTCCGCCCGGCTGGACGCGGGCGGGTGGCGGCCCGATTATCTGGTCGGCATCGGGCGCGGCGGCCTTGTCCCTGCGGTCCATGTCTCGCACCGGCTGAACATCCCCATGCTGTCGGTCGATTACAGCAGCAAGGTGGCGGGGTTCGCCGCCGAACTGCTCGGCAAGATCGCGGCGCAGAGCGCGGCGGGTGCAAGGCTGCTCTTCATCGACGACATCAATGACAGCGGCGGCACCATCGCCGATATCCGCCGCCTGCTGGGCGATCGTGGCTGCGACGCGGGCAATCTGCGTTTCGCCGTGCTGCTCAACAATATCCGTTCTCGGGAAAGCGTCGATTATCGCGCGCGCGACATTGACCGGGACAGTGACCGGCGCTGGTTCGTCTTCCCGTGGGAAGCGGGCGCAGCGCGGGAGGACATCCTCGCCGAAGCGGCATCCGTGCCCGAAAGGCTGCGCTGACCCTCGGGCTTTTGCCGCCATCCCCGCGAAGCCGTGCTGCTGCCGGAACAAGCATTGCTTGCGCGCGCTTTGTCTATAACATCCATAGATAAGTCGCACGAGTCGGCACGGGAGACGGACATGGAAGGCCAGCAGGATCAGAAAGGCTTGTTTCGGCAATGGCGCACCCGCCTGTCGCAGGCGCTGCTGCGCGAACCCGCTGTCGTCCTGCTGGAACGCGAAGGCGACCTGCCGCCCGCCGCCATCGAACGCCAGCCCCGCCTTTATGACCAGAGCGCCGGGATACGCCCTTCCCTTTGACCGTCGCGTCTCTACATGGGGGCATCCTCATCGCTTCCCTTTTCCGGAGACCGCATGACCACCCACAATCGTGACACGCCCCGCCCGGTCGAACCCCTGTTTCTGGAGCGCTGGTCGCCCCGCGCCTATGACGGTTCGCCGGTGCCGCAGGCCGATCTCGACACGATCTTCGACGCCGCGCGCTGGGCGCCGTCCGCCTTCAATTACCAGCCGTGGCGCTTTCTTTACGCGCACCGGGACAGCGCCGACTGGCAGCGTTTCCTGTCGCTCCTCATGCCCTTCAATCAGGGCTGGGTGAAGAATGCGGGCGTCATTGTCTTCATCGTCTCCGACACGCTCATGGCCGCCCCGGGGTCCGACGATTACAAACCCTCGCACAGCCACAGCTTCGATGCCGGAGCCGCATGGGCGCTGCTGGCGCTCCAGTCGACGCGTCTTGGCTATCATGCGCACGGCATGACCGGCGTCGATTTCGATGCGGCGCGCGCAGAACTGGGCGTCCCCGACCGCTACCGGATCGAGGCTGCCGCCGCCATCGGCCGGCAGGGCGACCGGTCGATCCTGCCCGAACCGCTTCAGGCGCGCGAGGAACCCAGCGGCCGCCATCCGGTCGAAGCCTTCGCCTTTTCGGGCAGCTTCCCTGCCTGATTCGCGCGCTTGCGGATTGATCCTGCTTTGGGCAACATGGTCAAAGGTGTCGCTGTCGCGGCGCCTTTGACTCATTTGGCTGGCTGATTCCCATGTCCCTGTCCGAAATGATCGCCGGAAGCGCGATGGCGGCGGTGCTCACCAATCCCCGTCTGCCCGACAATCCCATTGTCGAATGCAATGAGGCGTTCCTGACGCTCACCGGCTATCACCGGGACGAGATCGTGGGGCGCAACTGCCGCTTTCTCGCAGGCGACACGCCGGAGCATGAGGCGACCGACACGATCCGCAGGGCCATCCACGAAAAGCGCCCGCTGCTGGTGGAGATCGTCAATTTCCGCAAGGACGGCACGCGCTTTCGCAACGCGCTGATGATCGCGCCCATCTTCGGGATGGACGGCGGCGTCGATTATTTCCTCGGCTCTCAGATGGCCGTGGAGGACGATCGCGGCACCGACGCGCGGGATCGCATCGCCCGCCTTACCGACCGGCAGCGGGCGGTGCTGGTCGCGATGGCGGAAGGGCGGCTGAACAAGCAGATCGCCTATGACCTTGGCCTCACCGAACGCACCGTGAAGATGCACCGCGCCGCCATGCTCAAGGCGCTGGGCGTGCGCACCGCGGCCGAAGCGATCCGCCTCGTCATAGAGGCGGGTCTCTGAACGGGCGGGGAGGGGACAAAGGCCCCTCCCGCCGCCGGATCAGTCGCGCAGCAGTTCGTTGATGCCGGTCTTGGACCGGGTCTGCGCGTCCACGCGCTTCACGATCACCGCGCAATAGAGGCTGGGTCCGGGCGTGCCGTCGGGCAGCGGCCTGCCGGGCAGGTTGCCGGGCACCACCACCGAATAGGGCGGCACTTCGCCCATGAACACTTCGCCGGTCGCGCGGTCGATAATCTTGGTCGACTGGCCGATGAACACGCCCATCGACAGCACCGATCCCTTGCCGATGCGCACGCCTTCCACGACTTCGGACCGCGCGCCGATGAAACAGTCGTCCTCGATGATGACCGGGTCGGCCTGCAACGGTTCCAGCACGCCGCCGATGCCGACGCCGCCCGACAGGTGGACATTCTTCCCGATCTGCGCGCAGCTTCCCACCGTCACCCAGGTGTCGACCATCGTGCCTTCATCGACGAACGCGCCGATGTTGACGAAGCTCGGCATCAGGATGACGTTCTTCGCGATATGCGATCCCGCCCGCGCGAAGCTGCCCGGCACGGCGCGGAAACCGGCGGCGCGGAACGCCGCTTCGTCCCAGCCCGCGAACTTGCTCGGCACCTTGTCCCACCAGTGACCCGCGCCGGGACCGTTGTCGATCATGGCATTGTCGTTGAGGCGGAAGGACAGCAGCACCGCTTTCTTCGCCCACTGGTTGACCTGCCAGCCCTCCCCGGCAGGCTCCGCCACGCGCAGCGCGCCGCTGTCGAGCAGCGCCAATGCCTTGTCCACGGCCTGACGGATTTCGCCCTGCGTCTGGAGGTTGACGTTGGCCCGGTCTTCCCAGGCGGCGTCGATGGTGGCGATCAGGTCTTGGCTCATGGTCATTTCCCCAGAATGTCGGCCAGAAACGGCGTCAGATGGTCGGTTTCGAAGTCTATGAAATCGGGATGATGGTCGTGATTGCCCGCTTCGGAGCCATTGTTGACCCAGATCGTCGTCATGCCGATCGCCTTGGCGGGCTTCAGGTTGCGCGCCATATCCTCGAAGAAGGCGGCGCGGGTAGGCTCGACGGCGTGAACGCGGCACAGTTCGGCATAGCCCGACGGATCGGGCTTGGGCACATATTGGCAGGCATGGATGTCGTGGATCAGCTCGAACGCGCCCGATAGCCCCAGCCTGTCGAGCACGCGCCCGGCATAGGCGGCATCGCCATTGGTGAAGATCAGGCGGCGGCCCGGCAGCGCCGCGATGGCGTCGTTCAGCGCCGGATCGACCTCCAGCCGGTCCATCGAAATGTCATGCACATAATCGAGGAAGGCGCGCGGTTCGATGCCATGATGGCGCATCAGCCCCGACAATGTGGTGCCATGCTCCAGAAAATAGCGCTTCTGCGTCTCCCGCGCCTGAACCGGATCGCACCCCAGCAATCCCTGGATGAACTCGCCCATCTTCACGTCGATCAGCGCGAACAGGTCCGCCTTCGCCGGATAGAGCGTGTTGTCGAGATCGAAGATCCACGTGTCAATATGGGCGAGGTCGCCAAGCATGGCCGCGCCCTAGAGCGCCCGGATCAAGAGGGCAAGCCACGTTCCTCCCCGAGCTTGTCTCGGGGATGTGGCAGCCGAAGGCTGACGGAGGGGCATTGTGTCAATCCCTCTCTCCCCCATGAGGAACCGCTCAGCAGCCCGGTGCTTCGCTGTCCTGATAGAAGCGCTGCACCGCGTCCCACCCTTCCTGCGCTGTCTCGACCCAGGTCAGGAGGCTGAGGTCGGCGGGCGAAATCACGCCTTCATCGGCCAGCGCGTCGAAATCCACGACCCGGTTCCAGAAATCCCTGCCATAGAGCAGGATCGGGATCGGCTTCATCTTGCCGGTCTGGATCAGCGTCAGCAGTTCGAACATCTCGTCGAACGTGCCGAACCCGCCCGGAAACACGGCGAGCGCCCGCGCGCGCAGCAGGAAGTGCATCTTGCGCAGCGCGAAATAGTGGAACTGGAAGCTCAGCTCGGGCGTCACGAAGCGGTTGGGCGCCTGCTCATGCGGCAGGACGATGTTCATGCCGATGGTGGTCTGGCCGACATCGGCCGCGCCGCGATTGGCCGCTTCCATGATCGAGGGGCCGCCGCCCGAACAGACGACGAAGTGACGGCATCCCGCCTCGTTCACCGGATATTGCGCCGCGATCCGGGCGAGCTTGCGCGCCTCGTCATAATAGCGCGCCTTGGCGCCCAGATTTTCCGCCACCCGCCGCTCATCGGGACTCGTCGCCGCGTCGATCCGCGCCTGCACCTGATCCGGCTCGGGAATGCGCGCCGATCCGTAGAAGACAAAAGTCGATTCGATCCGCGCCTCGTCCATCAGCAGTTGCGGCTTCAGCAGCTCAAGCTGGAACCTTACGGGCCGCAGATCCTCGCGCAGCAGAAATTCGGTGTCCTGAAAGGCGAGGCGATAGGCCGCGCTCTGCGTCTGGGGAGTGCCCGTCTGCTTGCGGGCGTCCACGGCCTCTTCGCGGGCCGGACGGAATTTGCGTTCTTCAATTTCTTTTTTCGTCATCCCGGCGACTTAATGCGCGCCCGTGACAAAACCAAGGCCCGCCATCAGCCCGCCACCCGTTCGGCGCGCCTGAGAGTCAGCTGCAAAAGCCGCCCCTGCCGCCTTAGCGGCAAAAACCTCCACGCCCGCCCATGTCGAAGTGAAAATGATCGTGGTGCGCGGCGTTGTAATCGGGGCTGAGCACCGTGCTGAACCGCTTGCACGCGCTCGCCCGCACTGCTTCGAGGAACTGCCGTGTCCGCCCACCGCTGTTCCAGTCGTTCTGGATCGTGATCCGCCGTCCGTCCGACAGCACGAAGGCGCTGACGTCGATGGCGTTGCTGTGCGCATGTTCGGACAGCTTGCCGCTCCCCGCGATGGGGCGGCAATTATAGGTGCCAAACGTCTCGATCCGCTCGATCTCCGCGCCCAGGATCAGCCGCGCGGCAGGCTGCACGCCGTAACGCGCCCATGCCGCGAAATTGGCCGCAAGGCCGCAGGTCATCGCGCCAAGGTTGGTCGCGGGCACGCCGATGTCGATCAGCTTGACGCTGCCGACCGCGCTGCACCCGCCGTCGAAACGCCGGTCGGGCAGGGGGGTGAAGCTCACCGCCTGCGATTGCAGCCGCGCGAAACATTGCCGCGTTTCCATCGCGGGCTGCGACGGCGCGCGCGCGACGGGCGGGCGTGAAGAGGGCGCGGCGACCCGCCCGCGCGGCACCAGATCGCCGCTGCACGCGCCAAGGCTCATCGCGCTTGCCAGCAGCACGGCGAAGGCCGCGCCGCGCCGGTTTCCCTTTGCCCGCTCTTCCATGAATCGGGCTTTTACCATCCCAACCCTTTCCGTGGGTTAACGAAAAATCGCTTCGTCGCATTTCACAACATCCTTGACACCGCCGCCCGCATCTTTAGGGCGGCCGACGGGCCACGCGGTCCCAACGCCGCGCAGCTCTCTGCAAGGAGAAGCATGACATGACTGAACTGACTGCCGTTGACGCCACCATTGTGCCCGCTGAAAAGCCCGCAACCCGTCCGGCCCGCCCCTTCTTCTCATCCGGTCCCTGCGCCAAGCCTCCGGGCTGGAGCGCCGACAGGCTGAGCGCTGAGTCCCTCGGCCGCTCGCACCGCGCCAAGATCGGCAAGACCCGCCTCGCCTACTGCATCGACCTGATGCGCGAGCTTCTGAACCTGCCCGACACGCACCGCATCGGCATCGTGCCGGGCAGCGACACCGGCGCCTTCGAAATGGCGATGTGGACGATGCTGGGCGCGCGCCCGGTGACGACGCTCGCGTGGGAGAGCTTCGGCGAAGGCTGGGTGACGGACGCCGCCAAGCAGCTCAAGCTCGACCCCACCGTCATCCGCGCCGACTACGGCCAGCTTCCCGACCTCAGCCAGGTCGATTTCAGCAACGATGTGCTCTTCACCTGGAACGGCACCACGTCGGGCGTGCGCGTGCCGAACGCCGACTGGATTCCGGAGACACGCGAAGGCCTGACCTTCGCCGACGCGACCAGCGCGGTCTTCGCCTATGAGATCGACTGGACGAAGATCGACGTCGCCACCTTCTCCTGGCAGAAGGTGCTGGGCGGCGAGGGCGGCCACGGCGTCCTGATCCTCGGCCCCCGCGCGGTCGAGCGGCTCGAAACCCACACCCCCGCATGGCCCCTGCCCAAGGTCTTCCGCCTGATGGCGAAGGGCAAGCTCGCCGAAGGCGTGTTCAAGGGCGAGACGATCAACACGCCCTCCATGCTCGCGGTCGAGGACGCCATCTTCGCGCTCGAATGGGGCAAGTCGCTGGGCGGCCTCAAAGGTCTGATCGCCCGGTCGGACGCCAACGCCGCCGCGCTCGACAGGATCGTCGCCGACCGCGACTGGCTCGGCCACCTCGCCGCCGATCCCGCCACCCGCTCGAAGACCAGCGTCTGCCTGACGGTCGAGGGCGCGGACGAAGCCTTCATCAAGGCGTTCGCCGCTCTCCTCGAAAAGGAAGGCGCGGCCTACGACATCGCGGGCTATCGCGACGCGCCCGCGGGCCTGCGCATCTGGTGCGGCGCAACCGTCGAGACCGCCGACATCGAAGCGCTCGGGGGCTGGCTCGACTGGGCCTATGCCCAGACCAAGGCTGCCTGAAACAAACTGCGTCACCCCGGACCTGATCCGGGGTCCCGCTTCTTCATTCACGCCGCCCGCGACGTAAAGCGGGACCCCGGGTCAAGCCCGGGTGACGGTGAAACATAGGATATAACCCATGCCCAAAGTCCTCATTTCCGACAAAATGGACCCCCGCGCCGCCGCCATCTTCCGCGAGCGCGGCGTCGAGGTCGACGAAATCACCGGCAAGACCCCGGACGAACTGAAAGCGATCATCGGCCAGTATGACGGCCTCGCCATCCGGTCCTCGACCAAGGTGACGAAGGACATTCTCGACCACGCCACCAACCTGAAAGTCATCGGCCGCGCGGGCATCGGCGTCGACAATGTCGACATCCCCGCCGCCTCGGCCAAGGGCGTGATCGTCATGAACACCCCGTTCGGCAACTCTATCACCACCGCCGAACACGCCATCGCGCTCATGTTCGCGCTCGCCCGCCAACTTCCCGAAGCGAACGCGCAGACGCAGGCTGGCCTGTGGCCCAAGAACGGCTTCATGGGCGTCGAAGTCACCGGCAAGACGCTCGGCCTCATCGGCGCGGGCAATATCGGTTCGATCGTCGCCAGCCGCGCTCTCGGCCTCAAGATGAAGGTCGTCGCGTTCGACCCCTTCCTGACGCCTGAGCGGGCCGTGGAGATGGGCGTCGAAAAGGCCGATCTCGACACGCTGCTGGCGAAGGCCGACTTCATCACGCTGCACACGCCGCTGACCGACCAGACGCGCAATATCCTGAGCCGCGAAAATCTCGCCAAGACCAAGAAGGGCGTGCGCATCGTCAACTGCGCGCGCGGCGGCCTGATCGACGAGGCGGCGCTCAAGGACGCACTCGATTCGGGGCAGGTCGCGGGCGCGGCGCTCGACGTGTTCCAGACCGAACCCGCCAAGGAATCGCCGCTGTTCGGCACGCCGAACTTCATCTGCACCCCGCACCTTGGCGCATCGACCGACGAAGCGCAGGTCAATGTCGCGTTGCAGGTCGCCGAGCAACTGAGCGACTATCTGCTCGACGGCGGCATCACCAATGCGCTGAACGTCCCCTCGCTCTCCGCCGAGGAAGCGCCCAAGCTCAAGCCCTATATGGCGCTCGCCGAAAAGCTCGGCAGCATCGTCGGCCAGCTTGAAGGCGACGCCATCCTCGGTGTCGCGGTCGAAGTGGAGGGCCACGCCGCCGAACTCAACCAGAAGCCGATCACCGCGGCGGTGCTGGCGGGTCTGATGCGCGTCTATTCCGACACGGTGAACATGGTGAACGCGCCCTTCCTCGCGAAGGAACGCGGCCTCGACGTGCGCGAAGTGCGCCACGACCGCGAGGGCGACTATCAGACGCTGGTGCGCGTCACCGTCACCACCGAAAATGGCGACAAGTCGGTCGCGGGCACGCTCTTCGGCCACGCCCAGCCGCGCCTCGTCGAACTGTTCGGCATCAAGGTGGAGGCCGATCTCGACGGCACGATGCTCTACATCGTCAATCAGGACGCGCCCGGTTTCATCGGCCGCCTCGGTTCGACGCTGGGCGAAGCGTCCGTCAATATCGGCACCTTCCACCTCGGCCGCCGCAATCAGGGCGGCGAAGCGGTGCTGCTGCTCTCGGTCGACGGCACCGTCACCGAACCGCTGCGCTGGGAAATCTGCAACCTCGCCGGGGTGAAGCAGGTAAAGCTGCTGCGTTTCGCTTAAGCCGACACAAACGCCCTCTCCCCCAAGGGGAGAGGGTTGGGAGAGGGGGGGCGACGGTGCGACTGGACCCGAAGCTGAAAGAGCGCGCGCGAGCGATGCGCGCCAATCCCACTCCGGCTGAACAGAAACTTTGGCTCGCCCTGCGCGCCAATCGCTTCGAAAACCGGCAGTTCACGCGCCAGACGATCATCTCGCCCTATATTGTGGACTTCGCTTCCAAGGCCGCTCGCTTGGTCATCGAAATAGACGGGGATACACATTCCGCCGAAGATCGCTATGACGCCCGGCGAACCGAGTTTTTAGAATCGCTGGGATATCATGTGATCCGTTTTGGCAATCCTGACGTGATGGAAAATCTGGAAGGGGTTTTGAGCGTGATTGGAGAGGCCATGCGTAATCCCCTCTCCCAACCCTCTCCCCTTGGGGGAGAGGGCTTTTAGGATGGTCATCCCCCCCGGCCTTCTCCCTGAAGGATTGTCCGACCGCCTGCCGCCGCAGGCCGAAGCATCCGCGCGGCTGACGCGCCGCGTGCTCGATACCGTCGCCGCGCACGGCTATGAGCGCGTCATGCCCCCGCTCGCCGAGTTTGAGGATACGCTGACGCAGCGTCTCAAATCCATGCGTCCGCAGGATCTGGTCCGCGCCGTCGATCCCGTGTCGCAGCGCAGCCTCGCCTTCCGCCCGGACATGACCGCGCAGGTCGGCCGCATCGCCGCCACCCGCCTTGCCGCCGCGCCGCGCCCCCTGCGCCTGTCCTACGCCGGGCCGGTCATCCGCCAGAAGGCGAGCCAGCTCCGGCCGGAGCGCGAGAAGCTGCAACTGGGCGCCGAACTCATCGGCACGGACAGCACGGCCGCCGCTGTCGAGATCGTCAATGTCGCGATCGAGGCGCTGCAGGCGGCCGGCGTCACCGGCCTCACCATCGACTTCACGCTGCCCGACCTCATCGACACGCTCGCCGCCGGGCCGCTGCCGCTCGACGCGCGCGAAGTGGAGGCGGTGCGCACCGAACTCGACGCCAAGGATGCAGGCGCGCTCGTCGCGCTCAGCCCGGCGGCGGCGGCTTACCTCCCGCTCATCGAAGCGACCGGACCCTTCCACGCCGCGATGGAGCGCCTCGAAGCGTTCGACGCCCGCATCGGGGGCGCGCTTGCCAGCCGCATCGCGGGGCTGCGCGCCATCGCAAAGCCTATCGGCTGGGACATCACGCTGACGCTCGACCCCACCGAGCGGCACGGCTTCGAATTTCAGAACTGGTTCGGCTTCTCGATCTTCGCCGAAGGTTTCATCGGCGAGATCGGGCGCGGCGGCAGCTACGCCATCGCCCGCGCGGACGGTGCCGACGAACCGGCGATGGGTTTCTCGCTCTACCCCGATCCGCTGATCGACGCGGGCTTCGGCGGAGAAAGTCCCCGCCGCATCTTCCTGCCGCTCGGGTCCGATGCTGAGCGGGCGGCGGCGCTGCGGGCCGAAGGCTGGCACACCGTCGCGGCGCTGGCCAACGGCGAGGATGGCGCGGCGCAGCGCTGCTCGCACTGGCTCGACGGAGATGAAGTGCGCGCCTACTGACGGCGCTTCGTCCCGCTCGCGGTCAGCGGACCAGCCGTTTCACCCAAGCGTCCACGATAGTGGTTCCCGCATAGTCCGGGTCGCCCATCGACCGGTTGATCTGCATATGTCCGCGCAGCCCGCGCCCTTCCAGTGCGTGAATCTCCACCGGCGTCCCTGCGGCCCTGAGCGCCGTTGCAAGCGCTTCGGACTGCGCCGTGCCGTCGGCGCGGTCCACATGCAGGATCAGGAAAGCGGGGGCGTTGGGCATCGTCGCATGGAGCGTAGGCGACAGTGCCTTTTGCCGAGCCGGATCGGCGCCGAACGCCTGCTCATAGGTGCCCGCCATGAAACGCCCGCCCTCCTGCATCTGCCGGGGCACGTCATAGGCTGCGCCATCGAGCGGGATGACACCCTTCACGGCGTCGGGTGCAAGGCCTGCATTGGCGAAATAGCGCATGTCCGTGCCGACCAGCGCCACAAGATGCGCGCCCGCGCTATGGCCCATCAGCACGATCCGCTCCGGATCGAAGCCCAGCGTCCCGGCCTTGCCGCGCAGATAGGCGATGGCATCCGCCACATCCTGCGCCTGCTCCTCGACCGTGGCGGCGGGGACCAGGCGGTAATTGATCGACGCAAAGGCGTAGCCAAGGCCGGTATAATGGTCGACCTTGGCCGCACCCGTCGCATTGTCTTTGCTGCCGCGTTTCCATCCGCCGCCGTGAACGAAGAGGATCAGGGGCGGTTTCGCGCCCTTGCCGCGCCAGTAATCGAGCGACTGGAGCGCATCCTTGCCATAGGCCATGGCCTGTGCGCCGGAAGGGGTTTGCTGCCCCTTCTCCATGCGCGCCGCCCATCGTTCGCGCAGGGTCTTGGCTTCCACCCCGCCCGCCAGCAGCAGGGCGGGGATCAACAACAGGAAAAATCGCCCGCGCATCGGTGCCTCCTCGTTTCCGCCATGATCGCCGGACTGCAGGCCCGCGTGAAGCCGTTAACCTGTATCAAAGTGTAAGAGCCGCTGTCGCCTTGACGCGCCGGGCGCGGGGGGCTAACCCGCGCCGCGCATCAGGGGACGCGCTGCGTCCCTTTCATCCCACCGGCATGCCGAGTCCCGTCGAAGGGCATGGCCGGTCCGCGCGGCGGGCGGAGGACTGTATCTGTGGCTAATGTAACCGTGATCGGCGCCCAGTGGGGCGACGAGGGCAAGGGCAAGATCGTCGACTGGCTGTCGGAGCGCGCCGATGTCGTCGCCCGCTTTCAGGGCGGTCACAATGCCGGGCACACGCTGGTCGTGGGGGAGAAGGTCTACAAGCTCTCGCTGCTGCCTTCGGGCATCGTGCGCGGCACGCTGTCGGTGATCGGCAACGGCGTGGTGCTCGATCCCTGGCATTTCCGTGACGAAGTGGCGAAGCTCAAAGGACAGGGGGTGGAGATTACCCCCGACAATCTCCAGATCGCCGAAACCTGCCCCCTGATCCTGCCCTTCCACCGCGACCTTGACGGGCTGCGCGAGGATGCGTCGGGTGCGGGCAAGATCGGCACCACCCGTCGCGGCATCGGCCCGGCTTACGAGGACAAGGTCGGCCGCCGCGCCATACGCGTATGCGACCTCGCCCATCTCGACGATCTCGGTCCGCAGCTCGACCGCCTGACCGCGCACCACGACGCGCTGCGCGCCGGTTTCGGCGAACCGCCGGTCGACCGCGACGCGCTGATGGCGGAGCTGGCCGACATCGCCGCCTTCATCCTGCCTTTCGTCAAGCCCGTCTGGCTGACGCTCAACAAGGCCAAGTCGGAGGGCAAGCGCATCCTGTTCGAAGGCGCGCAGGGCACGCTGCTCGACATCGACCATGGCACCTATCCCTTCGTCACCTCGTCCAACACGGTCGCGGGCACGGCGGCGAGCGGCACCGGCCTTGGCCCCGGCGGGGCGGGCTTCGTGCTCGGCATCACCAAGGCCTATACCACCCGCGTCGGCTCCGGCCCGTTCCCCACCGAGCAGGACAATGACGTCGGCCAGCGCCTCGGCGAACGCGGCCATGAATTCGGCACCGTCACCGGGCGCAAGCGGCGCTGCGGCTGGTTCGACGCGGTGCTGGTGCGCCAGTCGGTCGCGGTGTCGGGCGTCACCGGCATCGCGCTCACCAAGCTCGACGTGCTCGACGGGTTCGAGTCGCTCAAAATCTGCGTCGGCTACCGCATCGGCGACCGCAGCTTCGACTATCTCCCCGCCCATGCGCAGGATCAGGCCCGCGCCGAGCCGATCTATGAGGAGATCGAAGGCTGGCAGGACACGACGGCGGGCGCGCGGAGCTGGGCGGACCTGCCTGCGCAGGCGATCAAATATATCCGCCGGATCGAGGAACTGATCGGCTGCCCGGTCACGCTCGTCTCCACCAGCCCCGAGCGCGAGGACACCATCCTCGTGCGCGACCCCTTCGCGGACTGATATTTTGTTTCAGCTTTGCTGAAACGGGTCCGCACCGGCCCTCTCCCCCACCCGACCACCCAACGCAGTATCATATGGGTGGCCGGGTGGGGGAGAGGGCCGGTGCGGCTCTAAACCAAAGGCAATATGATGGGTGAGCGTTTCGAACGGCACAAACAGCCCTGGACCGCGGACGAAATCCAGAAGCTGCACACGCTGGCGAAGAAGGGCATGGCCCTGAAAGCCATCGCCAAGGCGCTCACCCGCAGTGAGGAATCGGTGAAAGTCCGCGCCAAGCAGGACGGGCTTTCCATCGCCAAGCTGCGCTGATCCTGACTCGACGGTAGGCGGTCGCCATGCGATGACTGCACGTTCCACAGGGAGGCTACGCATGGCGCTCGACATCCTCGTCCTCTACGGTTCCTACCGCCGCGGCCGCCTCGGCATCCGGCTCGCCGACTATCTGGTGCGGGGTTTTGAAGGGCTGGGCCACCAGGCGGAACTGGTCGATGCGAAAGCCATCAACCTTCCCATGCTCGACCTGCGCTACAGCGACCATGCGGAAGGGCAGGCGCCTGCCGCCATGGCGCGGCTGGCCGAACGCCTGAAGGCCGCCGACGCCTTCGTCTTCGTCGCGGGCGAATATAATCGCGGCATCCAGCCGGGCCTCAAGAACCTCGTCGACCATTATCTGACCGAATTCGACCGCCGCCCCGCCGCCATCGCCAGCTATTCGATGGGCCGCTTCGCCGGTGTCAATTCCCACGCCGACTGGACGGTGACGCTTTCCGCCATGGGCATGGCCGTGGTGCCCGAGCGGCTGAGCGTCGGCCAGATCCACCAGACGCTCGACGAACAGGCGCAGCCTCAGGGCGAAGGCGGCGCGGCGCTGGAGCGCGGTTTCGCGGGCTTTTCCCGCTCGCTCATCTGGTGGGCGGAGGCAGCGAAGGCGGCCCGCGATCCTGCTCTGTAACTTTTTGTTGCAACGCAGCATGAAGGGAGCATCACGCGGCTTTTAGGCGTTGCGTCTGTCCATCTGCCGGAGTGCCCCATGATCGTCGATCCCGTCCCCAGTCTCAGCCGCATCGCATCGGAAGTGTGGAAGCCGCTGCTGGGCCTCTTCATATGGGACTGCGCGGTGACACTGGCCTATTTCGTGCTGCCCTTCCGCGCGCCCTCGCTCCCGCTCACCATCTTCGGCACCGTGCTCGCCCTCTTCCTCGGCTTCCGCTCGAACAGCGCCTATGCCCGCTGGTGGGAAGCGCGTACGCTCTGGGGTGCGATGATCAACGCCTCGCGCAGCCTGTCGCGCGCCACCCGCAATTTCCTGCCCGATCCCGACGCGGTCGAACTCAAGCGCGAGATCGTCAGGCGCCAGATCGCCTATGTGAACGCGCTGCGCTGCCAGCTCCGCCGCCAGCCGATCGGCGAAGATGTGACGAAATTCCTCAATGAAGAGGATAAGGGCAAGGCGCTGGCCCGCACCAACCCCGCCAACGGCCTGCTCGACAGCACCGGCCGCCGCATCGCCATCGCGCGGGCGAAGGGCTGGATCGACAGCATCCAGCAGACGCAGATGGAAGCGGTGCTGGTCGACATCGCCAATGCGCAGGGCGGCATGGAGCGGATCAAGAACACGCCGCTGCCGGTGCAATATCGCTATCTGCCGACGATCTTTACCCACATCTTCTGCATCGCGCTGCCCATCGGCCTCGTCGAATCGCTGGGGCTGGCGACGCCGCTCGGTTCGACCGTCGCGGGCCTCATGTTCCTCGCCGTCCTGCGCATCGGCGACGATCTGGTCGATCCCTTCGCCAACACCGTCCACGACAATCCCTTGAGCGCCATGTGCCGCACGATAGAAATCGACCTGCTCCAGTCGATCGGCGACCCCGCGCCCGATCCGGTCACGCCGGTGCGCGGCGTCCTCTGGTAAGGCAATTCCTCCCCTGCAAGGGGAGGTGGCGCGCGCGGAGCGCGTGACGGAGGGGTGTCACCCTCTCGTCAGGTAAGCACCCCTCCACCACTTCGTGATCCCCAATCACCCCTTCCGGTCGTCGTCCACCATGTCGGACGCCAGCTCCAGCCCGCGCCGCCCGTCTGCGGGCGTATGCGCCGGAGCCTTAGGGTGCGGCACGTCGACCGGCTCTTCCACCTCCAGCATGCCTTCCCACTTGGTGATGACCGATGTGGCGATGGCGTTGCCCAGCACGTTGGTGGCGGTGCGGCCCATGTCCATGAAGTGATCGACCGCCAGCACGAACGCCACGCCCTCGACCGGCAGGTCGAACTGGCCCAGCGTCGCGGCGACCACGACAAGGCTCGCGCGCGGCACGGCGGCGATGCCCTTGCTCGTGACCATGAGGACGAGGAGGATGGTGATCTGCGTCGCGATGGGCAGGTCGATGCCATAGGCCTGCGCGATGAAGATCGTCGCGAAGGTCGAATACATCATCGACCCGTCGAGGTTGAAGCTGTAGCCCAGCGGCAGCACGAAGCTGTAGATGCGGCGCGGCACGCCGAACCGGTCGAGCTGCTCCAGCATCTTGGGATAGGCCGCTTCCGACGATGCGGTCGAAAAGGCGATCAGGATCGGCTCGCGCACATAGCGCACCAGCTTGAGCATCCGCTTGCCCAGGAAGAGCGCGCCCGCCGCGAACAGCAGCGCCCACAGGCAGAACAGCGCGATGTAGAACTCGCCCACCAGCTCGCCATAGGTTTTGAGCACGCCCAGCCCCTGCACCGTCACCGACGATGCCAGCGCCCCGAACACGGCGAAGGGCGCGACCCGCATGACATAGCCTGTCACCTGCAGCATCAGTTCGACCATCGACTCGATCACCGTGACGATGGGCTTGCCCTTGTCGCCGATAGCCGTCAGCGCCACGCCCACGAAGAGCGAGAAGACGACGATCTGGAGGATCGAATTTTCCGCCATCGCGCCCACCATCGACGTCGGGAAGACGTGCAGGATGAAGTCGCGGAAATTGAGCGCTTCGGTGTTGACGCCGCTTTCTGCGCCCGACCGGACGAGGTTCAGCCCTTCGCCCGGCGCGAAGAAATTGACGAAGATGATGCCCAGCGTCAGCGAAATCAGGCTGGCGATGATGAACCATGCGAGCGCGCGCCCGCCGATCCGCCCCAGCGCTGCGCTGTCCCCCATATGGGCGATGCCCGCGATCAGCGTGGAAAAGACCAGCGGCGCGATGATCATCTTGATGAGATGGAGGAAAATGTCGGCGAGCAGGTGGAAATAGCCGGCGACATCCTTCGCCAGCGCCTCATCGCCCCCGACCGCCAGATTGGCTACGAAGCCGGTAATCACCCCCAGCACCATGCCGATGAGGATGAAGGCCGTCAGTCTGTTTCGCATTGATTCCCTCTCGGGCGCACGCCGGCTGCGCGCTCCGTTCGATCTACTGTCTTTGGCCGACACCTATCAGGCGGTTGGATCAGCCGCAATCGGCCCGCATCCGCCCGCAGGATGTTAGACGAAGCAGGACCGGCTTTCCGCCGCCGCTTTGTCGATCAGGGATAGAGCAGCCCTTCGCGCCACCCGTCGCCCTCGCGCGTGAAGTGGCGGCGTTCGTGCAGGCGATGCTCGCGGTCCTGCCAGAATTCGATGCTCTGCGGGTCCACGCGAAAACCGCCCCAGTGCGGCGGACGCGGCACCGGCCCGCCTTCGAAACGCGCGCTGACTTCCGCGAAGCGATCCATGAAGACATCGCGTGAGGGGAGGGGGCGAGACTGGTCGGACGCCCATGCGCCGAGCTGACTGTCACGGCTGCGCGTGGCGAAATAGGCGTCGGCGGCTGCATCGTCGACCGGTCCGACCGGCCCTTCGACCCGGATCTGGCGGCGCAGCGATTTCCAGTGGAAGAGCAGCGCGGCATGCGGGTTCTCCAGCAGCTCGCCCGCCTTGCGCCCCTCGAAATTGGTGTAGAAGACGAAACCGTCCGGCCCATGCCCTTTCAGCAGCACCATCCGCACCGAAGGCCGCCCGCGCGCGTCGGCGGTGGCGAGCGCCATGGCGTTGCTGTCGTTGATCTCGGTCTGGCGCGCCTCGGCATACCATGTGTCGAACAGGGCGAAGGGATCGGTCATGCGCCCGTCCTATGCGCCCGCCGCGCCGCTGTCGATATGACCGATTGTCAGGACATGGCCTTTGCCACGACTTGAATGTGGCCCCGCTATCGTCCACATAGTCCCCAAGTGATGCTTTTGTGCAACAGGTAGAGTGAATGGCTGATCCCTATTCGACATTGGGCGTGGCCCGCGCCGCCACCGAGGCGGAGATCAAGTCTGCCTATCGCAAGCTCGCCAAGGAGCTGCACCCCGATCGCAACAAGGACAATCCGAAGGCCGCGGAGAAATTCTCCGCCGTGACCAACGCCTATGACCTGCTGTCGGACAAGGACAAGCGCGCCCGGTTCGACCGCGGCGAAATCGACGCGGATGGCAATCCCACCGCGCCCTTCGGCTTCGGTGGTGGCGGCGGCGGACAGGGGGGCGGCTTTCGCGGCCAGACGGGCGGGTTCGAGACCGGCGGCGCGGATTTCGGCGACATTTTCGAAGGGCTGTTCGGCGGCGCGGGACGGCGCGCGGGCGGCGGCGCAGGCTTTGGCGGTTTCGGGCGTCAGGCTCCGCCCAAGGGCGCGAATGTCGCCTATCGCCTCGCCGTGCAGTTCGTCGACGCCGCCACCCTCGCGCCGCAGCGGATCACGCTTCAGGACGGCAAGACCATCGACCTCAAACTCCCCGCCGGGGTGGAGAGCGGCACCCAGATGCGCCTGTCGGGCAAGGGCCAGGCCGGGCCGGGCGGCGCGGGCGACGCCATCGTCACCATCGACGTGAAACCGCACCCCTTCTTCACCCGCGACGGCGACAATGTACTGCTCGACCTTCCCATCACGCTCGACGAGGCGGTGAAGGGCGGCAAGGTCAAGGTGCCCACGGTCGACGGCCCGGTGATGCTGGGGGTGCCCGCCGGAACCTCGTCCGGCAAGACGCTCCGCCTGCGCGGCAGGGGCTTCACCGCGAAGGACGGGTCGCGCGGCGACCAGCTCGTCACGCTCCAGATCGACGTGCCCGCCGACGATCCCGCCATCAGGGCGCTGGTCGAAAGCTGGCAGGACAGCCGTGCGGTGCGCGCCCATCTGGGCGTCTGAGGCGTTAAGCCCGGCTGATGCCGATGCCTTCCCCCCTTTCGCCTGAATCCCGGCGCAGGACAACGCAGGGCGCGCGGGCGCATTTCCACCGCCAGATCGCCAGGGTCCGCCCCGGATCGCACATCTTCGAAGTGGCGAAGCGCGTTGCGGTCGGCACCTATAGCGACGGCTTCATCCACGCGGGGAACCTCGCCTATCTGTCGCTGATGACGCTCTTCCCCTTCTTCATCGTCGCGGCGGCGGTGGCGAGCATCTTCGGCCGGACGCAGGACGGGGTGCAGGCGGTCAACGCCTTCCTCTATACCGTCCCGCGCGGCGTCGCAGACGTGGTGCGCCAGCCGATCAACGATGTGCTGACGGCGCGGTCCGGTCCGCTGCTGTGGCTCGGCGGGCTTGTGGGCCTGTGGACCGTGGGCAGCCTCATCGAAACCATCCGCGACATATTGCGCCGCGCCTACGGAACGAAGAGCACGAAGGCTTTCTGGCAATATCGTCTGGGCGCGATCGGCATCACTTTGGTCAGCGTCTTCGCGGTCATGTTCGCCTTCTCGATGCAGGTCGTCATCACCGGCGTAGACCAGTTCCTGCATCAGATCCTCCCCTGGGCGGACGACGCCATCACGCTCGTCGCATCGGCGAAGCTGGTGCCGATGGCGATCCTGTGCGTCGCCATGTGGTCGCTGTTCGTCGCGCTCACGCCCACCGCCTACAAGGACCGGCGCTTCCCCAAATGGCCCGGCGCCGCCGCGACCTCGCTCTGGTGGTATGGCACCACGCTGCTGCTGCCCCCGACGCTGTCGCTGCTCGGCGGCTATGGCCGCACCTATGGCAGCCTTGCGGGTGTCATGATCACTCTCATTTTTTTCTTTCTCGTCGGGCTTGGCGTGGTAATTGGCGCGGAATTGAACGCGGCGCTCGCGGAATTTCCCGAAGAGGAAGCGGACGAAGCGCCCGGCACTTAAGGGAAACGGAAACGACGATATGACAGGCTTGATGGCAGGGAAGCGGGGTCTCATCATGGGGCTGGCCAACGACAAGTCGCTCGCTTGGGGCATCGCCCAGCAGCTTCATGCGCACGGCGCTGACCTTGCTTTCTCCTATCAGGGCGAAGCGCTGGGCAAGCGGGTCAAGCCGCTGGCGGAGCAGCTCGGCTCCGATTTCCTGATCGACTGCGACGTCACCGACATGGAGAAGCTCGACGCCGCCTTCGCGGAAATCGAAAGCCGCTGGGGCACGCTCGATTTCGTGGTCCATGCCATCGGCTTTTCCGACAAGAACGAACTGCGCGGTCTCTATGTCGACACCAGCCTCGACAATTTCCTGCTGACGATGAACGTGTCGGCCTACAGCTTCGTCGCCGTGACGAAGCGCGCGCGGGCGCTGATGCCGAACGGCGGCAGCATTCTGACGCTGTCCTACTATGGCGCGGAAAAGGTCATCCCGCACTATAACGTCATGGGCGTCGCCAAGGCGGCGCTGGAAACCAGCGTCAAATATCTGGCGATGGACCTGGGACCGGAAAATATCCGCGTCAACGCCATCTCCGCCGGGCCGATCAAGACGCTGGCCGCCAGCGGCATCGGCGATTTCCGCTATATCCTCAAGTGGAACGAACTGAACTCGCCGCTGCGCCGCAATGTCACCATCGACGATGTCGGCGGCGCGGGCCTCTACCTCCTGTCCGACCTCGCATCGGGCGTGACGGGCGAAATCCACCATGTCGACGCAGGCTACAACGTCATCGGCATGAAGGCCGAAGACGCCCCCGACATCGCGCTGGACAGGTAGGCAGTGCCAACGGTCTGGCGCGTCGGCAATCTTCGCGTCGTCATCTATACAGACGACCATCCGCCGCCCCATGTCCATGTGTTCGGCGATGGCGAGACCAAGATTGCGCTGACGGGCGACATCGGTGTCGTCCGGGTCGTCGGAGCCACGGCACGCGAGAGTCGACGCGCTCTCGCAATCGTGAGAGAAAAGCGCGATATGTTGATCGAAAGGTGGAATGACATCCATGGGTGAGTTGACCCAGGCCCAGTTCGAGGAGGCCGTCCGGCGTGGCGAGCATGACCTTGTGGTCAAACCGCGCGCGCGCGCGGCGCGCTATGATCGCGCAAGCGGCCATATCGTGATTGATCTGGTCAGCGGCGCGACCTTTTCCTTTCCTGCGACGCTGGCGCAGGGGCTGGAGCATGCCGGCCCCGACCAATTGGCGGCGGTGGAGGTCGCTGGCGCAGGTTTCGGCCTGCATTGGGAAGAACTGGATGCCGATCTGACCGTGGAAGGCCTGATGGCGGGCCGTTTCGGCAGCGCCCGCTACATGGCGGAGCGCTTTGGTCCCGACTGGAATAGTGAAGCGGCAGAATGAGTTTCAACAGCTTCGGACGTGTCTTCCGCTTTTCCACATGGGGGGAAAGCCATGGTCCCGCCATCGGCGCGGTCGTGGACGGCTGCCCGCCGGGCCTGCCCCTGAGCGAAGCCGACATCCAGCCATGGCTCGACCTGCGCAGGCCGGGCACGTCGAAATTCACCACCCAGCGCCGCGAACCGGATGAAGTGCGCATTCTGTCCGGGGTGTTCGAGGGGAAGACGACCGGCACGCCCATCAGCCTGATGATCGAAAATACCGACCAGCGCTCGAAGGATTATTCGGAGGTCGCCAAGGCCTACCGTCCCGGACACGCCGACTATGCCTATGACGCCAAATATGGCTTTCGCGACTATCGCGGCGGCGGGCGTTCCTCGGCGCGCGAGACGGCGAGCCGGGTCGCGGCGGGCGCGGTCGCCCGCGCGGTCATCCCCGAAGTCGACATCTTCGCCTATGTGAGCGAGATCGGCGGCGACGCCATCGACTTTGCGAACTTCGACCCGTCGCAGATCGGCGAGAACCCCTTCTTCTGCCCCGACCCTGAAGCCGCGAAACGCTGGGAAGCGCTGGTCGATGCCGCCCGCCTCGACGGCTCCTCGCTCGGCGCGGTGGTGGAATGCGTCGCATCCGGCGTGCCCGCCGGATGGGGCGCGCCGCTCTATGCCAAGCTCGACAGCGAACTTGCCGCCGCGTGCATGAGCATCAACGCGGTCAAGGGCGTCGAGATCGGCGACGGCTTTGCCGCAGCGCGGCTGCGCGGCGAGCAGAATGCCGATCCCATGCGCCCCGGCGATGGCGGCAGCCCGGTCTTCCTCGCCAACCATGCGGGCGGGATCGCGGGCGGCATCTCGACCGGCCAGCCGATCAAGCTGCGCGTCGCTTTCAAACCCACCAGCTCCATCCTCATCCCGGTTGAAACCGTCACGCGGGAGGGCGAAGCGTCCGACATCATCACCAAGGGCCGCCACGACCCGTGCGTGGGCATTCGCGGCGTGCCGGTGGTCGAAGCGATGATGGCGCTGGTCCTCGCCGACCAGAAGCTGCTCCACCGCGCGCAATGCGGCGGCTGACGCGCCGAACCGACGCGCGGGCGCGGTAAAAGCGCGAGACGACTCAGGCCTGTTACGATAAGATGACGTTCAACGCCCGCGGGAGGGCGTGCGGCAGAGCGTAAGCCTGGGGAGCGTCACCATGCGTCCCTGCGTTTTCCTGAAAACGCAGCGATTAAAAAGCATGGATTGACGGTCAAAGCGTCCCCTGATCGCCGCAACAGCGGGCCAGTCCTTGTCACGAGGGCTGGCCCCTTTGTTTCCCGTCCTTTGTCCGCCATCTGGCCCTGTCGATGTGCGTGCCGCTCCGGCATCAGGGGCGCGCAACCAGAGGATATGCCCGATGCCTTCGCTTCCCTTCACGCAGGTCGACGCCTTCGCCGACGCGCCTTTCGCCGGCAATCCCGCCGCGGTGATGCCGCTCGACCGCTGGCTCGACGATGCGACGCTGCAGGCCATCGCGGCGGAAAACAACCTCTCCGAAACCGCGTTCACCATCCCCACGCCCGAAGATCCCGAGGCGGACTATGCCCTGCGCTGGTTCACCCCTGCGGTCGAGGTGAAGCTCTGCGGCCATGCGACGCTGGCGAGCGGGCATGTGCTGATGCAGGGCGACGCCATCCGCTTCCGCACGCGCCAGTCCGGCATATTGACCGTCACCCGCGACGGCGACGCCTATGCGCTCTCGCTTCCTGCATGGACCATGGCGGAAAAGCCGCTGCCCGATCTCGCTGCGGGTCTCGGCGGCGCGCCGCTCGCCTCCTACTGGCGCGAGGGCGGCTACAGTTTCTTCCTCTATCCCGACGAAGCCGCGATCCGCGCGCTCGATCCCGATTTCGCGGCGCTCCGGTCGCATGGCAATGTGATGCTGATCGCGACCGCGCCGGGGACCGATAGCGATTTCGTCAGCCGGGTCTTCGTGCCGGGCGGCGGCGTCGATGAAGACCCGGTATGCGGCTCGGCCCACTGCCTGATGACGCCCTTCTGGGCGGAGCGGCTGGGGCGGGCGTCGCTGCGCGCGCATCAGGTGTCGGCGCGCGGCGGGTGGCTCGGCTGCCGGCTCGACGGCGACCGCGTCATCCTGACCGGCACCTGCCGCACCGTGATCGAGGGCCGCTTCCTTCTCTGAGCATGTTCAAAGCAGATGGCATCATCTGCTGGCTCGGAAAATGCGACAAACAAAAGCCTAGCCGGGAAACAGCCCCACCAGCTTCGCCAGCGCCCCGCGCACCGCCTGCCGCTGTTCCTTCGTCGGCGACAGGCCGATGCGCACCACCGTCAGCCGCTGCGATGGCGACACGAGGATATATTGCCCGCCATGCCCGACGCAGCCGAACAGGCTGGCGGGCGCCTGCCCCGGCATCAGCGCGCTGCCCGGCCCCTCACGGTTCAGCCAGACATGCAGCCCGTAGGCGGCGTTGCGGCGCGAAAGCGTCGTCATCATGTCGATCCACTTTTCGGGCAATATCTGGTGCCCGGTCGGCCCGCGCCCGCGCCGCCGCAGCAGTTCGCCAAAGCGTCCATAATCGCGCGCGGTCATATGCATCATGCTGCCGCCGATCATCGTGCCGCGCGCATCATATTCGACCGTCAGGCTGGGGATCTGCCCCGGCGCCTTCAGCCGCCCGTCGATGAAGCCCTGCATCGCCCGCCGCCGCGTGTCGGGATCGTCGCTGTTCGTCAGCATCCGCGTCATCAGGTCGGCGAGGATCAGCGTGTTGCCGGTCGAATAGGAAAATGCCGACCCCGGCTGATGCGCCAGCGGCTTGGCTTCGGCAAAGGCCGCCATGTCGCGCGCGCCGTCCATGAAGAGCATCCTCACCGTATCGCCGTCCGTTACCGGCTCGCCATCCTCCACATGGTCGAGGCCCGATGTCATCGTCAGCAACTGCCGCAGCGTGATCGCGCCGCGCGGGTCACCCGGCTGGCGCCATGCCGGAACCGGCGCCGGCGCGTCCAGCGCCAGCCGTCCGTCCGCGACCATCAGCCCGACGAGCGCCGCCGTCACGCTCTTGCCCATCGACCAGGACAGCAGCTTCGTGTCCGGCCCGAAGCCCGGCGCATAGCGTTCCGCCACCACTTCGCCGTCGCGCATCACCAGCAGCGCGCGGGTCTCGCCCATCGCGCTGTCCTCGAACAGCGGGTCGATCGCCCCGCGCAGCGCCGATGCCGGGACCACCGCTTCGCCCGACACGCGATAGAGCGGCTCGCCCGCCTGCTGCGCCCGCCCGGCCAGCGTTCCCGCTGCGACCATGGCGATCAGCGCCGCGCCGATGCCAAGGCGCTTTACGATTCGACTGTCGATCTGCATAAGCCGGCGGCATATAGCATAGCGGGAAACAGCGCCATGAGGGCGACACGCAAATGGTGGATCGGCGGGGGGCTGCTCGCCCTCATCCTGTTCGGGCTGCTCGCCTGTGCGGGGCCGACGCTCAATGCGCGCGCCAGGCTCGGCGCCGCCTATGGCGCGCGCATCGCCTGCTCCTGCCGCTATGTCGAGGGGCGGGAGATGGCGAGCTGCGCCGGTGACAGGGAACCGGGCATGGCGCTAGTGCGGCTGAAGGACGTGCCGGAGGACAAGGCGGTCCGCGCCAGCGTCCCCCTGCTCGCCAGCCGCACCGCCCGCTTCAAACCCGGCTGGGGCTGCCTCCTCGATCCTGCCGATTGATCTATCACCGTTGTGCAATATCGTCACCCCGGGCTTGACCCGGGGTCCCGCTTCTTGCGGAAGGCAGGAACGAACAGCGGGACCCCGGCTCAAGGCCGGGGTGACGGAAACAAAGCACCCGGACTCCGCCTGTCATATTTTGAAATTCCAACATCGGCCCCTCCGCTCCGGGGGCGGGGCTTAAAGGCTGGCTCCGCCCCACATCCCCCGCTAAGGCCCGGCCCATGCCGCGCGACATTTCCACGCTTCTCCACGACATATTCGGTTTCACCGGCTTTCGCGGGGTGCAGGAACAGGTGGTCGGGCGCGTCATGGCGGGGCAGCCGACGCTCGCCATCATGCCGACCGGCGCGGGCAAGTCGCTCTGCTATCAGCTCCCCGCCGTGGCGCTCGACGGCTGCTGCGTCGTCGTCTCCCCGCTCATCGCGCTCATGCACGATCAGCTCCGCGCGGCGCAGGCCGTGGGCATCCGCGCCGCCAGCCTCACCAGCGTCGACGCCGACTGGCGCGAGACGCAGGACCGGCTGCGCAATGGCGACCTCGACCTCCTTTATGTCGCCCCGGAGCGGGCGAGCGGGGAGGGGTTCCGCAACCTGCTGCGCTCGGCGAAAATCGCGCTCTTCGCCATCGACGAAGCGCATTGCGTCTCCGAATGGGGCCATGATTTCCGCCCCGACTACCGTCTGCTGCGCCCGCTGCTCGACGAGTTTCCGCAGGTGCCGCGCCTTGCGCTCACGGCCACCGCCGATGCGCACACCCGCCGCGACATCCTCGTTCAGCTCGGCATTCCGGAGGACGGCCTCATCATTTCGGGCTTCGACCGCCCGAACATCCGCTACGCCGTCCATCCGCGCGACGGCCTCACCCGCCAGCTTGCCGATCTGCTTGCCGAGGAAAAGGGGCCGGGCGTCGTCTATGCCCAGACCCGCGCCGCGACCGAAAAGCTCGCCGAAACGCTGGGGCGCAGCGGCCGCCCGGTGCGCGCCTATCATGCCGGCCTCGACCCGGCGGTGCGCGCCCGCAATCAGTCCGCCTTCATCGCCAGCGAGGATATGGTGATGGTCGCCACCGTCGCCTTCGGCATGGGCATCGACAAGCCCGACGTGCGCTTTGTCGCCCATGCCGGCCTGCCCAAGTCGATTGAGGGCTATTATCAGGAATCGGGCCGGGCGGGCCGCGACGGCGAACCGGCGGTCGCGCATCTCTTCTGGGGGGCGGAGGATTTCGCCCGCGCCCGCCTGCGCATCGCCGAACTCGAACCCGCGCGCCAGTCCGGGGAGCGCGCGCGCATCGCTGCGCTCGGCGCTCTGGTCGAAACCGCCACCTGCCGCCGCGCCATATTGCTGCGCCACTTCGGCGAAGACCCGCCGCCCGTCTGCGGCAATTGCGACAATTGCCTGACTCCGCCCGCCAGCGTCGATGCGACCGAAACCGCGCGCAAATATCTCTCCGCCGTCTACCGCACCGGCCAGAGCTTCGGCGCGGGCCATATCGAGGCGGTGCTGACCGGCGCGCCCAATGACAAGGTGCGCGAGCGCGGCCATGACCGCATCTCCGTCCACGGCATCGTCATGGGCGACGAAGCCGCGCTGCTGCGCCCGGTCCAGCGCGCTCTGCTGGTGCGCGACGCGCTGGAAACGACCGAGCATGGCGGCCTGATGCTCGGCCCCAACGCCCGCCCGATCCTGCGCGGAGAGGAAGAAGTGCGCATCCTCCTGGCCCCCAAACGCGAACGACGCGGACGCAATGCACGCCGGGGCGCGGACGCGAACCCGGTCGGCGATCCGCTGTTCGACGCGCTGCGCGCCTGCCGCCGCGAACTGGCGCAGGAACAGGGGGTGCCGCCCTATGTCATCTTCCACGATTCGACGCTGCGTGAAATGGCCGAGCAGCGCCCGGCCTCGATCCGCGACATGAGCCACATCAGCGGCATCGGCCAGAAGAAGCTGGACGCCTATGGCGACGCTTTCCTCGCCGCGATCCGGCCGTTTCTCTGATCTGTCCTACCCGCCGTCCCGGCACCAGAACCGAAGGAGGCGGGGGAGGGGTGAGGGAAATAATCTTGCGCCGATAGGATATGAAATGCGCAAATGTGCGGGAAATATGCGAAGTTAAGCCGCCCGGCTTGAAACCGCCGCCCGCGCAAGGCATGGCTCGGGCGCACAAGGAGAAGCCATGATGTTCCGCAAGCTCACCGACCGCCTGCTCGTATCCCCGCAGATCAGCGTCGCGGACGTGGCCGAGGCAAAGGCGCAGGGCGTGACCGTCATCGTCAACAACCGTCCCGATGACGAGGAGCCGGGGCAGGTCAACGGCGCGGCAATCGAGGCAGCGGCGAAGGAGGCGGGAATCGCCTATGTCGCCGTGCCCGTCTCGCATGGCGGCTTCGCCCCGTGGCAGCTCGACGGCATGGCGGGCGCGCTGGAACAGGCGGAGGGCGGCAAGATGCTCGCCTATTGCCGCTCCGGCACGCGCAGCACGCTGCTCTGGGCGCTGACCCGCGCGCGCGCCGGGGACCATCCCGATGTGCTGGCGGCGCAGGCGGCGGCTGCGGGTTATGACATCGCCCCGGTGCGGCAGATCATGGATACGCTGAAGCCGCAATAAGGCCGCGTCACCCGGCGGGAACCGCGCTCGCCACCATCTCTTCCTTCGCCCGGTCGATCGACCAGAGGCGGCCCGGCACCTTGGGGTCCCAGTCGATAGCCTGCCCCGCCGACGCGATGCCGACGATGCGCCGCAGCTCAAGTTGCGATCCCGCCTCCGGCAGCGCCAGTTCATACATCTCCGGCCGGTCATGCCCGGTCGCATAGAGCCGCCCGTCCCTGCTCCAGCTCAGCCCGGAACAACTGAACGGCGCGAACCGCTCCAGCACCTCGGCCGGGAAAGTCCAGGCCTGCTCCTGCCGGAAGGCGTCGTCCATCCGCACCAGCAGCGTATGGCGCGTGTCGCGTCCCGGCTCTCCGCCCCTGCCCGCATAGTTGGCGAACACCGCCCACCATTTGCCGCCATGCCGGTCCATCGCCGTCAGCGATCCCGGCCCGAAGCCCAGACTCACCGTGCGCACATGGCGCAGCGTGCGCGTATCGAAGAACTCGACCGCGCTCGTCTGCGGCACGGCGGGATAGTTGGACGCGGCGCAGACCAGTTCCCGGCCCGCCACGGTGCAACTGTTCATGTGCGGGAACAGCCGCCGTTCGCCCTGCCACTGCGCCACCCGCCTGCCGTCCGCGATGCGATATTTGCCGATCCGGTCATTGTCGACCGCATAGACATAGGCGCCGTCGGACGCCGCGCCCTGATGCGCTTCGGGGGCGGGCAGGCGCAGGCTGACCGGCGCGGAAAGGGCGAGGAGCAATAGAGGCATCATAGGCGGAAAGCGTTACCCCGCGCAGGCTACGGTTCGATGTCGCGTCAGCGCGCGGCGCGCAGCTCGTTGCTGGCCAGGCGAACCCCGCCCGGCGCAGGCCTGGCATAGCGGATCACATAGCCCATATGGTCGGAAAGCTGCCCGCCATCGGGTTCGGACCCGAACGGCACCTCCGCCCCCGCGACCCGCATCGGCTCCCCGTCGCTCGCCCGCGCGAACAGCCAGTCCTTCGCATGGCGCGCCGCGCGCACAAGGTCGCGCGTCCTGCCGCCGCTCGCCAGCGCCTGATAGGTGCCGCTCATCGCCGGTGTGATGAAGCGCAGGCCCGCGCCGGAAAATCCGTCGAAGAAGGCGGCCAGGCGGCGCGGGTCGTGGCCAAGGTTCATGTCCCCGCCGATCACCAGCGCCCGGTCGCCCGGCACCGCCGCCCGGACGAACTGCGCCATGAGCGTGATCTGCCGTTGATAGGCGCGGTTGGCGCGCGCGACCGACACGCCGGTCGCGGCGCGGCTGTTGAGATGGGTGTCGACCACGCTGACCACGCCCGCGCCCGGCACGGACAGATGCGCGATCAGCACGCCCTTGTTGGCGAGGCAGTCATAACCCGCGCAGGCAAAGTCGGGATAGGCCATGCGGTCGGTTCCGACGATCGGATAGTCCGACAGGATCATGAGGCCGCTGCCGACCTGCTTGCCCATATCCTCGCCCTTCGCCCACCGCGCCTGCGCCATGAAGGCGGTATCGGCGGCATCGGCGCGGAGCGGCGTGCGCAGCGAAGCGTCCGGTCCCATCGCGACATGGGCATAGCCTGCCGACCGGGCCAGCGCCTGCGCTTCGGCGGAGAAGGCTTCCTGCAACAGCACCACATGCGGCTGCCGCCCTGCCTGCCGCATCGTGCGCAGCCGCGCCGCGATCCGCTCCAGCATCTCCCCGCGCCCCCGCGCCACCGGCCAGGGCAGCCCTTCCACATTATAGGTCATGACGCTCAGCGCACCCGGATCGACGGCGGCGGTCTGCGGCGGCGACCATCCACGCCGCGCCTCCTCCCGCCCCGACCCCGAAGAGGCGAGCGCCACCATGGCGGCGAAAATCACTGTTCCCGAAAGCCTGCGCATATCTTCATCCCCCGCGCGCTGCCTAGCTGCGGAATTGGACAGAAACACTTCTGTGAAATGGCGTTTTTATGAAATGATGAAGTCGAATACTGTAATCATCCATCTAAATAGTGCGCCATGTAAGTAGGATGATCGTTTGGTGAAAAATTTGTAACAATAGAATGGTTGATGACGGCAGGGTCAAAGGATTAGCGTCACTGTCATATTGAGGTCACAGCCGCTCATCATAGGCCGCGTGATCGGACGACTGACGCAGGCCTGTCATGAAAAGACTGCTCCTATCCATCCATGATGTCGGGCCGCGCTTCGAGGAGGAGGTCGACCGGCTGGTCGCTCATGTCGCCGCCCATGTCCAACCCGCCGCGCTCGCCATGCTGGTGGTGCCCGATCACTGGGGCGCGCACCCCATCGGCGGCAACCCCTGTTTCGCCCGCCGACTGAGGCAATGGGCCGACGCTGGCGTCACCATGTTCGCCCATGGCTGGTTCCACAAGGATATGGCGACCCATGACGACAGACTGTCCCGGTTCAAGGCGCGCCACATGACGGCGGGGGAGGGCGAGTTCCTCGGACTCGGCGCGCAGGAGGCGGCGCAGCGCATGGCGGATAGCCGCGCCCTGATCGAAGACATCATCGGACGGCCCGTCGCGGGCTTCATCGCCCCCGCATGGCTCTACGGCGCGCCTGCGCTCGGCGCGCTGCGGGAGAGCGGCTTTGCGCTGGCGGAAGATCATATGAAAGTGTGGCACGCGCCTACGGGTCGGGTGCTCGCGCGCGGCCCGGTCGTCACCTGGGCGAGCCGCAGCCCGGCGCGCATCGCCTCTTCGCTGCTGGCCGCGCGCCTGCTGCCGCCGCTGCTCGCCCGCACGCCGGTCGCGCGCGTGGCGGTGCATCCCGGCGACGCGCATCGGCCCGCGCTGCTCGCCAGCATCGACCGGACGCTGGCCCGGCTGAGGCGCACCCATGCGCCCGCCCGCTACGGCGACCTGCTGGCGGCCTGACGCAACATGCGCATCCTCACCTTCCTCCACAGTTTCGAGCCGGGCGGGGTTGAGCGCGTCGCCCTGCGGCTGGTGCGGCACTGGCGGCAAAGCGGCGTCGAAGCACCGCTCTTCATGGGACGCAGCGATGGCGCTTTGCGCGCCGAACTGGCGCAGGGACTCTCCTATGAAGGGCCGCCCGCGCCGCCGTTCCCGATCGGCTGGTGCGAGACGCTGTGGATGATCGCGACCTTGCCCGCCGTCATCCGGCGTCAGCGTCCCGACGCGCTGTTCTGCGCGGGAAACAGCTATGCGGTGGTCGCTGTCGCGATGAAGCTGCTGCTCGGATCGCGCTGTCCCCCCGTCCTCATGAAGATCAGCAACGATCTTGAGCGCGCCGACATGCCGTGGATCGCCCGGCTCTTCTACCGCCTGTGGCTGCTGGTGCAGGGGCGCTGCATCGACCGTGTCGTCGCGATGGCGCCGGGGCTGGAGCGGGAGGTCGCGCGGTTCGTCCGCCCGCGTCCCGGCACGAGCGCGGTGATCGCCTCGCCCGCCCTGTCGCGTGACCGGGTCGACCGGCTGCACCATGTCGCCGCCTGTCCCGCGCCGGGCGACGGACGCCGCTTCGTCGCCGTCGGGCGGCTCGCGCGGCAGAAGAACCTGCCGCTGATGCTGCGCGCCTTCGCGCTCGGCGCGCGGGCGGGGGACAGTCTGCTCATCGTCGGCGACGGGCCGGAACGGGGCGCATTGCAGCGGCTCGCCCGCCGCCTGCGCATCGCCGACCGCGTGACCTTTACCGGCCATGTGCCCGACGGCGGGATGCTGCTGCGCCGCCGCGACACGCTGCTCCTCACCTCCCGCTACGAAGGCGTGCCGGGCGTCGTGCTCGAAGCGCTGGCGGCGGGCATATCGGTCATCGCCACCGATTGCAGCGCGGCGATGCGGCCGCTGCTCGACCATGGGAGGCTGGGCAGCATCGTCGCGCCCGGCGACCTCGACGCCCTGTCGCAGGAGATCGGACGGCTGCGCCCCTGCGCCGACCGGGATGCCGCGCGGGCGCGGGCCTGCCGCTTCACCATCGAGGACGCCGCGCCCGCCTATCTGAAACTCTTCGCCGAAATGACCGCCTCCTCGACCGCGCCCGTGCGCGCGCCCTTCCACACGCCCTCCCTGCCGAGCCATTCATGACCAGCGAAACCGCCGCCCTCCCGCCGCCCCCCGCATCGGGCGGCATCCCCGTCGAGCGCTTCGATCCCGCGCCCCTGATCGCGAGCGGGCGCAACAACTGGACGCGCTGGGCGGGGCCGGTCGTGTCGCTGATGATCCTGATCGTCGCCTTCACCCAGTTGCGCGACGTGGAACCGGCAAAGCTATGGGCGCTGCTCCCCGCGTCGGTGGCCTTCTGGGCGGTCTATGCCGTCTATTATCTCGCCGGGCCGGTGTCCGAATGGGTGATCTTCCGCCGCCTCTGGTCGATCCCCGGCGAAGGCCTTGCCGCGCTGATGCGCAAGATGATCAGCAACGAACTGCTGCTCGGTTATCTGGGCGAAGTCTATTTCTACGCCTGGGCGCGCCGCCACGCGACCGTCACCAACACCCCGTTCGGCGCGATCAAGGATGTCGCGATCCTCTCCGCGCTGGGCGGCAATATCGTGACGCTGCTTATGGTGGCGCTGGCATGGCCGCTGCTGGGCGCGGTCGATGCGGGCTTCAACCGCTGGGAAGTGGGCGGTTCGATCCTGTTCGTCTTCGCCCTGTCGGCCTTCGCCCTGCTGCTGCGCCGCCGCCTGTTCAGCCTGCCGCGACGCGAACTCACGGTCGTGTTCGGCATCCAGATGCTGCGGATCGTGGGCAAGAATCTGCTCGCCGCCGTGATGTGGCACATGATGCTGCCCGCGGTCGGCCTCACCTGGTGGGTGCTGCTGGCGACGCTGCGGCAATTGCTCTCCCGCCTGCCTTTCCTGCCCAACAAGGATGTCGTGTTCGCGGGCATGGCCGCATTCCTGATCGGGCGGGACAATGACATCGTGTCGGCGATGGCGCTGATGGCCTCGCTGATCCTCGTCACCCATCTGCTCGTCGGCCTGTGCCTCGGCGTCAGCGGCCTGACCCGGGAAGGAGCCGGATCATGATCCCCATGCTGCTGATCGCCGCCGCGCTCGCCTCCACGCCCGATCTCGGCAAGGCGGAAGGGCGGTGCCGCCCCGACGAGCGCGGCCCCGCCTATCTGGTGGAGGTCAAAGGTCTCAAGGACCGGCAGGGTCTCCTCAAGCTCGAACTCTACCCCGCCAACGACAGCGATTTCCTCGCCGACGACAATGTTCTGATCGCGGCGGGCAAGCCCTTCCGCCGCGTCGAGATGGCCGTGCCGAAAGAAGGCCGCGTCGAAATGTGCATCCGCGCGCCCGGCCCAGGCACCTATGCGCTCAGCCTGCTGCACGACCGCGACGGCAACCATAAATTCGCCCTGTCGGTCGACGGCGTGGGCTTTGCGGGCAACCCGAAGCTCGGCTGGTCGAAGCCCAGGGCCGCGCAGGCGAGCGCCCCGGTCGGCAGCGGCCCCACGCCCACCACCATCACCGTCAACTATCGCCGGGGGCTTTTTTCCTTCGGCCCGCTGGAGAAGTGAGCGATGCGGATCGTCGATGTCTGCGCCCTCTATGCGCCGCAGGGCGGGGGTGTGAAAACCTATGTCGAGCGCAAACTCGCGGCGGGCGCGGCGGCGGGGCATGAGATCGTCATCCTCGCGCCCTCCGAAAATGGCGGGGTGGTGGAAGCGCAGGGCGGCGGGCGGATCGTGATGATGCCCGCGCGCCGCTTTCCGCTCGACCGGCGCTACAGCTATTTCGACGACGAAGCCTCGCTCCACGCGATGCTCGACCGGCTGCGCCCTGACATGGTGGAAGCCTCCTCGCCCTGGGCGAGCGCGTCGATGGTCGCACGCTGGCGGGGCGATGCGCCGCGCGCGCTCATCATGCATGCCGATCCGCTGTCCGCCTACGCCTATCGCTGGTTCGGCCCGGTGCTGAGCCGCCGCGCCATCGACCGGGGGTTCGACTGGTTCTGGCGGCACCTGCGCCGGCTCGACGCGCAGTTCGATCTGGTGGTGAGCGCGAGCGACAGCCTGTCGGACCGGCTGCGCGAAGGCAGCCTCAACCGGGTGGCGACGCTGCCCATGGGGGTGGAGCCGGGCCATTTCCATCCGCGCCACCGCAACGAAGCCCTGCGCGCCCGGCTGCTGGCGCGCTGCGGCCTCGGCCCCGACGCGACGCTGCTGCTGGGCGTGGGCCGCCATGCGCCCGAAAAGCGCTGGCCCATGGTGATCGAGGCGGCGGCGTCGGCGGGCTATCACAGCCCCATCGGCCTCGTGCTGGTGGGTGACGGGCGCGACCGGGCGCGGGTGGTGCGCGCGGCCGACAATAATCCCCACATCCAGCTTCTTGCGCCCATCACCCGGCGCGACACGCTCGCCGAACTGCTGGCCAGCGCCGACGCGCTGGTCCACGGGTGCGAGGCGGAAACCTACTGCATGGTCGCCGCCGAAGCGCGCGCCAGCGGCCTGCCGGTGATCGTGCCCGATCAGGGCGGCGCGTCCGATCAGGCGCGGGACGGCGGCTTCCGTTACGAAGCGACACAGGCCGACAGCATGGCGCAGGCGATCCGCGACTTCATTGCGCTACGGGAAGAGGCGCGGGCCGCAGCCGCCGCAGCCGCGCCCGCCGTGCGCACGATGGACGCGCATTTCGACGAGCTGTTCGCCACCTATGCCGGCTTGCAGGCGATGCGCCGTATCGCCGCGTGAGAGGGCGGCGGCGCGGGCAATCGCGCCGCCGCTCCCGTCATTTCAGGCCGCCGCGCGGCGTTCCTTCAGTTCCTCGTTCAGCATTTCGGCGAGGAGGAACGCCAGCTCCAGCGACTGCGCCGCGTTGAGGCGCGGGTCGCAGTGGGTGTGATAGCGGTCCGCCAGCCCTTCGTCGGTGATGGCGATGGCGCCGCCGGTGCATTCGGTGACGTTCTGCCCGGTCATTTCCGCATGGATGCCGCCGCCGAAGCTCCCCTCCGCGCGATGCACGGCGAAGAAGCCGCGCACCTCGGCGAGGATTCGGTCGAAAGGCCGCGTCTTGTAACCGTTCGCCGCCTTGATGACGTTGCCGTGCATCGGGTCGCACGACCACACCACCGGATGCCCTTCGCGCAGCACCGCGCGCACCAGCTTCGGCAGGCCCGCCTCGATCTTGTCATGGCCGTAGCGGGTGATGAGCGTGATCCGTCCCGCCTCCCGCGACGGATTGAGGACGTCCAGCAGGCGGATGAGCGCGTCCGGCTCAAGGCTCGGGCCGCACTTCATGCCGATGGGATTGCCGATCCCGCGCAGATATTCGACATGGGCGCTGCCCTCGAACCGCGTGCGGTCGCCGATCCACAGCATGTGCGCGGACGTATCATACCAGTCGCCTGTCAGCGAATCCTGCCGGGTCAGCGCCTGCTCGAACGGCAGCAGCAGCGCCTCGTGGCTGGTGTAGAAGCTCGTGCCCCCCAGTTGCGGCACGCTCTCCGCATCCAGCCCGCACGCACGCATGAAGTCGAGCGCCTGCCCGATCTGGTCGGCCATCGCCTCGAACTTGGCGGCCCATGGGCTGCGGCCCATGAAATCGAGCATCCAGCCATGCACCCGGTCGAGGCTGGCATAGCCCCCCGTCGAAAAGGCGCGCAGCAGATTGAGCGTCGCCGCCGACTGGTTATAGGCGCGCACCATCCGCTCCGGGTCCGGCTCGCGCGCTTCCGCCGTGAACGCGATGTCGTTCACATTGTCGCCGCGATAGCTCGGCAGCTCGACGCCGCCGATGGTCTCGGTGTCGGCCGAGCGGGGCTTGGCGAACTGGCCCGCCATACGGCCGACCTTCACCACCGGCAGCTTCGACGCAAAGGTCAGCACGACCGCCATCTGGAGCAGCACGCGGAACGTGTCGCGGATGTTGTTCGGGTGGAACTCGGCAAAGCTCTCGGCGCAGTCGCCGCCCTGCAGCAGGAAGGCTTCGCCCGCCGCGACCTTGGCCAGATCGGCCTTCAGATGCCGCGCCTCGCCCGCAAAGACGAGCGGCGGAAACTGGCTGAGCTGGGTCTCCACCGAGGCCAGCGCCTCCGCGTCCCGATAGAAGGGCATCTGGATGCCCTTTTGGCTGCGCCAGCTATCCGGCGTCCACTTCGCCGCCACGTCGAGTCTCCTTCACATAAAATAGGGGGCGCACCTACGCGGTCAGTGGCGCCAAGGCAAGTTTATAGGCGTCATCGCACCGTTTCGCGCAATGAACATTCCCGATCATTGTGATCGGCATCGCCTAATTCCGGCAGGGCCATTTCTCGTTCAGCGCCACGCTGACCAGCACCGACGCCGGACCCTTGCGCTGGTCGGGCCAGCGTTCGAGATAGGCGACGGCGGTGCGGCGCGCCTCGTCGGCGGTCATGCGGTCGGGCCAGCACACCGGGCGCGCGCGGCCGATGAACATGTCCTTGCGGATGCCGTCCACCACGCCGACGATATAGGCGGTGCAGGCAAGGTCATAGCCCGGCGCCCTGTTGCGGCATTTGGCGAGCAGGGTGGTGCCCGTCTCGAACATGAACGCCTGCCCCTGCCCCTGCCCCTGCGCCGGAACCGGAGCGGCCAGCAGAGGCACGGCGGCCAGAGCGGCGGCGGCGAAGAAGCGCATGGCGAACGATCCCTTTTCTATAAGAACGCGCCCTTAGTCGCCCTCCGATGAACCGCGCCTGTCCGGCTTCAGTCCTTGCGCTTTGCCGAAAAGGCGAAGGTCACGGCGACCTGCGGGGCAAGGCTGGTGCTGCTGTCGCCATTGCCGACGCCGAACGCCGCGCGCGCGACCGTGGCGCTGCCCGTCACCTTGCGCACCGCATCGCTGCCCGACAGGGTGAAGCGGATCGTCTGCGGCTTCGTCACGCCCTTGAGGCTGAGCGTGCCGCTGGCCTTGTAGCGGCCCGGCCCTGTCGCCTGCGCGCCCTTGGCCGTGAAGGTCGCGCTCGGATGGGCGGCGGCGGCGAAAAACTCGTCGCCCGGCAGCATCCCGTCCTTGTATGCGTCACCCACGCTGGCGGACGCCATGTCGATGGTGACCGCGATGTCGGCGCTTTCGGGATGGTCGGGGTCCATCACGATCTTCGCGGTCCATTTCGAAAAGCTGCCGCTGATCGTTTCGTCGCCATTGCCGACCGAAAAGCCGATGCGCCCGCCGGGCTGGACCGTCCATGCAGGCGGCGGGCCGACCGGCGTTTCGGACGCGGCTTCGCTGGCGTTCGCGGCGCTGCTGTTGTCGGCGGTGGCCGCGTTGGCGGGCGCGGCATCCTCCACTGCTTCCGCTTCGTTCGTCACTGGCGCAGCGGCGGGCGTCGGCGCACGCTCCTCGCCCCCCGCCGGCAGGATCGCGCGCCCCGCGACGAAACCCGCCAGCAGAAGCGCGGGCAGCAGCACCAGCAGCGCAGGCGAGCGCCCCGGAATCATCCGCCATATGAGGCCGTCATGCATCAGGAAATGATGCCGCACCGCGCCCGCGACATGCAGCGCGAAGAGCGCAATGCCGATCCACGCGATCACCCCGTGCCCGTCTTCCGCCCATTCGTGCGCGCTGGCGGGCAGCGGCAGATGGGGCAGGGGCAGGACGCCGAACAGCAGGGTCGGCACCTTGACCTTCGCGGTCGACACCAGCGCCCAACCGGTCAGCGGCGCGCCCAGCATGAAGGCATAGAGGCCGACATGCACGCCCGTCGCCAGCGCGCCCTGCCAACCGCCCTCGCTCTTGGGCGGGCGAGGTTTGGTCAAACGGACGGCGACCCGCACCAGCGTCAGGGCGAGGATCAACATACCGACCGACTTGTGCCACTGATAAAGGTGGAAGCCGCGCGCGCCCAGATCCTCCAGCCCCCATCCGACCGCGATCTGGAAGGCGAGCAGCGCCGCAATGGTCCAGTGCAGGAATATCGCGATGCGGCTGTAGCGGGGCATGGGCGGCCTTTCGAAAAATCCGGTGCAGACGCGAAACTATGCGGCGCGGCCTTCCAAGTCCAGCCGCGCCGCCCTATGTGGCCTAAAGGTCGCAGTGGCGTCATTTTTTGCGCATGCGAATTGCATCATCGCCAGCGGCGCGCCAGAGCAGGGCACGCTCATCACCGGAGACAGGACATGGCCAAACCCGAATCCTGGCGGCTGCACCCCGACGCCTACCGCTTCGTCACCAGCATCGACACGCGGTTTCAGGATCTCGACACGATGGGCCACATCAACAATGTCGCGATTTCCAGCATGTTCGAAACCGCGCGCATCCGCTTCCATCATCATCTGGGCCGCCACCCGCAGGAACAGGGCGTGCGCTGGCTGGTCGCCAATGTGACGCTCAACTTCATCGAGGAATCGCACTTTCCCTATCCGTTCGAAATCCATTGCGCGATCGGCCATATCGGGCGGACGAGCTGGACGATCAGCTCGGCGGGTTTCCAGAAGGGCGTGTGCGTCGCCACCGCCGACACGACCGTGGTGACGCACGGCGCGGAAGGACGGCGCGTGATCGACGAGACGCTGCGCGAGGCGATGGAACTCAATTTCCTGCGCCAGCCCGAATAGGGATCAGGCGAAGCCCGCCATCCTCCGGCTCCACTGGAGCGCGACCACCGCGCCCTTGACCGGCTGGATCATCGCGGCGGCCAGCACCACCGCCAGCGTCGGCCAGATCGCCGCCTGCCAGCCCAGCGGAATGGCGAGCGCGGCGTTCACCTCGATCATCAGCGGGACGAGGATATGGCCCAGAGCCAGGATCACGACATAGGCGGGAAAATCGTCCGCCTGATGCAGGTCCAGCCGCTCGCCGCACTGCGGGCAGGCGGGCGCGACCTTCAGGAAACGGGTGAACATGCGCCCCTCGCCGCATGCCGGACACCGCCCGCGCAGCCCGTGGGCGATGGCGGGGCCAAGCGGCCGTTCGGCGGCAGGAGCGGGATCGGTCATGGCGCGGCGGTAGGAGGACAGGCCCGGCCACGCAACCCGATATTGCGCGGCCATGCCCCTTTCGCCCCGACCAAAGCCTGTTAAGAAGCGCCATGCGTTTGCCCGGACCGTCCGAAGCCTTCTGCCTGTTCGACGATGCGCGCGTCGCTGCCGCCCCCACGCGCGCCGCGCAAGCGCGGCTCTATCGCGATCCGGTCGGCATCGTCGCGGCGGCCTGCGCGGCGGAGGTGCAGCCCGCGCTCGACCGCCTTGCCGAAGCGCGCGACGCCGGGCTGCATATCGCAGGCTTCCTGTCCTATGAGGCGGGCCTCGCGCTGGAACCCCGGCTCGCGCCTATTGCGCGGCGGCGCGACACCGGCGGCGCGCCGCTCCTGTGGTTCGGCCTGTTCGAAGGGGTGCGGCTGATCGCGCCCGACACGCTGCCCGCGCTGCTGCCCGATCCCGCGAGCGTGACCGTGGGCGCGCTCCGCCCGCTGATCGGGCAGGACGCCTATCTGGCCGCCTTCGCCCGGGTGCAGGACTATATCCGCGCGGGCGACATCTATCAGGCGAACCTGACCTTTCCCTGCGACGTGCCGCTGTCGGGCGATCCGCTGGCGCTCTACGCCGCGATCCGTCCGCGCGCGGCGGCGGGCTATGGCGGGGTGATCCGCACCGGCGCGCACAGCCTCCTGTCCTTTTCGCCCGAACTTTTCTTCACGCAGGTGCGCGGGCAGCTCACCGCGCGGCCGATGAAGGGCACCGCGACGCGCGGGGCGGGGGCGGAGGAGGACGCCGCACTCGCCCGCGAGCTGGCGCTCGATCCCAAGCAGCGCGCGGAAAATCTCATGATCGTCGACCTGCTGCGCAACGACCTGTCGCGCGTGTCCGTGGCGGGCAGCGTCACCGTGCCCGATCTCTTCCGGGTCGAAACCTATCCCACCGTGCACCAGCTCGTCTCGACCGTGCGCGCGCGAATCCTGCCCGGCCTTTCGCCCGTCGACGTGCTGCGCGTGCTGTTCCCCTGCGGCTCGATCACCGGCGCGCCCAAGGTGCGGGCGATGGAGATCATCGACGCGGTCGAACCCTTCCCGCGCGGCCCCTATACCGGCGCGATGGGGTGGATCGACCCGGAAGGCGACGCCGCCTTCAATGTTGCCATTCGCACCATTTGCGTCGAAGAAGGGGCAGGGACGGGCCGCCTGGGCCTGGGGTCCGGCATCGTGGCGGACTCCGATGGCGTGGCCGAATGGGCGGAGTGCCTCGCAAAGGCGCGCTTCCTGTGTCCCTGATGTGACGGGTGAAAGAGAACATAAGGGTTGCCATGGCGCTGGCTGACGGACGGTTCGACCTGCTTGAGACGATGGCGTTTGATCCCATGGACGGGGTAAGGTTGCTGGAACTGCACCTCGCGCGGTTGAAGGCGAGCGCCGATGCGCTGGGTTTCGCGTTCGACCGGCACGATGTCCGCAACGAACTTCAGGCCGCGACCTTCCGCCTGCGCGAAAAGAGCCGGGTGCGCCTGCTCGTGTCGCGCCGCGGATCGGTGGCGATCGAGGTGCGCGAACACCGCACCTGGCCGCATGCGATCCTGCCCGTCGCCGTGGTGCCGCGCAACGCCGCCGCCAGCGATCCGCGCCTCCGTCACAAGACCACCGACCGCAGCGTCTACCGCGACGCCCTGCGACGCGGCGGCACCTATGAAGTGCTGCTGAAGGACGAGGAGGGCTATCTGGCCGAAGGATGCTTCTCCACCCTGTTCGTCGAGCGCGGGGACAAGCTGGTGACGCCGCCCCTGTCGCGCGGCGCGCTGCCGGGCGTGTTGCGCCAGAGCCTGCTCGACATCGGCGAAGCGGTGGAGGGCGACCTGCGCGTCGCCGATCTGGAGCGCGGCTTTTTCCTCGGCAACGCCGCGCGCGGCATGGTCGCCGCCACGCTCGCGCACTGACGACCCTAAATCCACTGACTGCCATCTGGCCGGTTGCCCCTCCCGCCGTTGCGCACTAAGGGGCGTCGCGTCCGCTCATGTTGCGGACCGTGGGGATATTACAGAAAGATTGTTGCCATGAGCCAGACTTCCGCAGCCCTGGGCCGTATCCAGCCGTCCGCCACGCTCGCCATGAGCGCCCGCGTGAACGCGCTCAAAGCCGAAGGCGTGGACGTGATTGGCCTTTCGGCAGGCGAGCCGGACTTCGACACCCCCGATTTCGTCAAGGAAGCGGGCATCGCCGCGATCCGCAACAACCTGACCCGCTACACCGACGTGGACGGCACCGCCGACGTCAAGGAAGCGGTGATGTTCAAGTTCCAGCGCGACAACGGCCTTGCCTACAAGCGCAGCCAGATCAGCGTGAACTCGGGCGGCAAGCACACTTTGTTCAACGCGCTGGTGGCGACGGTGGACTCGGGCGACGAAGTCATCATCCCCGCGCCCTACTGGGTCAGCTATCCCGACATCGTGAACTTCGCGGGCGGCACGCCCGTCTTCATCGAAGGTCCGGCGAGCCAGGGTTACAAGATCACCGCGGCGCAGCTCGACGCCGCGATCACCCCGCGCACGAAGTGGGTGATGCTCAACTCGCCCTCCAACCCTTCGGGCGCGGCCTATTCGGCGGACGAGCTTAAGGCGCTGGCGGACGTGCTGCTGCGCCACCCGCATGTGCTCGTCATGACCGACGACATGTATGAACATGTCTGGTATGCGCCCACCCCCTTCGCCACCATCGCGCAGGTGTGCCCGGAACTGTATGACCGCACGCTGACGGTCAACGGCTGTTCCAAGGCCTTCTCGATGACCGGCTGGCGCATCGGTTTCGCCGGCGGGCCGGAGTGGATCATCAAGGCGATGGGCAAGCTCCAGTCGCAATCGACCAGCAATCCCTGCTCGATCAGCCAGGCCGCCGCAGTCGCCGCGCTTACCGGCCCGCAGGATTTTCTCGAAGACCGCAACGCCGTGTTCAAGAAGCGCCGCGACATGGTCGTCGCGATGCTGAACGACGCGCCGGGCCTCGACTGCCCGACGCCCGAAGGCGCGTTCTACGTCTATCCCGACGCCAGCGGCGTCATCGGCAAGACGACGCCCAAGGGCGCGCTGATCGACAGCGACGAAGCGCTGATCGGCTATTTCCTCGACGAGGCGAAGGTCGCGGCGGTCCATGGCGCGGCCTTCGGCCTCTCGCCTGCCTTCCGCATCAGTTACGCGACCTCGGACGAGGTGCTCAAGAAGGCGTGCACCCGCATTCAGGAGGCATGCGCCGCGCTCAAATGAGCGGGGCAGGCCGCGCCTGTCCTACGTCGCGCCCGAGACCCATATTGTTGCCACCGCTTTCCGGAAATGACCGGAGTGGGAAACAATATGTCAAAACTTGCGGGAAATATGCGAAGTTAAGCGGGAACGGCCAGAATGCGAAACGGTCTTTTTCCCGCCGCGCCGTCTTGCGATTGGCGTGGCAGGCTTTATATGCCCGTTGCGAAGAGAAACTGAATTAATCCGGCCCCATTCGTCGATCTCTCCTTGTCGCTGGTCGAAAGCTGCTGCCGCAGCGCCGACCGTTCAGTCAGGGGCAAGGGCGACGGTGCTAGCCGGGGCCGGCATGACCGGCAGAAGAGTAAGAAAGGCGTTGGCCATGAAGGCGTTCCTCAAATCCGACCTGTTCCTGCGCTTTCTGGGCGGGTTCGCGATCGGTGCGGTCGCCATGTTCGCGCTCCAGCCGAGCGACCCGCCGATGTTCGGCACTACCGCCGTCGCCGCGACGCAGACCCATGAAGCCGCCCGCTAGGTTCCTCCTCACCGCGCTGGCGGCGGCCTTCGCCGTCGCGGCGCCAGCGCGCGCCGAACGCGTGGTTCAGGCGCCCGCGCCGCTCATCGACGCCGCCGCGACCCGCAAGCTGGAAACCGCCGTCTTTGCGGGCGGCTGCTACTGGGGCGTCGAAGGCGTGTTCTCCCATGTGAAGGGCGTTCACCTCGCCGTCTCCGGCTTTGCCGGTGGCCCAAAAGACCGCCGCGTCGATTATGACACGGTGAGCGGCGGCGACACGGGCTTCGCCGAATCGGTGCGCGTCACCTACGATCCCAGGGTCGTCAGCTACGGCACGCTGCTGCGCGTCTTCTTCTCGGTCGTCGCCGATCCGACCACGCTTAACTATCAGGGGCCGGATCACGGCACCCAGTATCGCAGCGCGCTCTTCCCCCTGAATGCGGAGCAGGACAGGGCAGCCCGCGCCTATCTGGCGCAACTCGGCAAGGCCGGGCTGTGGCGCGACCCCATCGTGACCCGCGTGGAACGCTTCACCGGCTTTCAGGACGCCGCCGCCGATCATCAGAATTTCATGCGGGACAACCCGCGCCATCCCTATATCATGCGCTGGGATCAACCCAAGCTGGCGGCGCTGAAGGCGATGTTCCCCGACCTCTATCGGGATCGCCCGTCCGCCTGACAAAACAGGAGCGAGGAATGAGCGAGACCAGAGGCCTGAAACTGCTGTCCACGCTGGCGGAGGACGGCCGCCTGACGGTGGAACTGGTCGAGGACGCGCTACCAGCGCCGACCGGGGATCAGGTGCTGGTGCGGATCGAGGCCGCGCCGATCAACCCGTCCGACCTTGGCCTGCTGTTCGGCCCCGCCGATGTCGCCTCCGCCGAATATAGCCCCCGCCGGATCGTCGCCCGGATGCCCGAACCGGCGATGCGGGCGATGGCGGCCCGCATCGGGCAGCCGCTGGGCGTCGGCAACGAAGCGTCGGGCACGGTCATCGCCGCAGGCGACGGCCCGGCGGCGCAGGCGCTGATCGGCAGGCGCGTGACGATGATCGGCGGCGACATGTATGCGCAATATCGCCTGATAGACGCCAGCGGCTGCATGGCGCTGCCTGACGATGTGACGGCGGAACAGGGCGCATCCGCTTTCGTCAATCCGATGACCGCGCTCGGCTTTGTCGAAACGGCGAAGGCGGGCGGGCACAAGGCGATCGTCCATACCGCCGCCGCGTCCAACCTCGGCCAGATGCTCGTCCGGGTGACGCAGGTCGACGGCCTCGGCCTCGTCAACATCGTCCGCAGCGCCGAACAGGTCGCTCTGCTGCGGGGCATCGGCGCGGAGCATGTGGTGAACAGCAGCGACGCCGATTTCCTCACCCGGCTGGAAGACGCCATCGCCGCGACCGGCGCGACCGTGGCGTTCGACGCCATCGGCGGCGGCACGCAGGTCAGCCAGATCCTGCACGCGATGGAAAAGGTCGCCAGCCGCGGCGCGGCCTACAGCCGCTACGGATCGAGCATGCCCAAGCACGCCTATGTCTACGGTTCGCTCGACATGGGGCCGACGATCCTGACCCGCAGCTTCGGCTTCACCTGGGACGTATCGGGCTGGCTGCTTCCCCCCTTCCTGCAACAGGCCGGGGCGCAGACCGCCGAACGGATGCGCCAGCGCGTGCGCGACAACCTCACCACCCTGTTCGCCAGCCATTACAAGGCGCGGCTCTCGCTGGACGAAGCGCTGGGCCGGGACGCCGTGCTCGCCTATAATGCGCGGCGCACGGGCGAAAAATATCTCATCCTGCCCAATGGCTGACCAGCAAAAAGGGCGGCGTCCTTCACGGACCCCGCCCTTTTTCGAACGCCCTGACGATCGCGCTTATTTGGGTGACAGCACCATCAGCATCTGGCGGCCTTCCATGCGCGGATAGGCTTCGACCTTCGCGATTTCGGCGACATTTTCGGCGACCCGCTGGAGCAGGTTCATGCCAAGCTGCTGGTGGCTGAGTTCGCGGCCACGGAAGCGCAGGGTGATCTTCACCTTGTCGCCGTCGCCGATGAAGTCATGCACCTTCTTCATCTTCGTATCATAGTCATGATCGTCGATGTTCGGACGCATCTTGATCTCTTTGAGTTCCTGCGTCTTCTGCGTCTTGCGGGCGATGTTCGCCTTCTTCTGCGCTTCGTACTTGAACTTGCCGATGTCGAGGAACTTGCAGACCGGCGGATCGGCGTTGGGCGATACTTCCACAAGGTCGAGACCGACTTCGGCGGCCTGTTCGATCGCCTCCTGCGTAAACATCACACCCAGATTTTCGCCTTCGTCATCAATGACGCGCACCTTGGGCACGTTGATGAACTCGTTATAGCGGGGGCCGGACTTCGGCGGCGGCGCCAGCGGGCGGCGCATCATCGGGGGACGTATAGCTCTATCTCCTGTGGTCGTTTCGAAAAACGGATGGCTCTTAGCGGCTTTTGAGAAAAGCCGAAAGGGGCGCGTGGTCCCGCGACAGCGGAATCACGCACCCTTGCGGCATTTCTGCCTCACCGCATATCGGGTGCCTGCGCCTCTTTTGCAAGCCGGACGATGACATCCTCGACAGAAAGGACGCTCTGCCCTTCCTTGCCCAGTTCGCGCAGCGCCACCGTGCCCTCGTCCGCCTCGCGCCGTCCGACGACCAGCAGGTTGGGCACCTTGGCCAGGCTGTGCTCGCGCACCTTGTAGTTGATCTTCTCGTTGCGCGTATCGGTTTCGGCGCGGATGCCCGCCGCCCGCAGCCGCTCCACCACGTCGCGCGCATAATCGTCCGCGTCCGACACGATGGTCGCGACGACCGCCTGCACCGGCGCGAGCCAGAGCGGGAAGCGGCCCGCATAATGTTCGATCAATATACCGATGAACCGCTCATAGCTGCCGAAGATCGCGCGGTGCAGCATGACCGGGCGGTGCCGCTCGCCATCCTCGCCCACATAGCTGGCGTCGAGCCGTTCCGGCAGCACGCGGTCGGACTGGATGGTGCCGACCTGCCATGTCCGCCCGATGGCGTCGGTCAGGTGCCATTCCAGCTTGGGCGCATAGAAGGCGCCTTCGCCCGGCAGTTCCTCCCAGCCATATTCCGGCGTGTTGAGCCCCGCAGCCGCCACCGCGTCGCGCAGTTCGGTCTCGGCCTTGTCCCACATCTCGTCGCTGCCGAAACGCTTGTCGGGACGCAGCGCCAGCTTGATCGAATAGGTAAAGCCGAAATCGCGGTAGATACGGTCGGCCAGCGCGCAGAAGGCACGGACTTCCTCGACGATCTGGTCCTCGCGGCAGAAGATATGCGCATCATCCTGCGTGAACTGGCGCACGCGCATCAGGCCGTGCAGCGCACCGTGCGGCTCGTTGCGGTGGCAGCAGCCATTCTCGTAGAGGCGCAGGGGCAGGTCGCGATAGCTCTTGATCCCCTGACGGAAGATCAGAACGTGCGCCGGGCAGTTCATGGGCTTCAGGGCCATCCAGTCGGCATCGTCCGACACCAGCGGCCCTTCATCCTCGACATTGGGCACTTCGTCAGGGATGACGAACATATTCTCGCGATATTTACCCCAATGGCCCGACTGCTCCCACTGGCGCGCGTCCATCACCTGCGGCGTCTTGACCTCGCGATAGCCGGCCGCGTCGATGGCGCGGCGCATATAGGCTTCGAGATTGCGCCAGATGATATAGCCCTTGGGGTGCCAGAAGACCGACCCGTGCGCTTCCTGCTGGAGGTGGAACAGGTCCATCTCCGCGCCCAGCTTCCGATGGTCGCGCTTGCCCGCTTCCTCCAGTCGCGTGAGGTGCGCGTCGAGCTGCTTCCGGTTGAGCCAGCCGGTGCCGTAGATGCGGGACAGCATCGCGTTCTTCTGATCGCCGCGCCAGTAAGCGCCCGACACGCGCGTCAGCTTGAAGGCCGCGGGATCGAGCTTCCCGGTCGAGGCAAGGTGCGGACCCCGGCACATGTCATACCAGCCGTCCCCCGAATGATAGACGGTCAGCTCCTCGCCCTGCGGCAGTTCCGCCGCCCACTCCGCCTTGAACGTCTCGCCCGCCGCGCGCCATTGCGCGATCAGCGTATCGCGGTCGATCACTTCGCGCTTCAGGGGTTTGTCGGCCGCGATGATCTCCCGCATCTTCGCTTCGATGACGGGCAGATCCTCCTCGGTGAAGGGGCGGTCCTTGGGCGCGAAATCATAGTAGAAACCGTCGTCGGTCGCGGGACCGAAGGTGATCTGCGTGCCGGGGAACAGCGCCTGCACCGCTTCGGCCAGGATATGCGCGAAGTCGTGCCGCGCCAGTTCCAGCGCGTCGGCCTCATCCCGCGCCGTCACCAGCGCCAGTTGCGCATCGGCCTCCAGCGGCCGCCCGATGTCGCGCAGCTCGCCATCGACCCGCGCCGCGATCGCCGCCTTGGCCAGCCCCGGTCCGATAGCCGCCGCGATGTCCGCCGGAGTAGTGCCGGGCGCGACTTCGCGCACGGAACCGTCGGGCAGGGTGATCTTGAGCATGGCGGACACGGGAAGGGATCTTTCTGTTGGAAGGCAGGAACGGCGCAAAAAGCCGCGCCTTCCCCTTAAATGGGCGGGCATCGCTGTCAATAGAAGCCCTCTTGCCAGAGCGGGGCGAAAGGCGCATCCTCCATGTGCTGTTATATCATAATTCAGCAACAGGAGGGACGAATGGCCTTGAGCTTCGCAGAACCCCGTAACGCCGCCGCCGACACGCCGATGAGCGACATGAACACGACGCCGCTGATCGACGTGATGCTGGTGCTGCTCATCATGTTCATCATCACCATTCCCATTCAGACGCACAGCGTCGGCGTCAACCTGTCCGCCGACGCCGTTAAGCCGCTCGTCCCGGTCGATACGGTGAAGAACAGAGTGGGGATCGGCGCGGACGGCACGATCCGGTGGAACGGCGCGGCGGTCGACCGCCTGACATTGCGCCGTTACCTTGGCGCATCGCTGCGCCTGCCGGTGGAGCCGGAACTGCAGTTCCAGCCCGATGCCGCCGCCCGCTACCTGCTGGTGGACGAAGTGCTCGCCGACATCCGCCGCGCGGGCGTCACGCGGCTCGGCTTCATCGGCAATGAGCGATACCGCGATTTCTGATCCGATCTGAACGCCTTGCCCTTGCCCTGCACCGCCTGTAGAAGCGGCGGCGTGAAGGGAGGCAGGGCGTGAAGATCGTGCGCTTGGGTCTGACGCTGATGATCTGCCTCGGCGCCTTCTGGGCCGCCGCCCATGTCGGCATGCTCCTGCCCCGCGCCCAAAGCGCCTCTACGCCGTTGCAGGCGGGCGCGGAGACCGACCGACGCATGATCGACCTGCGCCGTTACCTGCCGGTCATCCGCTGAATTAAACGAAAGACAGGCGGGCGTCGTCGCTCATGTCGCGCAGCAGCTCCACGGGGCCACCTGTCGTGACGCCGGACGGCAGGTCGCCGACTTCCATCCGCGCCAGCGCAAGCCCGCTCTGGCAGGCGATCAGCCGCACGCCCAGCGCCCGCGCCTCGTCGATCAGCGTCGCAAGATCGGGCAACCCCGCCGCCCGGTGCGCGGCATCGCGCGGCCCCTCGACCGGCTGCCGCAGTAGCGCCACGGCGTCCAGTTGCAGGAAGACCGTCGCCGCGCCCCCCAGCGCCGCCTGCGCCGCCGCCAGCGTCAGCGCCGCGCGCAGCCGCTCCGCATCGTCCGTCGCGGCGATCAGTATCAGGGGACGCACAGTTCCACCGCGCAGGCAGGACATGCCGGATCTTTCGCCACATCGAGCGTGCGGAACCGCATGGCGAGCAGGTCGGCGATCAGCAGCCGCCCCGCCATGTCGGTGCCGAAAGGCACGATCTGCCGGATCGTCTCCAGCGCGGCGAGGCTGCCCATCGTGCCGGTCAGCGCGCCGATCACGCCCGCTTCCGCGCAATTGCGTTCCGGCGCGTCCTGCGCATCGCCGACGAGGCAGCGATAGCAGGGCCGGTCCGCTTCCCAGCCCCGATAGGTGGCCAACTGCCCCTCGAACGGCCCGACCGCCGCCGATACGAGCGGGATGCGCAGCCGGTGCGCGGCATCCGCCACCGCCAGCCGCGTCGCGAAATTGTCGCACCCGTCCAGCACCACATCGGCGTCGCGCAGCAGCAGCGCGGCATTGTCCCCGTCGATCCGCGCGTTGATCGGAATGAGCTTCACGTCCGGGTTGATCCGCGCCACCGCCGCCATCGCGGCTTCCGCCTTGCGCGCGCCCACGTCCGTCGTGCCGAACAATATCTGCCGCTGAAGGTTGGAGAGCGCGACTTCATCGTCGTCGATCACCCGGATGGTGCCCACGCCCGCCGCCGCCAGATAGAGGATCGCCGGGCTGCCGATCCCGCCCGCGCCGATCACCGCGACCTGCGCCGACAGCAGCCGCGCCTGACCTGCGCCGCCTATCTCCCTGAGCACGATATGCCGGGCGTAGCGCTCCAGTTGGTCGTCGGTCAGCGTCATGAGGCGACGCCCGTCGATCCGAAGCCGCCTTCGCCCCGTGCTGTCTCGTCCAGACCGTCGACCTCGCGGAAGCTGGCGATCTGCACCGGCGCGACCACGAGCTGCGCGATCCGGTCGCCCCGCGCGATGGCGAAGGGCTGGTCGCCAAGATTGATGAGGATGATCCTGAGTTCGCCGCGATAATCCGCGTCGATGGTGCCGGGCGTGTTGGGCAGGCTGATGCCGTGCTTCAGCGCCAGACCGGAACGGGGCCGGACCTGCACCTCATATCCTTCGGGAATCGCCATCGCAAAGCCCGTCGCCACGGCATGCCGTCCCCCCGGCTGGAGCGTCAGTTCCTCCGCCGACACCACGTCCATTCCGGCGGCATGGGCCGTCGCATAAGCGGGCACGGGTAGCCCCTCGCCATGGGGCAGCCGCTTCAACCGGATTTCGATGGGATCAAACGGAGAGGGCATCTGCAACCTTTTCGATGAGGCGGAGGGCGACGTCCTCCTTGGCCATGGCGGGCCAGCTTTCTATTCCAGCGGTGGTGACGATCTGCACGGCGTTGCTGTCGCCGCCCATCACGTCACCTGACACGTCATTGGCGACGATCCAGTCCGCCCCCTTCTTCGCCAGCTTCGCCTGCGCATGTTCGGCGATCCGCTGCGTTTCCGCCGCGAAGCCGATCAGCAAGGCGGGGCGCTGCGCATGATGGCCCAGCGTCGCGAGGATGTCGGGATTTTCCGCAAGGGCGAGCGGGGCGGGCTGGCCGGAGCCATCCTTCTTGATCTTCTGGTCCGCCGCATCCGCCGCGCGCCAGTCTGCGACGGCGGCAACCATGATCGCGGCATCGGCGGGCAGCGCCGCCTCCACCGCCGCCATCATCTCGCGCGCGGTCTGCACGTTGATGCGCTCGACCCCGGCGGGGGTGGGGAGATGCACCGGCCCCGCCACCAGAGTCACCCGCGCGCCCGCCCGCGCGGCGGCGGCGGCGATGGCGAAGCCCTGCTTGCCCGACGAACGATTGGCGATGTAGCGCACCGGGTCGATCGGCTCATGCGTCGGCCCGGCGGTGACGAGAATATGCTTTCCGAGCAGGGTTCCGTCCGGTTCGGGCGTGCCGGGAACCGGCGGCGCATCGCCCGCGAAATCCGGCTGGCCGATGAGCGGATCGGCACGCGGCGGCAGCGCCAGCAGCCGTTCGATCTCCACGACGATCCCCTCCGGCTCGGGCAGGCGGCCCTTGCCATATTCGCCGCAGGCCATCGACCCGCTCGCCGGTTCCATGATGTGCACACCGTCGCCGCGCAGCGTCGCAAGGTTCCGCTGCGTTGCTTGGTGATGCCACATGCGCACATTCATCGCGGGCACCGCCAGCACCGGCTTGTCGGTGGCGAGCAGGATGGTGGTGGCCAGATCGTCGGCGATCCCGCCCGCCATCCGCGCGAGGATATTCGCGGTCGCGGGCGCGACGACGATCAGGTCGGCCTGACGGCTGAGCTGAATATGCCCGATCTCGCGTTCTTCCTTGAGGTCGAACATGTCGCCATAGACATGGTCCTCGGTGAGGACGCCTAGGCTGAGCGGCGTCACGAACTGCCCCGCGCTTTCCGTCATCACCGCCCGCACCGCAATGCCGCGCCGCCTGAGCAGGCGGACAAGCTCCAGCGCCTTGTAGGCCGCGATCCCGCCGGAAACGATGAGGAGGACGCGCCGGGTCATAGCGCCAGCAACCGCCGCAGACCGGACGTCAGCGCCGAGCGGTCTGCCGTCTGGAGCCGTCCGACCGGCGTCAACTCTGCGGTTTCCACGGTATAGAGTTTCATCCTGATCTTGCACGGCTTGCGCAGCCCCGCCTCCTCATAATGGCTGATCGTCATGTCTCCATGCCATGCCGGGGCATCGCCGCGGGTGATCATCGCGACCACGGCAACGCCTGTCGCCTTGTTGGCCTCCTGCGAAGACAGGATCACCACGGGGCGCTTGCGCCCGCCCTCCCGCTCTATGAAGGGCACATGGACGACCGCCACGTCATGCGGTGACAGGGAAGCGTCGCTCATAGTTCCGCCCAATAGGCGTCCTCCTGCGGATCGTCCCATTCGGGCATCTGCGCCTGAAGGAAGCGCGACCATTCGATTTCCGACCGGTCGATCTTCCTCAGCACCGCGCGGCCGTCCTCGAGTGCGAATGTCACTTCATCGCCTGCCTTGAGGTCAAGCGCCTGCCGCACGTCGCGCGGGATCGTCACCTGATGCTTGATCGTCAGCTTGCCGCTTTTCATGGGTAATACGTAATACTGTATTACTTCACTCGCAAGTCAGAGCAGGTGGGACAACCACATCGCGCCAGCCCCGGCCGCCGCCGCGACCGTCGCCACCAGCGCATAGCGCCATCCGCCACCCACCCGGATCAGCCTGACCTCGCTCAGCGGCGGGGGCGGGGGCGCGCCGCCCTTTTCCGGGAATGCGTCCTCGATCCGGCGGATGAGGCCCGGCAGCCGTTGCAGCGTGCGCCAGTTCTCGATCAGCGTGTCCGCCGCCTTCGCTTCCGGCCCCAGTTCGGTGCGCAGCCACTCGCGCACATAGGGACCGCTTGTCTCCCACAGGTTGATGTCGGGGTCGAGCGCGGTCGCCACACCCTCCACCATCACCATCGTCTTCTGGAGAAGCAGCAGGTGCGGTTGCGTCTGCATGTCGAAATCGCGCGTGATGGCGAACAGGCCGTCGAGCATGCCGCCGACCGACAGTTCGCGCACGGGCTTGCCGCGCATCGGTTCGCCCACGGCGCGCAGCGCGGTCGCGAACTCTTCGACATTGTGGTGCGCGGGCACATATTGCGCCTCGAAATGGATTTCGGCGACGCGCCGGTAATTGCCGGTGATGAGGCCGTAGAGAATCTCCGCCAGCCACATGCGCGCCCGCCGGTCGATCCGCCCCATGATGCCGAAGTCGATGGCGACGATGTCGCCGCCCGCCGTCACGAACAGGTTCCCCTGATGCATGTCGGCGTGGAAGAAGCCTTCCGCAATGGCCTGCCGCAGGAAGGCGTTGACCAGCCGGGCGGCCAGATCCTTCACGTCATGGCCCGCCGCGATCAGCGCGGCGCGGTCGGCGATCTTGACGCCGTCGATCCACTCCATCGTCATAACCTTGCCGGTGGTGCGGTCCCAGTCGATCTGCGGGACGCGGTATCCCGGCATCGCCTCCATCGCCTCGGCCAGCTCGGACGCGGAGGCCGCCTCGCGGCGCAGGTCCAGTTCGCGCGCGGTCCAGCGCTTCATATTGGCGATGACGAGGCGCGGGCGCAGCCGGGCGATCTCTCCGCCAAGCTGCTCGACATGGGCGGCGGCCCATTCATAGGTCTGGATGTCGCGGTTGAACTGGTCGATCACGCCGGGGCGGATGACCTTGACCGCCACGTCGCGCCCGTCGGTAGTGAGAGCGCGGTGCACCTGCGCGATGGAAGCGGCGCCCACCGGCACTTCGTCGAACCGGGCATAGAGCGCGTCGAGCGGCCGCCCGAAGCTCTGCTCGATCTGCGCCCGGATCGTCTCGAACGGCACGGGCGGCAGCGCGTCCTGCAGCCGCAGCAGGTCGGCCGCCGCTTCCTCGCCCACAAGGTCGGGCCGGGTCGCCAGCGTCTGACCCAGCTTGATCGCCGCCGGACCGATGGCCTGAAACGCATCGGCATAGCGCGGCTGCGCAGGCACGCGCGCCCCGAACCGGGCGAGCCGCACCAGCCGCCGCACGGGCGCGGGCGTAAGCGGATCGCGCTCGATCCCCGTGAGCGCACCATGCCGCGCGAGCGTCCGGCCCCATTTGAGGAGCCGCCAGATATGGGTGGCGTGGCTGGTCATGCCTGCGTCAGATCTTCCAGCCGCTATGGATCGCGACCAGCCCGCCGAGAATCGGCTCCACCTTCGTGTTCGAAAAACCCGCCTCGCGGATCATGCCCTCGAATTTCGGCATGGGCGGAAAGCGCCGGATCGATTCGATGAGGTAGCGATAGCTGTCCGCATCGTTGGCGAAGAGCTTGCCGAGCTGCGGCACCAGCCGGTGCGAATAGACATCGTAGACGTCCGAAAAGCCCGGCCATGTCGTCGTCGAAAATTCGAGGCAGAAGAAACGCCCGCCGAACTTCAGCACCCGATGCGCCTCGCGCAGCGCCCGGTCGATATGGGTGACGTTGCGGATGCCGAATGCGATCGTATAGGCGTCGAAAGCGCGGTCGCCAAAGGTCAGTTCCTCGGCATTCTGTTCCGACCAGATCAGGCCTTCATAGCCCTTCTTCTGCGCCCGCTCCATGCCCACGGCCAGCATTTCGGGGTTGATGTCCGACACCGTCACCTGCGCGCCATGGCGGTGCATGCGGAATGCGATGTCGCCGGTGCCGCCCGCCATGTCCAGGATCTGCTCGCCGGGCCGGGGCTTCACCCGGCGCACGAACTGGTCCTTCCACAGCCGGTGCGCGCCGCCCGACATGGCGTCGTTCATCAGGTCGTATTTCGCCGCGACGTTCGAAAAGACCGCGCGGACCATGCCCGCTTTTTCGGCGGCATCGACATCACGATAGCCGAAGGATGCTGTTTCGCTCATGGCCAAGTCCTCTAGACAGAGATTGCGCGCCGTTCCAGCCAAGAAGCTGGTTATTCGCGCGCCTCTTTCCTAGATGCGTTTCATGCCAGAGCTTCCCGAAGTCGAAACCACCGTCGCGGGTCTCCGATCCGTGCTGGAGGGCGATACGCTCACCCGCGTCGAGCCGCGCCGCGCCGACCTGCGCTTCCCCATCCCCGTCGACCTGCGCCAGCGGCTGACGGGCGCGCGCGTCACGGGGCTGTCGCGCCGCGCCAAATATGGCCTCGTCGAAACCGACCGGGGCGATATGATGATCTTCCACCTCGGCATGTCCGGGCGTTGGCGCATCGACCCGGCGGAGATCGGCGCGCACGATCATCTGCTGATCGAAACCGGCAGGGGCCGGCTGCTGGCGCTCAACGACCCGCGCCGCTTCGGATCGCTCGACCTCGTGCGGTCGGATGCATGGGAAGCCTATCTGCCCTTCACCCGGATGGGACCGGAGCCGCTGGGCGCGGATTTCGACACGGACCGCCTCGCCGCCGCGCTCGCGGGCAAGGCGACCTCGATCAAGGCGGCGCTGCTCGACCAGCGGATCGTCGCGGGCCTCGGCAACATCTATGTCTGCGAAGCGCTCAACATGGCGGGCATCGCGCCTACGCGCCCGGCGGGGAAGATCGGCCGTGCGCGGCTCGCCCTGCTGGTGGAGGCGATTCGCACCGTGCTCACCGCCGCCATCACCGCCGGAGGATCGACGCTCCGCGATTATGCGCGGCCGGATGGGGAACTGGGCTATTTCTCGAAACAGTGGCGCGTCTATGGCCGCGAGGGGGAGGTGTGCCCCTGCGGCGGCGTGGTGCGGCGGCGAGTCGACGGCGGGCGCTCCACCTTCTATTGCCCGAAATGCCAGAAATAGCGCGGCCCCGCCCCGTTGACGGGTGTCCCATTCCCCTGTAAGGGGCGCACCTTCACGAGGCTGGTCGGCGAATCTGATCGGGCCTCTTGCCCAAAGATTTGACGAGAACCGAGGAAAAGAATGGCCAATACGCCGCAAGCCAAGAAGCGCATCCGTCGCAATGAACGCCGCGCCGCAATCAATGGCGCCCGCATCAGCCGGATTCGCACTCTGGTGAAGAAGGTGGAAGCCGCCATCACCGCCGGTGACAAGGCCGCCGCCGCCACCGCTCTCGCGTCGGTTCAGCCGGAAATGGCGCGCGGCGTCGCACGCGGCGTGCTGCACAAGAACACTGCCGCCCGCAAGTTCGGCCGCCTGACCAAGGCTGTCAGCGCGCTCGCCTGATCCTTTCGACCAAGGTCGAATGCCAAAGGCCCGCTCCGGATCGCCGGAGCGGGCCTTTTGGCGCTGGTCATGAATGAGTCATGAAGCCGTAATGACGGATTCCCCGCGATTCGACGCACTGCACCAATAAATGACCGATATAAGGTCATGAAAAGGATCAATAATTTTTCCTGCTCGGGAATCCCCAGCGTTTCCGTCGTCAAATCCTTTATTTCAGTTTTTTGAATAGGGACGCCCTTGATCCGCGCGAGCGGGGCTGTCTATTTTCGAAATCCGGCCGCTGTCGAATCACTGACAGTGCGCCGTCAGGAACATGGGTCTGGCAATGGAGCCGGAAGGGCGGGGGCTTTTCCGTTCGGCTTCCTGTTGCCTGACGACTTTGCCCTGCAGGCGATGCGGGGATGCGGGGGATAAACGGA